>NZ_LDUI01000032.1:0-118802 GCF_001043555.1 Chromobacterium sp. LK1 | reverse complement strand
CAATTGAATACCGAATATATGCGGGGTGGTAGACACCATCCCAGGCTTCTTTAAGTTTGTACCAGTTTATGTCTGGTGGCCATAGCGAGGTGGTCCCACGCCTTCCCATCCCGAACAGGACCGTGAAACGCCTTAGCGCCGATGATAGTGTGGCATTCGCCATGTGAAAGTAGGACACCGCCAGACGCCCCATTGCAAAGCCCAGCTCACACGAGCTGGGCTTTATGCATTTCTGTTGCGAAAATAGCAGGTCTTCAAAAAGCACAAGGGCGCTGCAAGCAGCGCCCTTGTCGTATCCTGCATGGATGTCTTATTTCTTGGCCTTGGCGGCTTTGGGGCTGTCCGTGCTCTCTTCCTTGCTTGCCGTCATGAGCACTTGCCGTTCCGGAGCGATCTCGGTCAGCAATTGCTCCAGCAGCTTGCTGCGCGAGGCGATGTGATGGTCGAAGCGCCAGTCCTTGAGCAGGTCGATGGCGACGTCGAAATAGCGCATGTCGATATCGTAGAGCAGGCTCAGGTCGAACGAGCGGCCCATTTCCAGCGCGGTGGCCAATTCTTTCAGCACCTGCATTTGCTGCGGGTCGTGTCCTTCTTCGATGAAACGGCGGATTTTCTTGGCGGCATTCATGGCGACGGTCCCTTGTTGGCAATGGGCCCTATCTTAGCCAATGTCGCCGGAGCTGTAACTCGCATTGGCGCAAAGCCAACTTTATGTGGCGCTGAATACCACCCAAAAGAACTATTTCCATTAGGTCGTTTTCTCTTGCCATTGCCCGCGTTTGGGGAATGGGTTTTCCGTTCGCCAGCCAGTATGGTGTGAGTATGGAGTTGGACTGGCCGATAGCTGGCCGCTGCGGAGGCGAAATGACAAGCACAAGATATCAGCAGTACTCGGTGTTGGTGGTCAGTACCTTTGCTTTCACCGTCTGTTTCATGGCCTGGATGATGATGGGCGTGGTGGGCATTCCGGTGAAGCAGCAGTTGGGGCTGAATGAGACCGAGTTCGGCATTCTGGTGGCGATGCCGGTATTGTCCGGCTCGCTGGTACGGGTGCCGTTGGGTATCTGGACCGACCGTTATGGTGGCCGCATTGTGCTGTTCTGTCTGATGCTGAGCACGGTGTTGCCGATTTATCTGATGGAGTACGCCACCCATTTCTGGCACTTCCTGTTGATCGGCCTGTTCATCGGCTTGGCCGGCGGCAGTTTCTCGGTGGGCACGCCTTATGTCGCGCGCTGGTTCGACGCGCGCCATCAGGGCATGGCGATGGGGGTGTTCGGCGCCGGCAACTCCGGCGCGGCGGTCAACAAGTTCGTGGCGCCGGCGCTGATTGCGCTCGGTGGCTGGACCCTGGTGCCCCAGGTTTACGCCGGGATCATGCTGGCGGCGGCGTTGTTGTTCTGGTTCTGCAGCTATCACAATCCGGCGCATCTCAGCGGCGGCGGGCAGCGCTTCTCCGAGCAATTGCAAGTGCTGCGCGATCCGCGGGTCTGGCGTTATTCGCAGTATTACTCGGTGGTGTTTGGCGGTTATGTCGGCCTGTCGCTGTGGCTGACCAAGTATTTCGTCGGCGAATACGGTTTCGATATGAAGAGCGCCGCTTTTCTGGCCGCCTGTTTCTCTTTGCCTGGCGGCGTCTTGCGCGCGATCGGCGGCTGGATGTCCGACCGTTTCGGCGCTTATCGCACCACTTGGTGGGTGATGTGGGTGCTGTGGGTATGCTTTTTCATTCTGTCCTATCCGCAAACCGAAATGGTGGTGGCGACGGTGAAGGGACCTTGGAGCTTGCATATCGGCCTGGATTCCGTGCTGTTCACCGTGGTGTTGTTCGTTGCCGGCGTGGCGATGGCGGTGGGCAAGGCATCGGTGTTCAAGTTCATCGCCAATGATTTTTCCGACAATATCGGCGCGGTTTCCGGCGTGGTGGGCCTGGCCGGCGGCCTGGCCGGTTTCGTGTTGCCGATTCTGTTCGGCGCGCTGGTGGATGTCACCGGGGTGCGTTCCAGCTGCTTCATGCTGCTTTATGGCACGGTCTGCGTCAGCCTGGTATGGATGCATTACTCGTTCAAGCCTTTGGCCGAGCAGCGCTTGCATCTGGCCGTGGTCAAGCCTTGAGCGTTTGGTTTTTCGGCGTCGATGCTGGCCGTCGGCGCCGCCAGTTTGTCAAATAGCGCCGGTCCGGTCATGACCCGGGTTGGCGGGGAGGAGTCCGTCATGTCTTATCTGATCAACCGGTGGGAACCGGAGAATGCCGAATTCTGGCAGAAGGAAGGGCAAAGCATTGCCCGCCGCAATTTATGGATCTCGATTCCATGCCTGACGCTGGCATTCGTGATTTCCGTGTTGTGGAGCGTGGTCACCTTGAACCTGCCGAATGCAGGCTTCAATTACACCAAGGATCAGCTCTTCCTGCTGACGGCGCTGCCGGCCTTGTCCGGTGCCACCTTGCGCATTTTCTATTCCTTCATGCCGTCCATCGTTGGCGGCCGCAAGTGGACCACGCTGTCCACCGCTTCCTTGCTGATACCGGCGCTGTGGCTGGGCTTCGCGGTGCAGGATTCGAGCACGCCTTATCCGGTGATGCTGGCCATCGCCTTGCTGTGCGGTCTGGGCAGTGGCAATTTCGCCAGTTCCATGGCCAATATCGCTTACTTCTTCCCCAAGGCGCAGAAAGGCGCCGCCAATGGCCTGAACGCCGGCTTTGGTAATCTGGGGGTGTCGCTGGCGCAGTTCGTGATTCCGCTGGTGGTGACCGGCGGCATGTTCGGCGCTCTGGGCGGCGATGCGCAGCATTATGTGAAGGAAGGGGTGGAAAAAAGCCTGTGGCTGCAGAATGCCGGCTTTGTGTGGGTGCCCTTCATCGCGCTGGCGACGCTGGCGGCCTGGTTCGGCATGAATGATCTGGCCGACGCCAAGGCCTCGTTCACCGAGCAGGCGGTCATTTTCCGTCGCAAGCACAATTGGCTGATGTGCTGGTTGTATATTGGCACCTTCGGCAGCTTCATCGGCTTTGCCGGCGCTTTCGCCTTGCTGACCAAAACCCAGTTCCCTGAAGTGCCGGTGGCCAAGTTCGCTTTTATCGGCCCCTTGCTTGGCGCCTTGGTGCGGCCGGTTGGTGGCATGATTTCCGACAAGCTCGGCGGCGCGAAAGTGACGATGTGGGTATTCGTGGTGATGGCGCTGGCGGTGCTGGGCATCCTGCATTTCCTGCCGGCGCATGATGCGGCCGGTCAGTTGAGCGGCGGCAGCTTCGCCGGCTTCTTTGCGATGTTCCTGCTGCTGTTCACCATGGCCGGCGTCGGCAATGGTTCGACCTACCGGATGATTCCAACCATCTTCACGTTGGGACGGCTGCGCGCGGTTGCCGGCCGCGGCGAGGAGGCTCGCAAGCAGGCCGAAGTCGATGGGGTCAAGGAGTCGGCGGCGGCCGGCGGTTTCATCAGCGCCATCGGCGCATACGGCGGTTATTTCATCCCGCAGAGCTTTGGCGCTTCGATGAAGGCGACAGGCGGCGCGGAACCGGCGCTGCTGTGCTTCATCGTGTTCTATATCAGCTGCATTGCGCTGTGCTGGTGGTTCTATGCGCGCAAGAACGCGGAAGTGAGCTGCTGAGTTAGCGGCAGTTCGGCGGAAACCGGCGCGGCATCATATTGATGCCGCGCCGGTTTTGTCATTCAAGCATCGGAAAGCTCTGCCTGATATAGCGGATTGGGCAATGTCCAATAAGGCCGGGTCTGGTGCAGTTGTTGCAGCAGCAGGTCCAAGTCCCGCTGCATCAACTGGCGCAGATGCTGTGTCAGTGCCTGGGCATCGGCTCCGGGATGCTCGCTCAGCCAGCGGCCGACATCGATGGCTTCGGGCACGCGTAATTGCAGGCTGCGCGGGCCGGGCGGGCGCGGGCAATAGGCGTTGAGGGTGTCGCGCAGCGTGCCGCGGCAATAGTCCTGGCGAATGCGCTTCACGCATTCGGCGATATGCTCCTGCGCCAGCAGCGGCTGATTGTAGGCGGTTTCGTCGACGCGGTTCAGCCGCTCCCAGGCCGCCAGCCCTTGCTTCAGCTGTTGCTTGCGTTGGCGGTCCTCGCTCTCGCGGGCGGCGCGCTGCCAGCGGCGAGGCGCGGGCAAGGACAGCGCCGAATCCGGCGTCAGCTGGTCCAGCTGTTGCGCCAGTGTGGCCAGGAACTGGCGGCGGCGAGTGAAATAAGGCGCTTCCGGCAGCAGGATGCCGGCGGCCTCGGCTTCGCGGGCCAGCAAGGCCGCCAATATTTGCTGTAATTGTTGAGGCAGTGCTTGAGCGGGGTCCAGCGGCAACCGCAGCCGCTTGGCGGTCCAGGCCAGTTCCTTGCCGATGGCGGCGCTCTCGTCGCGGATGAAGCGCAGCTTCCATAGCAAGGGCTGCACCAGCACGCGCTGGGTGGCGGCTTGCTCATCCAGGCTGGAGTAGGCGTCCAGCGCCAGTTCGGCCACGCCTTGGTAGAGCGGGGCGATGCGGTCGGCGTGCCAGTTCACCGCGCCTTCCGGATGCAGCAGCACGCCGTGTCCTTGCAGTGCCCAGGCCACCGAGTGCTGCTTGGCGGCAGCGCCGCCGGAGCCGGGGATTTGCGCGATCAGGTTGTTGCGCAGCCAGAAGCGCTGCATGGCCGCGCCCATGCCGTTGACGATGTCGTGGGTGGCCCAGCAGGCCAGCCGCGGCGCAAAACGGGCGGACAGTTCCTTGTCTATCATCCAGTCGGTGAAGAATTCCGGGTGATTGGGCGCGAGGAAGCAAGCTTGCCCGGCTTGCAGGCTGGCGCGCAGCCGCGTCTGGTCGGCGTCGGGAATCTGGATGTCGCGGATATCGCACAGCCCGGCCAACCCGGGCAGCCGGCGCAAGCCCGGCAGGTCGCGCAGCAGGGGCAGGCCGTGCAGATTCAGCCAGCGGTTGATCGGGACCAGGCGCCGCATCAGTTTGGCGTCGGGAACAGGGGCGACAAAGGTATTTAGTCGGGATGCGGAAGAGGGGGGCGTTGCTGTCATGCCGAGCAGTTATACCTTCCGCATGAAGATTGTCAACGATAATAAGAACCGTGTCGGCGTTTACGGCTGCTTGACGATGAAATTGGGGCCGCCCTCACGCGCTTTGTGCAAGGCCTCGTCCAGCCGGTCCAGCATCGGCTTGGGCGTGCTTTCGCTGCCACGCAGCGCGCTGAGCCCGACGCAGGCGGCGGCGGTGCGTTCCTCGCCCTGATAGACGAAGGTCAACTGGCGCAGCGCCTTGATCAGCCGGCGCGCTAGCTCGTTGGCGCCGCTCATGCCGGTGCTGGGCAAGAGAATGATGAAGGCGTCGTCCTCGCGTTTGGCCACCAGGTCGCTGTCACGAGTGCTCTGCAGGCACAGGCTGCCAGCCAGGCGCAGCAGATGGCGGTGCACCGAGCCCTCGTCCAGTTCCGGCACCCGTTCCGGCATATTCATCAGAGATAGGATCAGGCCGGAGACGGCGCCGCCATAGCGCCGCGCGCGCCCGGTTTCCGCATGGGCGGCTGACAGCAGGCGATGCATGCCGGCCACTCCGGTCAGTTTGTCGTCGTCGGCGGGCTTGTCTTCCTCGCGCAGGTTCTTCATCAGGCTGATCGAGCGCTCCACCAGGCTGCGCTCAAAGTCCAGCAACTGGCTCATGACCTTGGTTTCGGTGCGGTCGCTGAAGCTGTAAACCAGTAAGCGCGTGCCGTCCAGTTCCACCTCGCGTAGCGATAGCTGTACTTCAAAATGGCGTCCGCCATTGGCTTGCAGGGTCAGTGCGCGGTTGTAGATCATGCTGCTGTGGCGCAGCTCGCGGGCCAGCAGCTCATGGTCGGCGGGGTTGGGCAGAAAGTGGGAAAACGACTGGCCGATCAGATCGCCATGGGGCGTGGCCAGCAAGATGGCCGCCAGTTGGTTGGCGCTGACGATCTGGCCATCGGCGGGCAGGGCGAGGATCAGGCCACCCTGCACGGTATCGATCAAGGACTGAAAGGCTTGCAAGATCGCCATATGGCACCTCGTAAGTGGCTGAGGCCGGCGAGTTCGCTCCGGGCGCGGAAGGCTGCGCGCGGAAGAGTGGGGCCGCTGCTCTGAGAACTTGCTCACCATCCCTTGCGCGTCGCGAGGCCCGGCACGGCGCACGCCCCTTCAGAATGCTCATGGGCTTCCCGGCGCATTCCACGGCTGCCGCTGCGTTTGCCCCGCCCTGGGGCGCGCGATGTGAACACGCTCTAAGTGTATTCCCGGAGTGGTGATATTTCATGCTCAAACCGCTGGACGGTAGTTTTGGCCGCTAAATGGCGATGTTGCCGCGCCAAGCCACAATTAATTGCCAGCGTTCGCTGAAAATCGACATCATTCGTGGTAAATTCGAGTTTGTATTCAAAATACACTAGCGAGAACCGCTGCCCGTCGCCACCCCTGACGCGGTCGCGGCGCTGCCTACTCGGCGGTTTTCTCTCCCTCGCCCGGCTTGCCGGGTCCCTTCCGTTCGTTTCCGGGCTTCATGATCTGGCCTGGCACGAGCCGCGCCCCTTCCGGCGCACCACAGCACCTTTGCCGTTGTTGCGGCCGCGCGTTCATGCGCGCCTTGATTCCGGCGATTCAATAACAATGATTCGGACAAAGAAGCAGACAGTATTATGGCTAGATCACAATGGGGCTCACGCCTCGGTTTCATTCTCGCGGCAGCCGGTTCGGCCATCGGCCTGGGCGCGATCTGGAAGTTTCCCTATGTCGCGGCCACCAATGGCGGCGGCGCTTTCCTGTTCATCTACCTGGGCATCTGCCTGACGCTGGGCCTGGCCCTGATGTTGTCCGAGATGGCGCTGGGCCGGGCCTCCAAGGCCGGCGCGGTGGGCGCGTTCCGGCAGCTGGCCGGCGGCGCCTGGCCCATCATCGGCTATATGAGCGTGTTGGTGTGTTTCCTGATCCTGGCGTTTTACAGCGTGGTGGGCGGCTGGACCATAGCCTATATCGTCAAGGCGCTGGGCGGCAGCATCATGACCTCCGACGCCAAGGTGCTGGGCGGCATTTTCAGCGGCTTCATCAGCGATCCGCTGCAGCCCATCGCCTATCACGCCGGTTTCGCGCTGCTGACCCTGTGGGTGGTGGCCGGCGGCGTGCAAAAGGGCATTGAGAACCTGTCGAAATTCCTGATGCCGGCCTTGTTCGTGCTGATGCTGGTGCTGATCGCCCGCGGCCTGACGCTGCCGGGCGCGTGGGAAGGCGTCAAATACTTCGTCGCGCCGGACTTCTCCAAGGTCAGCGCCGCCATGCTGGTGGACGCGTTGGGCCTGGCCTTCTTCTCGCTGTCGCTGGGCCTGGGCATCATGATCACCTACGGCTCCTACGTGAGCAAGGAATCCAATCTGCTGGGGTCGGCGCTGTGGGTGATCCTGCTGACGGTGGCGACGTGCTTCCTCGCTGGTCTGATGGTGCTGCCGGCGGTGTTCGCCTTCGGTTTCGATCCGTCCGCCGGTCCCGGCCTGACCTTCATCACCATGCCGGCGGTGTTCGCCCATCTGCCGCTGGGCCAGCTGTTCGCGGTGATGTTCTTCTGCCTGCTGTTGCTGGCGGCGCTGACTTCCTCGGTATCCCTGCTGGAAGTGGTGACCAGCTTCGCGATCGACGAATTCGGCCTCAAGCGCGGCCAGGCGGCCTGGGTGATGACGCTGGGGATCTTCCTGCTGGGCATTCCGGCGTCCCTGTCCCTGGGCGTGTGGAGCGAGTACCAGTTGTTCGGCATGGGCTTTTTCGATCTGCTGGACTACCTAACCTCCAAGCTGCTGATGCCGCTGGGTGAACTGCTGCTGGCTCTGTTTGTGGGCTGGAAGGCGTGGCCGGTGGTGCGCCGCGAGCTGGCCGGCGACGGCGCCGGCCGCCGCATGCGGCTGATGCGCGGCTTCTGCATGGCGATGGCGCCGGCTTTGATCGGCTGGATCATGGTGGCCAGCCTGCGCGCCGGCTGATCCGGCCTGAGCGCCCGCTCAGCACGAGCCCGCCGCGAGCCGCGGCGGGCTTTGCGCTACACTTGCGGTTTTATCGCCCCATCGCAAGGAGCCGGCGTGAAGTCCTCCCTTTCCCTGGTCCTGGCAACGCTGGTGTTGACCGGCTGCGCCGCGACCGCTCCCGCGCCGGTTTCGGCGCCCGTTTCCGAACTTCCCGCGCCGATCCCGACAATGACGCCCGAAGCCAGCGCGCCGCTGGCGACGCCGGCGCCGGCTGTCGCACCGCTTCCGCCCGTCGGCAAGCCGGCCAGCCGTCCGGCGCTCACGGACGCGCAGGGCGGCGAACTGCTCAACCGCCTGCTGCCGGCAGGCATTCCGGATCGCAAGGGCTGGAACGCCGACATCATCGGCGCGTTCAACCATCTGAAGATTCCCTATACGCCGCAATATTTCTGCGCGGTGCTGGCGGTGGCCGAGCAGGAGTCCGGCTTCAGCCCTGACCCGGTAGTGCCCAATCTGTCCAAGATCGTCTGGGGCGAGATCGAACAACGGCGGCAGAAATACCTGATTCCCGGCTTCGTGGTGGACGCCGCGATGCAGAAGAAATCCCCGGACGGCCGCAGCTATAAGCAGCGGGTGGACGCGCTGCGCACCAAGCGCGAAATGAACGCGCTGTTCGAGGACATGGTGCGCGAGCTGCCGTTCGGCCAGACCATTTTCGAACACAAGAACCCGATCCGCGACGGCGGGCCGATGCAGGTCAGCGTGGCGTTCGCGGAAACCCATGTCCGCGCCTGGCCCTATCCTTATCGCTACGCCGGCAGCCTGCGCGACGAAGTGTTCACCCGGCGCGGCAGCGTGTACTTCGGCAGCGCCATCCTGCTGCAATACCCGGCGCCTTACAGCCAGATGGTCTACCGCTTCGCCGATTACAACGCCGGCCGCTACGCCAGCCGCAACGCCGCCTTCCAGCAGGCGGTGGCTCGTCTCAGCGGCCGCAAGCTGGCGCTGGACGGCGACATCATGCTGTACAGCGACAAGATGAACCGGGCCTTGTCCGGCGAGGCCAGCGAAACCCAGAAAGCGCTGCAGGCCTTGTCCGGCCGGCTAGGCATGAGCGCGGACGAAATGCTGCGCGACCTGCGCCTGGAGAAACTGTCCGGTTTCGCCCAGACCGCGCTGTACCAGAAAGTCTTCGCGCTGGCCGGCGCCAAGGCGCCGCGCGAGATCATGCCGCAGATCGTGCTGGTCAGCCCCAAGTTCACTCGTCGGCTGACCACGGAGTGGTTCGCCCGGCGCGTGGATGGCCGCTATCAAAATTGTCTGGCGCGCGCGGGGGCTTAGAACGTGTTTACGATCTAGCGAGCAAGAGCGAGACACGAGAACCGCTGGGGTTTGGTTAGCGGGTCTTAATGCCTTTGGGCTTGCCTTGCCCGGCCACCTATAGTTAGAACGTGTTTGCGATCTCGCGAGCTCGCGCGAGGCATAGAACCGATTCCTCGAACAGCCCTCCGCTTTCAAGGCGGAGTCTTCGTCCATGCACGCGAACAGGAGTTCCGATGCGCGTACGTCTGAAGCTGGCGCACAAACTGGCCTTGTTGATCGCACCGCTGGTGTTGCTGTTGCTGGGCGGCGCGCTATGGCAGGCCCATGAGCAATGGCAGCTGGCGCGCGCGCTGCAGCGCGACGAGGCGCTGGCGGGCAGCGTGCAGAGCGTGGGCGAACTGATCCAGGCCTTGCAGATTGAGCGCGGCTTGAGCAACCGCTTCCTGAGCGCGCATCAGCCGCCGCCGCCGGGCTTGCAGCAACAGCGGCAGCGGGCGGACGAGGCGCTGGCGCGGCTGCGCCGGCAGCGGGGCGAGGATATCTCCGCCAAGCTGGCCGGCTTCCTGGATCAGCAACTGCCTGCCTCGGCCGCGCTGGCCAGCCTGCGGCGCGAGGTGGATACGCGGCATGTTTCGCCCTTGCCGGCTTTCGATCGCTACACCGACATCATCGAAAACCTGTCCCGGGTGATCACCCTGTTTTATTCGCAGAGCGACGAGGTGCGCGCGCTGGTGCAGCAATGGGCGGCGCTGCATTGCCAGAAGGAGTACACCGGCCGCGCGCGCGGCTTGATCGGCGGCGTGCTGGTGGTGGGCAACTTCAATCTCACCGATTTCCGCCTGGCCAGCGGCATGGTGTCGCAGGAAGCCTTGTGCCGCGGCCTGTACCGGCAGAGCGGCGGCGACGAGGCCCTGCTGGCGCGGGCGCTGAACGCCAGCTCGCAATACGAGACCGCACGCGACGGCGTGCTGGCGCGCGGTCCCGGCGCGATGCAAAGCCTGGGCAGCGAGGAGTGGTTCCAGCTGGCCAGCGCGCGGATCGACGCCTTGTTCGGGGTGCAGGGCCAGTTGCTGGACCGCATCCGCCAGGCGCTGGCGCGGCAGGCGGACGCGGCGCGCTGGCAAAGCTGGCTGGCGATCGCGGTGTTGATAGGCGTGCTGGCGCCGATAGGCGCCGCGGTGTGGATGGCGCGCAATATTCTGAAAACATTGGGGGCGGAGCCGGATGAAGTGGCGCAGGGCATGCGCGAGCTGGCTGGCGGCCAACTGGACTTCCGCCTGCCGCTGGCCGCGGCCGACGACAGCAGCCTGGCCGCGCATATCCACCAGATGGGGCGGAAGCTGAGCGGAGTGATTCTACAGGTGCAGCAGGACGCGGACGCGGTGGCCAATGCCGCGCTGCAGTTGAATAGTGCCTCACAGGGCTTGTCCGACAGCGCCTGCCGCACTTCGGCCGACATCGAGCAGACCAGTCACGCGGTGGACGAGATCGCCGGCCAGATGTTCGCGATGGCGCGCGACGCCGGCCGCAGCGGCGATATCGCCAGCGAGGCGGCGCGTCAGGCGGAAGAGGGCAAGCGGGTGGTGGGCGAAACCATAGCGGCGATGCATGTGATCGCCCAGCGCACCGAGATCATCGACGACATCGCCTACCAGACCAATCTGCTGGCGCTGAACGCCGCCATCGAGGCGGCGCGCGCCGGCGAACTGGGCAAGGGCTTCGCCGTGGTGGCCGACGAAGTGCGCAAGCTGGCGATGCGCAGCCAGGCCGCGGCCAAGGAGATAGGCCAGGTGGCCACTGGCAGCGTGCGCTTGGCGGAAGCCGCCGGCAAGAGCCTGGGCGCCATCGTCGAATCCAGCGAACTGACCCGGGAGCAGGTGTCGGCCATTTCCAGGGAAGCCATCGTCCAGGCCCAGCACGTCGGCACCATCAATCAGACCATGCAGGGCCTGAGCCAGCTGTCCCAGGGCAATGCCGCCGCCAGCGAGCAACTGTCGGCGGCGGCGCAGGAAGTGTCGCAGCGAGCCGGCAGCCTGCGCCGGCAGATGGCCTATTTCCGCCGTCCTCCGGACGGCTAGCGCACCTCGCGCATATCGTCGCGGCGGATGCGCAAGCGCACCGGCGCGCCATCGGCCAGCAAGTCGGCCGGACCGTGGTTGAGCCGGTCCACCTGCAGCAGGGTGCCGGCGCTTTCCACCTGGTAACGGATGATATTGCCCAGCAACTGGCGTTGGCGCACCACCGCCGGCAGGCTGTCGCCGGCGTCGGTTTCGGTCAGCAACTGGATGGATTCGGGACGGATCGCCAGATGCCCTTGTATCTCCAGGCCCAGCAGCGCCCGGCTCTCGCCCGCCGACAGCAGATTGTAATTACCCATGAAGCGGGCGACGAACTCGGTGGCCGGCTGGGTGTAGATGGTCTCGGCGCAGCCTTCCTGCTCCACCTTGCCCTGGTTCATCACGAAGATGCGGTCCGACAGCGTCAGTGCTTCTTCCTGATCATGGGTCACGAAAATGGTGGTCAGCCCCAGGCGGCGCTGAATGTCGCGGATCTGCTCGCGCAGATTCTTGCGGATGCGCGCGTCCAGCGCCGACAGCGGCTCGTCCAGCAGCAGGATGCGCGGCTCCACCACCAGCGCGCGCGCCAGCGCCACCCGCTGGCGCTGGCCGCCGGACAACTGGTGCGGATAGTGGCCCTCCTTGCCGGACAGCTCCACCAGCGCCAGCGCCTCCGCCACCTTGCGGCGGATGTCGGCGGCGGGCCGCTTCTGCATCTTCAGGCCGAAGGCGATGTTCTCGCCGGCGTTCATATTGGGAAACAGCGCATAGCTTTGAAACACCATGCCGATGCCGCGCTTCTGCGGCGCGCAGGCGGTGATGTCCTCGCCCTGCATGCGGATCACGCCACCGCTGGGCGTCTCGAAGCCGGCGATCATGCGCAGCACCGTGGTCTTGCCGCAGCCGGACGGGCCCAGGAAAGTGACGAACTCGCCGGCTTCCACGCGCATATTGAAGTCATGCACCACGGTGTGCTGACCGTAGCGCTTGTGCAGATGTTGGATGTCCAGATAAGCCATGTATGAATGCGTTCCCAGGTTCAGTGAGAGGCCGCCTCGCGCAAGGCGCGGCGATGGCGGCCGGCCACCTGCAGCAGGCCCATGGCCGCCCAGGTGATCAAAAAGGCGATGATGGCCAGCGCCGCCGGCTCGTAAGCGCGGTTGGCGCCGATCAATTGCAGGTAAGGGCCGAAGGCCGGCCGCGCCAGTAGGCTGGCCATGGTGAATTCGCCGATGACGATGGCGAAGGTCAGAAAGGCCCCGGATAGCAGCGCGGACTGGATATTGGGGAAGATCACCCGCAGCAGGATCACCCGCCAGCCGCCGCCCAGGCTTTGCGCCGCCTCGGCCAGCGACCGCACGTCGATGGCGGACAGGCCGGCGTCGATGGAGCGGTACAGATAGGGCAGCGCCAGCGTCACATAGCTGCAGACCAGCAAGAGATCGGTGCCGCGCTCGCTGCCGGTCAAGGGCAGCCAGGCATCGCTGCCGAACAGGCGCAGATAGCCGAACACGATGACGATGGCCGGAATCACCAGCGGTAGCAGGGTGATGAATTCCACCAGCGGCCGCAGCCGCGGCAGCTTGAGCTGGATCCAGAACGCGGTGGGCGCCACCAGCAGGATGCCGATGACGATGGTGAGCAAGGCCATCAGCACCGAATAGGCGAAGCTCTGCTGAAAGCCTGGGTCCTGCAGCACCGCCTGGTAGGCGGCGAAGCTATAGCCCTCGCGCAGCATCTTCAGGCTGAATTCGAAGGTGGCCAACAGCGGCAGCAGGAAATACAGGCCGCCCACGACGACGGCGATCCAGGCGCCCAGCCGCGACGGCTGCTGCTGGACAGGAGGCTGGTGTTTCATGAGCGGTTCCTTTCCGCGCGGCCGCGCAGCCAGATATAGGCGGCGTTGGACAGGCCGGTGACCACGATCATGCCCAGCGCCAGCGCATAGCCCAGGTTCTGGTCGTGCAGCACGTCGCCGCGGATTTGCGCATAGAGCAGGATGGTGACGATGTTGAGCGAACTGCCGGTCAGCGCGTAGGCGGTGGCCACCGCGCCGAAGGCGTTGGCGAACAGCAGCAGCGCCGCGCCCAGGATGCTGGGCCACAGCACCGGCAGCGCGATGCGGCTCCAGTAGGCGAAGGCGGAGCCGCCCAGGCTGTCGCAGGCCTCGCGCCATTCGGTCTTGAGGCCGTCTATGGCCGGGCTGACGATCAGCACCATCAGCGGAATCTGGAAGTACAGATAGGTCAGCGTCAGGCCGCTGAAGCTGAGCACGCTGAAGCCGCCGGCGTAGAGATCGAAATCCAGGTAGCGGCGCAATAGCACCGTCACCAGGCCCATGCGCCCCAGCGTGGCCAGGAAGGCGAAGGCCAGCGGCACGCCGGCGAAATTGGACGCCACCCCGGAAAAGGTGGTCAGCGTCGGCCGTATCCAGCCGGGCAGCCGGCCGCGGATGGCGGCCAGGGCCAGCAACAGGCCGAAGACCGCGCCCAACAGCGCCGAGGCGGCGCTGATCTGCAGGCTGATCTTGTAGGCGTCGAGAATCGCCGGCTCGAACAGCCGGGCGATATTGTTCAGCGTGAAATGGCCGTCGGCGTCCTGGAAGGCGCCCAGCAGCAAGCGCGCGGTGGGCAGGAGCAGGAATAGCAGCGCGAACAGAAAGAACGGCGCCACGCCCAGCCAGGACAGCGAGACGAAGCCGCCGCCGGCGCGGCGCGGCGACGCCGGGCCGGAACGGGCGGCGAGGGGGTCGGAAGATGCGGACATGAGGGCGTGTTTCCAAAGAGAGCCCGCGCGCGGCGGAAGCGCCGCGCGCCAATCAGGGCGAAACGGCTTACTTGACGTTGCTGCCCACCACGCTGTCCCACTGCTTGGTGATCACCGCCTTATAGGCTTCCTGCTGCTCCAGCGTCGGGAACAGGGCCTTCTTGTAGGCGCTGGCGTCCGGCATCTTGCTCAGCAAGTCCTGCGGGATTTTCTTGCGCGCGGCCAGATCGTTGAAGCGGGTGGGGTGGCAATAGCCCTTGAGCCAGCCCAACTGGCCCTCGTCGGAGAACAGATACTCCTGCCACAGCTTGGCGGCGTTGGGGTGCGGCGCATAGGCGCTGATGCCCTGGGCGTAGACGCCGGCGACCACGCCGCTCTTGGGCACCACCACTTCCACCTTGGGGTTGCCCTTCAGGGTGTCGCGGTCGGCCAGCGCGTTATAGTCCCAGCGGATCACGATGGGGGTGCTGCCCTGGGCCAGCGAGGCGGCCTTGCCGATCACCGGCACGAAGTTGCCGCTCTTGTTCAATTGCGCGAAGAACTTGAGGCCGGCGTCGGCGGCCTTGGCCGCATTGCCCTTGGTTTGGGACAGGCCGGCGGCGAACACGCCCTGGATCGCCTGGTTGGCGACGCGCGGATCGCCGGCCAGCGCCACCGCGTTCTTGTATTCCGGCTTCAGCAGATCGTTCCAGTCGGTCGGGGTCTTGGCGACCAGGTCCTTGTTCACTTCGAAGGCCAGCACACCGTAGTAATCGCCGTACCAATAGCCGTCCTTGTCCTTGACGCTGTCCGGAATGGTCTTCCAGTTGGATACCTTGTACGGCTGCAACAGGCCGGCGGCCTTGGCTTGCGGGCCGAAGGACAGGCCCACGTCGATCACGTCCGGCGCCTGCGGACCCTTGTTGTTCTTGTTGGCCTTGATCGCCTCCAGTTCGTCGGCGGAGCCGGCGTCCGGATTCAGCTCGTTCACCTTGATGCCGTACTTGGCCTTGAAGCCGGCAATCATGCCGCCGTAGCCGCACCAATCGTGGGGCAGGGCGATCACATTCAGCTCGCCTTCCTTCTTGGCGGCCTGGATCAGCGCGCTCAGGTTGTCGGCGAAAGCGGTGTTGGCCAGCAAGGCCAGCGCGCCCAGCACGGCGCAGCGCAACGGTTTGTTCATGGCATCCATCCCTTTGGACTAGGTCAAATAAAGGCGATGCTGATGGTATGCCGCCTTGATGACATTCCGGTTTACGACACATGGCAGTTTGATTGCAAAAGAGTGACGAATCGGTTCCGGCCCGGTTTGCGGCGCGCGCGCGCATTCATTTCCTTGTCATTTTCGCTTGTTAAAAAGCCGGCATCGATCTGATTGCTGGACTAGTCCTGATGCTTGAAGCGAAACCGCTTTCCCAGGCCGCGCGCATCCGCGCCGCCTTATTGCAGCAAATCGACGGCGGTCTGCTGCGGCCGGGCGACCGCCTGCCGTCGGAACGCGCGCTGGCCGATCTGTTCGCCACCACCCGCATCACCTTGAAAGAGGCGCTGAGCGTGTTGGAGGCCGAAGGCCGGGTTTACCGCGAGGAAAGACGCGGCTGGTTCGTCGCCTTTCCGCGGCTGGAATACGCGCCGGTGTACGGCAACCATTTCCAGCGCATGGCCGACGCCCAGCAGCGGAGGGCGGAAACCCGGCTCTTGAGCGTGGAGACCGTGCTGGCCTCGCCCGAGCTGTGCCGGGCGCTGGAGGTGCCGCCCTTGAGCTCGCTGTGGAAAATCTGCCGTCAGCGCAGCCTGGACGGGCGGGTGGCGCTTTACGTCGAGCACTTCCTGCGGCCGGAGCGCTTTCCCGGCATTCAGGAGCAGGACCTGCGCCAATCGCTGACCGGCCTGTATCGCCGCCATTACGGCATCGAATACGCGGCGGCGGCCTTCGACATCCTGCCGGCGGCGGCGCAGGGCCGCGTGGCGCAGGCGCTGATGCTGGCCGAGGGCAGCCCGGTGCTGCTGATACGCCGCGTCAATCGCGACGCCGCCGGCGCCGCGCTGGACTGTGATTTTGAATACTGGCGTCACGACGCGGTGCGCGTCAGCGTGCGCAGCGCATGAAACCGGTGGCTCCTTCATCTCTGTTTGCAATTCAGGCGCCGACTTCACGCCAGCTTAATCATTGGCGGTTTTTGGCCGGCTTCCTGCTACAAACGCTTACATGCCGACACCAGATCGCTGCTGACAGCGCGGCGGCGCCGGGCGATGCTGAATGGATCAAGCCGTTGCCATAAACGGTGTTTTTACTGGAGAGGAAACATGCCATTCATTACCCGCCGCCTCCTGCCCGCGGCCATCGCCTTAGCTTGCCTGGGCCTCAGCGCCTGCGTGGTGACGTCGCCGCGCACCCAGATCGTCTACCGCAACCCGGCGCCGGCGCCGCATGCCTGGCGCCCGGCCGAGCATCCCTATTATCTGCACGCGATGAGCGACCTGCGCATGGCGCGCGCCTATCTGGCGCGGCCGGATTACGAGCCGGTGGCCAGCGATGAGCGCCGCGCGGTGGCGGAAATCGACGCCGCGCTCGACGAAATGCGCCGCGCGGCGATCGAAGACGGCAAGAACCCGTGGCAGGGCGAGCCGCCGGACGCCAATCTGCCCGCCAGCGACCGCTTCCACAAAGCGATGTCGCTGCTGGATTCGGCGCGCCGCGACGCCAGCCACGCCGAGGACGATCCCTGGGTGCGGGACTTGCAACACCGCATCGTTCACCACATCGACGAAGCGAAGCGCGCCACTCAACAAGCGGTGGCCGACGCGCTGCGCTAAGAGCCTGTTTACGATCTAGCGAGCTAAGGCGAGACAAGGCGAAAACGGCTGAGAAAGCGAAATGTACGCGTGGTACATGAGTATTTTGAAGCCGTACACACCGTGTAATGCCCCACGACGCGCAGCAGATCGCAAACATGTTCTAAGCCAAAAGGAGCACATCATGCAATTCACGACCGCGCGCGGCCAGCTGGCCGCCTTGATCCTGTGCGCCGCCGCCAGCCAGGCGGCCCAGGCCGCCGACCCCTGGCGCGATGGCGATCCCTGGAACTGGGAGCAGCACCACTGGCAGCCGGAGCAACACCCCTACTATCTGCACGCGATGAGCGATTTGCGCATGGCGCGCGACCTGCTGGCGCGGCCGGACTCGCCGCAGGTGAGCAATGACGAGCGCCACGCCGTCGACGAAATCAACCAGGCGCTGCGCCGGATGCGCGACGCGGCGATCAACGACGGCAAAGACCCGTTCGAACGCATGCCGCCGGACGCCAGCTGGCGGCCGGAGGATCGCTTCCACCAATCGCTGCTGTTGCTGGACAAGGCGCGTCAGGATGCCGGCCATCGCGAGGACGATCCCTATCTGCGCTCCTTGCAGCGCGACATCGTCCACCATATCGACGCCGCCAAGCGGGCGGTGAACATCGCCATTTCCGACGCGCTGCGCTGACGGCGTTCCGCGATCATTGCTCCCGCCGCGCCGTCGCGAACCACTGCAGAAATCCGGTTCGCGGCGGCGCGGCGCATTCGTTCCGCCCCTCGTCCCTTGCGCCAGGTCTGCCGCCGTCGCCGCCGCGAGCGCGGAGAATTGCGCTACCATGCCATCCCTGACATTCGCCCTTCGCAGGAGATCGCATGAGCCGCGTTTTAGTGTTGTACACCGGTGGCACCATAGGCATGACCGAAACCCCGGACGGCCTGGCGCCGTCGCCCGGGCTGCTGCCCGGCCTGCTGGAGCGCTTCCGCCGTCCCGGCCTGGATTTCGACGTGGTCGAATTCGAGGAATTGATCGACTCCTCCGCCATCGAGCCGCGCCACTGGAACCGCATCATCGCCGCGCTGGCCGAGCGTTATCACGACTACGACGGCTTCGTCGTCATCCACGGCACCGACACCATGGCCTATACCGCCGGCGTGCTGGCCTTCGCGCTGCGCGGCCTGGCCAAACCGGTGGTGCTGACCGGCGCGCAACTGCCGCTGCTGCACCCGCGCTCCGACGGCTGGAACAATGTCGCCGACGCGCTGGAAGCGGCCTGCCAGCCGGCATTGCACGAAGTCGCCATCGCCTTCGACCGCCTGCTGCTGCGCGGCTGCCGCGCCCGCAAGCTGGACGTCGAGCATTTCGCCGGCTTTGGCGCGCCCAATGCCGAGCCGCTGGCCCGCTTCGCCATCCACCCGCATTGGAACCAGGCCGACTGGCTGCGCGGGCAGGGCGAATTCCAGGCGCTGACGCTGCGCGAAGACCTGAGCATTGCCTGCCTGTTCCTGAGCCCGGGCCAGGGCGCGGCGCTGGCCGGCCGTCTGATGGCGGACCCGGCGTTGGACGCGGCGGTGCTGATGAGCTACGGCAGCGGCAACGCGCCGGCCGATCCGACGCTGCTGGCGGGGGTGCGGGCCTTGACCGCGCGCGGCGGCGTGGTGCTCAACATCACCCAGGCGCCGCGCGGCGCGGTGGAAGTGGGCGCTTACGCCGCCAGTCAGCCGCTGGCGCGCGCCGGCGCGGTGGCCGGGGCGGACCTGACGCCGGAAGCGGCGCTGGCCAAGCTGCATGTGCTGCTGTCCACCGGCCTCAGCGGCCCGCAACTGGCGGCGCAATTGGCCCGGCCCTTGCGCGGCGAGATGAGCGCGCATTAAGACGCCGTTCACTACCCGGGCTGCTTATTTTTTGAGCAGCC
Organism: Chromobacterium sp. LK1; assembly: GCF_001043555.1. NCBI lineage: Bacteria > Pseudomonadati > Pseudomonadota > Betaproteobacteria > Neisseriales > Chromobacteriaceae > Chromobacterium > Chromobacterium sp. LK1. Next base: position 100,017 of record NZ_LDUI01000032.1, on the reverse strand, counting down.
TTTTTTTGTGCCGGTTTTTCAGGGCCTTGCCGCGCTTGTCCACAGCTCGCCCACATGGCTTTACACCTTGGGTGTGGGCAAGCGGCGCTGGCGGCCAGCCACGGCCGGCCATGGCCGGGCTAGGCGTTTTCGTATGCCTTCATCCTGAAATGGCGTGCTGTTTTGCCTAAAAAATAAGCGGTCGAAAATGCGCTTGGCGGAACAAGGACTTGGCGGCCTTATCCACAATTGTCCCACACGGCTTTTCACGCTGGATGTGAGTAATCCAATGAATTGCCTGTTTTTTGAGCAGGTCGAGCAAATCCATTTCACGGCAAGGGCTTAGCGTCATTGTCCACAGCTGGCGCACAGGGCTGTCCCCCTGGCTTGTTGAGAACAGCGGTCCGGCTGTTGATAGCGCGGCAAGCGGCGTATAATTGAACGCTTTTCCGTATGTTCGAGAGCAGCAGGATGTCAGAAGGCGCGGCGCGGCCGTTGAAGATCGCCATCGTGGGGCCGGAGTCCTGCGGCAAGACCACGCTGGCGCGCGCGCTGGCGGATGCGTTGAACGCGGCCGGCATTGCCGCCGCCTGGGTGCCGGAATACGCGCGCGATTATTTCGCCACGCGGCCGTACCGCTCCACGCCGGAGATCATCGAGGAGGTGGCGCGCGGACAGTTGGCGGCGGAACAGTCATTGGCCGGCGGCGTCCAAGTCTTGTTGTGCGACACCACGGCGTTGAATTGCAAGATCTGGAGCGAAGTGGCGCACGGGCATTGCAGCCCCGGCTTGCTGGCGCTGTACCGGCCCGGCGATTATGCGCTGACCCTGCTGGCCGAGGCTGACATCCCCTGGGAGCCGGACCCGCTGCGCAGCCACCCGACTCAGCGTGACTGGCTGTTCGGCCTCTACCGGCAGGCGCTGCAAGACGCGGGCGTGAACGCGACGCGGGTGCATGGCGCGCACGCGCAGCGGATGGCGCAGGCGTGGACGGCATTGGCCGCCATCTGGCCGGGCGAGTTGCCTAAATTTTGAGCGGCAAGAATAAAGCGCTGGAAATTCAGCAAATTGCCGCAATTATCCACAACAGGCCCACAAGCTTGTCCTGCCTGGGCGTGGATAGTTGTCGGCGGTAGATTAAAAAATAAGCGACAGTAAAAAGGCGTGAAAAATGAAGGCGCTGCGGCTCTTGTCCACAGCCCGCTCACAGCCCTGTCCCAATCGAGTGTGCAAAAATGAACGAAACCTTTGAATTGAGCGGCGAATACATCGCCTTGTGCGACCTGCTGAAAGCCTGCAATGTCTGCGATTCCGGCGGCGCCGCCAAGCATTTCATCGCCGAAGGCAATGTGCGCGTGGACGGCCAGGTGGAACTGCGCAAAACCTGCAAGATCCGCGTGGGCCAGCAAGTCAGCGGCGATGGCTTTGCCATCCACGTCGTGGCGCCATGAACGACGACGACTTCGACCCGCCGCCGGAAGCGCCCGAGCCCCCGCCGGACGACGCTTGCTGCGGCAGCGGCTGCGACCCGTGCATCTGGGACAGCTATAACGCGCTGATGACGGAATACCGCGCCAAACTGGCCGCCTGGGAGTTGCGCGAAGCCGCGCGCCAGGCCGCCGCAAACGGACAATGAGCATGGCCAGCATCGATCTGCACTTTCATTCCCACGCCTCCGACGGCGCCTTGCCGCCGGAGCAGGTGATCGCGCGCGCCGCCGAGCGCGAAGCCACCCTGGTGGCGTTGACCGACCACGACTGCACCCACGGCCTGGCCGCGGCGCGGGCCGAGGCGGCGCGGCGGGGCCTGGCCTTCCTCAACGGCGTCGAAGTCTCGGTCAGCTGGGGCAAGCACACCGTGCACATCGTCGGCCTGGGCATAGACCCGGAACAGCCGACGCTGGCCGCCGGCCTGCAATCGATACGCGACGGCCGCGTCAACCGCGCGCGGCAGATGTCGGACGAACTGGTCAAGGCCGGCATTCAAGGCGCGTTCGACGGCGCGATGGCCTTGTGCGACAACCCGGAAATGATAGGCCGCACCCATTTCGCCCGCTTTCTGGTCAACAGCGGCCAGGTCAAGGACGTGCGCACCGTGTTCCGCAAATTCCTGACCCCGGGCAAGCCCGGCTATGTGGCGCATGAATGGGCCAGCCTGGAAGACGCGGTGGGCTGGATCCGCGCCGGCGGCGGCGAGGCGGTGATCGCCCATCCCGGCCGCTACGATATGGGCCGCACCCTGATCGAGCGGCTGATCAACGACTTCAAGCAGGCCGGCGGCCGCGGCATCGAAGTGGCCAGCGGCAGCCACAGCCTGGACGATATGCACAAGTTCGCGCTATTGGCGGACCGCCACGAGCTGTACTCCAGCGCCGGCAGCGATTTCCACGCGCCGGGCGAGGGCGGCCGCGACGTCGGCCGCACCGACGACCTGCCGCCGATCTGCAAACCCATCTGGAACGCGCTGGCCGCGCGCATCATCCGGCCCGCGGACCTGGCACAAGGCTGACCTCACATGGCACAGTTTTTCATGATCCACCCGGACAATCCGCAGGCGCGGCTGGTGCGCGAAGCGGTGAAGATCCTGCGCGAGGGCGGGGTGGTGGTCTATCCCACCGACTCCTGTTACGCGCTGGGCTGCATGCTGGGCGACAAGCCGGCGATGGAGCGCATCCTGGACATCCGCCAGCTGGACCTGCGTCATCACCTGACCCTGGTCTGCCACAATCTGTCCGAACTGGCCAACTACGCCAAGGTGGACAACAGCCAGTTCCGCATGCTGAAAGCCGCCACCCCCGGCAGCTACACCTTCATCCTGCAAGCCACCCGCGAAGTGCCGCGCCGCACCCTGCATCCCAAGCGCTCCACCATCGGGCTGCGGGTGCCGGACCACAAAGTGGCGCTGGCCTTGCTGGAAGAATTGGGCGAGCCGATTCTGTCCTGTACCCTGATGCTGCCCGGCGACGAGGAACCGTTGACCGATCCGTATGAAATCCGCGAGCGATTGGAGCACGCGGTGGACGCGGTGATAGACGGCGGCTGGTGTGGCACCGATCCCACCACCGTGATCGACATGACCGAGGGCGTGGAGCTGTTGCGCCGCGGCAAGGGAGATCCGGCGCCGTTCGGTCTGTAAGCACCGCCTTTGCCTCATCACTACACTGTTTTCAACCCACAAGAGACATCATGGGCGACATTAATCTTCTGATTCAGAAAATCACCATTTACGCGCTGCCGGTGCTGTTCGCCATCACCCTGCACGAGGCCGCCCACGCTTACGCGGCGCGCCGTTACGGCGACAGCACCGCCTATATGATGGGACGGATGACACTGAATCCGCTCAAGCACATCGACCCGATCGGCACCGTGCTGCTGCCCTTGTTGTCGGTGACGCTGGGCGGCTTCATCTTTGGCTGGGCCAAGCCGGTGCCGGTCAACTTCGGCGCGCTGCGCAAGCCGCGCGAGCATGGCCGTTTGGTGGCCGCAGCCGGGCCGGCCTCCAACCTAGTGATGATGCTGATGTGGGTGCTGCTGTTCAAACTGGCCATCGGCATGGATACCAGCTATAGCGAGCCGCTGGCGCTGATGAGCCAGGCCGGCATCAGCATCAATATCTCGCTGATGCTGCTCAATCTGCTGCCCATTCTGCCATTGGACGGCGGCCGCATCGTGGAGAGCTTCCTGCCGCCGGGCATGGCCTGGAAATATTCCAGGCTGGAGCCCTACGGCATGTGGGTGTTGCTGGCCTTGATTTTCACCGGCCTGCTGTCCACCATTTTGCGGCCGTTCTATGGCCTGATGTACGGGCTGGTGCGCGCCCTGATTTAAAGCGGCCTGGTTCATCCCCATCCTGACGCGCCGGAAATTCGTTTCCGGCGCAGTCGCGCTCATTACCTGAAACGGAATTCACATATGTTCGCCAACCGCATTCTCTCCGGCATGCGCCCCACCGGCAGCCTGCACCTTGGCCACTACCACGGCGTGATCAAGAACTGGGTGCAATTGCAAAGCACCCACGACTGTTATTTCATGGTGGCGGACTGGCATGCGCTGACCACCAATTACGACGACGTCTCCATCATCGGCAAGAGCGTGTGGGACATGGTGATAGACTGGCTGGCCGCCGGCGTGGACCCGGAGCAGGCCACCGTCTTCATCCAGTCCAAAGTGCCGCAGCACGCGGAACTGCACCTGGCGCTGTCCATGGTGACCCCGCTGTCCTGGCTGGAGCGCGTGCCCACCTACAAGGACCAGATCGAAAAACTGTCCACCAAGGATCTGGGCACTTACGGCTTCCTCGGCTATCCGCTGCTGCAAGCCGCCGACATCCTGATCTACAAGGCCGGCCTGGTGCCGGTGGGCGAAGACCAGGTGCCGCATATCGAACTGACCCGCGAAGTGGCGCGCCGCTTCAACAACCTGTTTGGCCGCGAACCCAACTTCGAAGAACTGGCCCGCGCCGCGGTGAAGAAGATAGGCAAGGCCGGCAAGGAATTCGACCGCCTGCGCACCGCCTATCTGCAAGACGGCAACGCCGAAGCCTTGGCCGGCGCGCGCGAAATCCTGGCCGCCAGCCAGAACCTGGGCGCGGCGGACCGCGAGCGGCTGTTCGGCTGGCTGGAGAACAAGGGCAAGAGCATTCTGGCCGAATGCGAGGCGATGCTGACCGAGGCGTCCAAGATGCCGGGCCTGGACGGTCAGAAGATGTCCAAGTCCTACGGCAACACCATCACCATGCGCGAAGACCCGGCCACCGTCACCAAAAAAGTGCGGGCGATGCCGACCGATCCGGCCCGCGTGCGCCGCACCGATCCGGGCAGCCCGGACAAATGCCCGGTATGGCAGCTGCACCAGGTGTACAGCGACGTCGATACCCGCGAATGGGTGAAGCAGGGCTGTACCAGCGCCGGCATCGGTTGCCTGGACTGCAAGCAACCGGTGATAGACGGCGTACTCCGCGAACAGCAGCCGATGTTTGAACGCGCCGAGCAGTATCTGAGCAATCCCAATCTGGTCAAGGAAGTGGTGGCCGCCGGCAACGCCAAGGCCGAGCAAGTGGCGCGCGCCACCATGCAGGACGTCAAGGACGCGATGGGGCTGGGCTACTGAGCGCCGTTGTCTGGATGGATGCGAAACGCCCGGCTTGCCGGGCGTTTTTCTTGGCATGGCGGACGCCGGCGGCGCGGACCACGCTGTCTTGACTTATCCATCCGCCTCGCCAACAATCCCCGCGTGCCGTCGCAATCTCGGCACAAGGGGTTTAGCAGCCCTTCTTGCATCTTGGCAGACCAAGCGACTTCGTCGTGGCTTGGTTTGTGTCGGCGCACGCATAGATGGCAGGCGCTGGCGGGGAGCCCCCCGTGGGCTGCCGGTTCCAAGATGCCGGTCTGCTAACCCTGTCAGGTGCCTGCCGCTCCCGTTTAGCAGCGGGGAGCAGGCTTAACCCATCTTGGAGGTGTAAGTCATGATTGATTCGAATCGCGTTCCGCGAACCTTGTTTTCCCTTGATCCTGACAGGCTGAAAGCCGGCTACCGCCGCGCCTAAGCGCTGACTGCTGGCTGCGCCTGTCCGGCCTGTATGTCGCCGCGCCGCATGGGAAGACGGTGGCGGTGCCTTGGCCGGGGTGCGCGGGCGTCTCAATAGCGCGCCGGCCTGGCGTGGCAGGCGGCGGGGATTCCGCCGCGGGAAAGCTTGAGCCGTCGTTTGGCGACAAACGGCGGCTTTTTGCATCGTTTCGGCCGCGCGGCTCAGGACGACGCGAGGCAGATCGTGAACAGGCTCTTAGAGCCTGTTCAAAGTCTCGCGAGCAAGGGCGAGACAAGGCGAAAACGAGCGAAAAAGCGGAATGTACAAGTGGTACATGAGCATTTTGAGCTCGGTTTCAACGCCGTATCGCCGAAGCGCAGCAGACTTTGAACAGGTTCTTAGGCAAAAGCCTGGCACACATCCACCCAGTCGGCCTGGGTGATGTGGTGCAGCTGCTGCGGCGATAGCCGCACCGCGCTGTGGACGGCGCCGGCGGCCGGCAGCACTTCGTCGTAGGCTTGCAGCGACACGTCCAGATAGATGGGCAGCTCGGTGGCGAGGCCAAACGGGCAGACGCCGCCCACCGGATGGCCGGTGATGGCTTCCACCTCGTCCGGCGGCAGCATCTTGCCCTTGCCAAAGGCGTCCTTGAACTTGCGGTTGTCGATGCGGGCGTCGCCGCGCGCCACCAGGATCACGTCGCGGCCGTCGTTCAGGCGGAAGGCCAGGGTCTTGGCGATGCGGCCGGGCTCCACGTCGTGGGCGGCGGCGGCTTCCGCCACGGTGGCGGTGCTGACTTCCAGCTCTATGATGGGGATGTCCAGCTGACGGGCGGCGAAAAACGCCTGGACGGACGCTAAGCTCATGTCTGGCCTCGAAGCGAAGGGTGGGGCGTTTCATTATTCCGCCCCATCCTTTGCTTGTGAAGCGTTTTTACTTCAGTCCTGCCGGGTGATGTCGCTGAGCTTATCGGCGATGTCCTGCGAGGTGGCGGCCTGTTCTTCCGCGGCGTTGGCGATTTCCACCACGAAATTGCGCATGGTGTTGATCTCGCCGACTATGGTTTGCAAGGCGCCCTCGGCGCGCTGGAAGTCGCTTTCCGTGGTCTGCACCTGTTCGCGGCCTTGCTCGATGGCGCGCACGTTTTGCTGCACCTCGCCCTGGATCGCGCGGATCATGTCGCCGATTTCCTGGGTGGCCTTGGTGGTGCGCTCGGCCAGCTTGCGCACCTCGTCCGCCACCACGGCGAAGCCGCGGCCCATCTCGCCGGCGCGCGCCGCCTCGATCGCCGCGTTCAAGGCCAAGAGATTGGTCTGGTCGGCGATGTCCTTGATCACGTTGACGATGTGGCCGATGGCTTCCGAGCGTTGGCCCAGCGAGACCAGGCTGTCCGCGGTCTGGCGCACCATGGCGCCCACCTGCAGCATGCCCTGGTTGGTGTCGCTGACGATGGCCATGCTTTTCTTGGCCTCGCCCAGCATCAGCTCGGAGGATTCGGAGGCGGAGGCGGTTTGCACCGCCACGTTCTGGATGGTGGCGCTCATCGCCTGCATGTTTTCCGACAACTCGTTGATGCGGACCTCCAGGAATTCGCGGCGCTGATTGCCTTGATCCTGCAGTTGCTGGGCGCGCACTTCGGCGGACACGTCCTGAAAACTGGCCATGAAGCACAGCAGTTGATCGGGATGGGCGGTGTCCCAGATTGGAAACACCTTGGTCTTGAACATGACCTCGCCCACCGGAATCATCGCGATATGCTGGTCTATCTTGCGGCTGGCCAGATCGGCCAGGATGCGGCGGTTGTGCTCCGGGTCGCGGTGGAATTGGTGGATGCTGTGGCCGTGGGCGTTCTTGACGTCGACGCCGGCGCGGAATTTCTGGTTCATCATTTCTCGATGCCGGCCCAGAATCTCGCGCGCGGTCTTGTTCATGTAAAAGATTGTGTTGTCGCGGCTGGTGTCGCACAGCATGATCAGATTGTCGGCGTGGTCCAGCACGCTTTCCAATTGGCGCACCTGGCGCGCCGCGTCCGCGGTCTTGTCGACCGCCTTCATGAAGCCGAACATCCTCATCTCCCGCCTAGGTAGTTTCACTCAAGCAACAGCTGCTTGTGGTTTGGCTGAGACGGAAGGGGAATGCAAGCCTTTTTTGATTTAAATCAAGTGCAATCGCATGATTTTAAAGGGTTAATTTATTCTCCCAGCGGTAGTTGCAGCGTCTCCTTGACCTCTTCCATCACCACATAGCTCTTGGATTCCTTGGCCGAGGGCAGTTGCAGCAGGATGTCGCCCAGCAGCTTGCGATACATCGACATGTCCGGGATGCGCGCCTTGATCAGGTAGTCGAATTCTCCGGACACCAGGTGGCATTCCAGGATTTCCGGGATACGCATGATTTCGCGGCGGAAGGCGTCGAAGATATTGCCGGATTTGGCTTCCAGCTTGATCTCCACGAACACCAGCAGCGCCGCGCCCATCGCATGCGGATTGAGGCGGGCGTAATAGCCTTCGATGATGCCGTCGCGCTCCATGCGGCGTACCCGCTCGGTGCACGGCGTGGTGGAAAGTCCCACCTTTTCAGAGAGTTCCGTCATCGAGATGCGGCCGTTTTTCTGCAGCAGGCGCAGGATTTTCAGGTCGGTTTTATCCAGCGCTTTGTCGCTGCTTGAACTTTTCTTCATGTTTTCACTATGTATATAAAAGTTTGCAGTTTAAAAATCTGTAGTCTGACGCTACTTTGGTGAAAAAACCCAGTGTTTCATTAATATACTACGCAAAATCACTATAGCCATGTAGTGCTGCAAACGGAGAGAGAAAATGAAGGTGATCGTGCTGGGCGGCGGTGTTCTGGGTGTGTCCACGGCTTGGTATCTGGCCAAGGCGGGCTGCGATGTGACGGTGCTGGAGCGCCAGGAAGGCGTGGCCTTGGAAACCAGCTTTGGCAACGCCGGCCAGATTTCCCCCGGATATTCCACCCCCTGGGCCGCGCCGGGCATTCCGCTGAAGGCGGCCAAATGGCTGTTCCAGCGCCACGCGCCGCTGGCGGTGAAGCCGGATGGCAGCCTGTACCAGCTGCAGTGGATCGCCAAGATGCTGGCCAACTGCAATGAAGACGCTTACGCGGTGAACAAGAGCCGGATGATGCGTCTGGCCGAATACAGCCGCGACAAGATGAAAGAGCTGCGCGCCGAAACCGGCATCGGCTACGAGGCGCGCCAGGGCGGCACGCTGCAGCTGTTCCGCAGCCAGGCCCAGGTCGATGGCGTCAGCAAGGACATCGCCGTGCTCAAGGAATGCGGCGTGGATTTCAAGGTGCTGGACCGGGACGGCTGCGCCGAGGTGGAGCCGGCGCTGGCCAGCGTCAAGCACAAGCTGACCGGCGGCCTGCAACTGCCCAATGACGAAACCGGCGATTGCAATCTGTTCACCGCCAGCCTGGCCGAGATGGCGCGCGCCAAGGGCGTGGAGTTCCGCTTCGGCGTGAGCGTGGGCGGCATCGAGAGCGACGGCAAGCGCATCACCGGCATCCGCGTCGGCGACGATTTGCTGACCGCCGATCACTACGTGGTGGCGATGGGCAGCTTCTCCCGCGACATGGTCAAGTCGCTGGGCATCGATATTCCGGTTTACCCGGTCAAGGGCTATTCGCTGACCGTGCCGATTACCAATCCGGCCGGCGCGCCGGTGTCCACGGTGCTGGATGAAACCTACAAGGTGGCGATCACCCGTTTCGACGACCGCATCCGCGTCGGCGGCATGGCCGAGCTGTCCGGCTACGATCTGTCGCTGAACCCGCGCCGCCGCGAGACGCTGGAAATGGTGGTGGGCGATCTGTATCCGAACGGCGGCGACATCCCGGCCGCCAGCTTCTGGACCGGTCTGCGCCCGATGACGCCGGACGGCACGCCCATCGTCGGCGGCACCCGCTTCGCCAATCTGTCGCTGAACACCGGTCACGGCACCCTGGGCTGGACCATGGGCGCCGGCTCCGGCAAGGTGCTGGCCGACATCATCACCGGCGCCAAGCCGGAGATCAGCCTGGACGGCCTGTCCATGCAGCGCTACGCCAAACAGGGCGAGACCCTGGTGGTGCCGGCCGCGCGGCCGGCCGTGGCGGGCGCTTGAGCATGCGGCCGCTGATCGCCACCATCCGCACCCAATACCTGCGCGACAACTACCTGCTGGCCAAGCGCCAGCACGGCGGGCGGGTATTGGCGGTGCTGAAGGCCAATGGCTACGGCCACGACGCGGCGCGTTGCGCCCAGGCGCTGGCCGATGTCGCCGACGGTTTCGCCGTCGCCTGCCTTGAGGAGGCGCTGCACCTGCGCGCCGCCGGCGTGAGCGCGCCCATCCTGCTGCTGGAAGGCGTGTTCGAGGCGGCCGAGCTGGCCGAAGTCGAGCGCCACCGGCTGTGGCTGGTGGTGCAGAGCGAAGAACAGCTGCGCATGCTGGAAGAGGCCCAGCCGGCCGCGCCGTTCCGCGTCTGGCTGATGCTGGACAGCGGCATGCACCGCGAGGGCTTTTTGCCGCGGCATTACCGCGCGGCCTGGGAGCGTTTGCAGGCCAGCGGCAAGGCGGAGAGCATCGTCAAGATGACCCACTTCGCCCGCGCCGACGAGCCGACGGTGCCGATGACCTTGGCGCAGATCGAAAGCTTCGACGCCGCCACCGCCGGCCTGCCGGGGGAGGAGAGCGTGGCCAATTCCGCCGGCATCCTGTGTCATCCGCGTTCGCGCCGCGACTGGGGCCGCGCCGGCATCCTGCTTTACGGCGCCAGCCCGCTGCCGGCGGGCTTCCCGCAGGGCGATGAGCTGAAACCGGTGATGCGGCTGAGCAGCCGCATCTTCGGCGTGCGCGAGCTGGCCGCCGGCGAGCCTATCGGCTACGGCAACAACTTCGTTACCGAACGGCCGACCCGGGTGGGCCTGATCGCCGGCGGCTACGCCGACGGCTATCCGCGGCTGGCCTCCAGCGGCAGCCCGGTGGCGGTGGACGGCCGCCGCTCGCGCATCATCGGCCGGGTGTCGATGGACATGATCACCGTGGACCTGAGCGAACTGCCCGCCGCCGGCATCGGCAGCGAGGTGGAGCTGTGGGGCGACACGGTGTCGGTCAACGAGGTGGCCGCCACCGCCGGCAGCATTTCCTATGAATTGCTGTGCAATATCAAGCGCGCACGCTTTGTATTCGAATAAGTTTTTTCTGATCTTCTGAAAGATATTTCAGAATCAAACGACTAAGGGATAAGCCCGGCCATTGGCCGGGTTTTTTTATTCGTATTGAATTTTCTGTTGCGCTAAGGCCGCAAGGCTGGCATCAAGTCTGGGTAATAGTGTCATTATTTGATAATTATTCTCATTAGTCTGGACGCGTCATGGAATTTCTGTTTTCCTTTATTTAAAAATAGTTACGAATCCGATGATGATTAAATACAAAAAACCATCGCCAGCTCAGTTCTGGCAGATGGCGGGGATCGTCTGCTGGGGCGTGGCGGCGCAGGCCGCGGAAGTGCCCGGCATGTCTGGCAGCATGCATCAGCAGATGGAAAACGATTCGCGGCGCCTGTTGCAGGACAACAGCCGCCGTTTCGACGCCATCATCCAGCAGCAGCGCTTGCGGCAGATGCTGCCGGACAGCAATACCATGCACCGGCCGGAAGCGGCGGAGATGGGCGAGATGGACTGCCTGCGCGTCAAGGGCGTGCGCCTGGCCGGCATCAAGCTGCTGAGCCGCAAGGAAGTGGCCTCGCTGGGCGAACTGGCCAGCGATTGCCTGAACAACGAAGAGTTGAACCGCTATAGCCGCGGCTTGACCCAGCTCTATCTGAAGAAGGGCTATATCGCCGCGCGCGTGGCGGCGGAAGGGCCGGACGAGCAGGGCGTGCTGATCTTGCGCGTGCACGAAGGACGGGTGGAGAAGATCGTCAGCGACGACCGGCGCAGCAATCCGGCCACCTTGTTTCCCGGCGTGATCGGCCGGCCGTTGAACATACACGACGCCGATCAGGGTCTGGACCAGGCCAACCGCCTGCCGTCCAGCAAGGCGACGCTGGACATCCTGCCCGGCGAAACCGTGGGCGGCTCCATCCTCAGCCTGCGCAACAATAAGGACGCGCCCTGGCGCTTGAACTTCAACGCCGACAACACCGGCCGCGATAGCACCGGCCGGGTGCAGGCCGGCGTGGGCCTGTCCTGGGACAGCCCGCTGGGTCTGTCCGATTTCGTCAGCGTGTCGGCGCAGCGCACCAGCAACGACAACGCGGTGCGGCATAGCCGCAGCGAATCGCTGTTTTATTCCCTGCCTTACGGCTATTGGACTTTCAGCGCCTTCGCCAGCCGCGCCGATTATCTGAACCCGCTGCAATTGCAGTACAGCGCGGTGAATTTGTCCGGGCGCACCGCACAGAGCGGCCTGCGCGTGGACCGGGTGCTGAGCCGCGGCCAGGACCAGACCACTTCGCTGATGGCGCAACTGACGCATAAGCGGGTGCGCAATTATTTTCTCGACAGCGAGATCGAGATCACCAGCCCGACGCTGAGCGTGGCCGAACTGGGCCTGTCGCGCTTGCAATTGCTCAGCGGCGGCGTATTGATCGCCGACGCCGGCGTGCAGCGCGGCACGCGCTGGCTGGGCGCCAGCGCGCCGGACCCGCGCGCGCCGGACGGCCCCAATCCGCAGTTCACCAAGTGGAAGGCGTCGCTGAACTGGTTTCAAAGCCTGGGCCTGCCTGGCGGACCGTATCAGCTCAATAGCGCGCTGACTGGCCAGACCAGCCGCGATTATCTGCCCGGCGTCGAACAGATGGATGTGTCCGACGCCAGCGCGGTGCGCGGTTTCCGCCGCAACACCCTGGCCGGGGAAACCGGCTGGTCCTGGCGCAATACCTTGTCGCGCCGCTTCGAACTGGCCGGCATCGGCGTGACGCCGCGTATCGGCCTGGACGGCGGCCGGGTGTTGCCGCATCGCTCGGTTCAGCAATGGCAGAGCATTGCCGGCGCCAGCCTGGGTCTGGCTTTCAGCTACCGCAAGGCCAGCCTGGACCTGGAGTACAGCCGGCCCTTGTACAAGCCGGCCGGCTGGCAGCAGGAAGGACATCAGCTATTTGCCAAACTGGCGCTGTCCTGGTGATGTCGTTGTGATTTATTTTTTGACGTGAACTTTTTTTGAAAGAAATTCGCCGCGAAGGCGACTAAGCGATATTGGCAGTATTTCATTTGAATTGATTTAAAAAGAGACGTAGATTCGAAATCAAACGTATGTTTCATTGCGGGCTAGTCCGGCTGGCAGGCTGGAAAGGCCCACGGAACATGGGTTGTCTGGATAGACGGTTTTGGACCGAATCTGCTTGTTCTCTGAATGAACGGGACTCAAATCATGAAGAAAAAAATAAATTTCGGCTTATCGGTAACGGGGAAAGTGGCCGCGGCGCTGACCCTGGCGTTTTGGGCGGTGGAAGCCGCGATGGCGGCCGGCATCGTCGCCGGCGGCAGCGGCGCGCAGCCGCAGGTGAGCAACGCCGCCAATGGCGCGGCGGTGGTCAATATCGTGGCGCCCAGCGCCGCGGGCCTGTCGCATAACCAATACCAAGATTTCAATGTCGGCAAGCCGGGCGCGGTGTTCAACAACTCCACCGCCGGCGGCCAATCGCAACTGGCCGGCCAGTTGGGCGCCAATGCCTTGCTGGGCGGGCGCGAAGCCAGCGTGATCTTGAACGAAGTGATCAGCCGCAACCCGTCCTTGCTGCTGGGCAAGCAGGAAGTGTTCGGCAAGGCCGCCGACTATGTGCTGGCCAACCCCAACGGCATCACTTGCAGCGGCTGCGGCTTTATCAACACGCCGCGCGCGTCGCTGCTGGTGGGCAACGCCAATATCGAAAACGGCGCCATCACCTCCTTGCAGGCGGCGATGAACGGCAACGCGCTCAGCGTCAACGGCGCCGGTCTGAGCGGCGTCAATGTGCTGGACCTGATCGCGCCGCGCATCGATGTGCGCGGCAATGTCGCCGCGCGCGAGCAGTTGAATGTCCGCGCCGGCTTCAACCTGGTGGATTACCAGGGCCAGGACGCCAAGGTGCTGCGCAGCGATAAGGCGCCGGAAGGCGTGGGTTCGCTGGACAGCGTGTTCCTGGGCGCGATGCAGGCCGGCCGCATCAATATCATCAGCACCGCCGACGGCGCCGGCGTCAATGTGGGCGGCAGCCTGAACGGCACGCAGGAAGTGTCGGTGGACGCGCGCCAGGGCAAACTGGCGCTGGAAGGCGCGCAGATCCGCGCCAGCGAAGGCAAGGTGGCGCTGGCCGCGCGCCAGATCGACAGCCGCGGCCGGGCGGAAACCTCCACCACCCAGGACAGCAGCCACGACGAGAGCTGGTTTATCTGGAAGACCGGTGAAACCAATACCGCCAGCAACAGCAGCGACACTCGCATCAAGCGTAGCGTCATCAGCGCGCGCGACGATGTGAGCCTCAGCGCCGGCGACGCGGCGACCTTGGCCGCCACCGACATCAATGGCCGCAATGTGGCGCTCAGCGGCAAGGATCTGACACTGGACAGCCAAGTGGCGGACAGCGCGTCCAGCAGCAGCAATCACGCCTGGAAAAACTCCTGGGCCTATAACCGTGACCAAAGCGAAACCAGCCAGCGCCAGGAAGGCGTGCGCATCCGCGCCGAGCAGGACGCCACGCTGACCGCGGCGGCGACCGCGGCGGATAACCAGGCGGTGGACGGCGCGCAGCCGCGCGGCCAGATCGCCATCCGCGGCGGCAGCGTCAGCGCCGGCCAGGACATCCGCCTGCAGGCCGACGGCGGCGTGAAGCTGAGCGGCGTGACGGAAACCGATACCCGCAACGACCGGGGCAACCGCAAGAACGACGGCGCCAGCCTGGAAACCGGCTCTTGGAACCATGCTTCCAGCGAGCAGCGCCTGGCGCAAAGCCAGCTGCGCGCCGGCCGTGATCTGGATATCCGCGCCAGCGGCGATATCGACGCCAAGGCGGCCAAGCTGGCCGCCGGCCGCGACGCCTCCCTGGACGCGGGCGGCGCGCTCGGCCTGGGCGTGCAGCAGACGACGAACCAGAACAGCCAGCGCAACGACCAGGTGTATTGGGGCGGCATCGGCGGCGGCGGCAACCGTGACAACGGCAAGACCGACACCGTCAACAACGGCAGCGATCTGACCGCCGGCGGCAAGCTGACGCTGCGCGGCGACAGCGTGGCGATCGCCGGCAGCCGCGCCCGCGGCGAGCGGGACGCGGTGGCGATCAGCCGCAACGGCGACATCAGCATCGACAGCGTGGTCAATCAATCGCAAACCCGTACCGATCAGCGCAGCGGTACTGCCTTCAACATCACCAAGAGCAGCAGCAAGGGCAATGCCAGCCAGCAGCAGGCGGTCAACGCCGAGCTGAAGTCCGACACCAATCTGAGCATCCAGTCCGCCAAGGACGTGGCGATCAGCGGCAGCCAGGTGCGCGCCGGCGGCGAATTGAACGTGGCCGCCAACGGCGACATCAAGGTGGCGGCGTCGCAGACCCGCGACACGGTGAAGAGCAAGGATACCGAGCTGGCGCTGCGCGGCGTCGGCGAGATCACCGGCGACAAGCAGTACCGCGGCGGCGTGCGCATCGAGCACAGCAGCAACAGCGTGGACCGCGACGCGACCCAGAACCAGGCGGCGACGCTGTCCGGCGACAAGGTGGCGCTCAATGCCCAGGGCGATCTGACCGTGACCGGCTCCAAGCTGAACGCCGGCGCCGGCGGCGCGGCCCTCAGCGGCCAGAACGTCAGCCTGAACGCGGCGCAGGACACGGTGAAGGAAAGCAAGAGCAGCAGCGTCACCGGCGGTGGCATCTATATTGACGCCGGCCTGGACAAGACCGGCGTGGCGCTGGGCGTGGACCAGAAGAACAGCCGCAGCCAGTCCGACAGCAGCACCGCCCAGGTCAGCGCGATCAACTCCAAGGGCGGGGTCAGCATCGTCGCCGGCAATGGCGAAGGCGACATCCGCAACCAGGGCACCCAGGTCAAGGCGGATGGCGACATCAAGCTGGCTGGCGGCCGCATCGACAACCAGGCGGCCAACAGCACCCAGAAAACCACCACCGACAGCAGTCATTGGGGCGTGGAAGTGGGCGTCAACGCCGATTACAGCGGCGTGACCCGTCCGCTGGTGGCGGCCGGCGAAAAAGTGGTCAAGGGCGATGTGATCGGCGCGGCCGGCGCCGCCGGCGATCTGGGCGCGGCCAATCTGGGCGTGGATGTCGGCGTCAAGGCCGGCGTCGGCTCGGAAACCCGCCAGTCCAGCACCGCGCAGGCCAGCAGCCTGAACGGTGGCAATATCAAGGTGGACGCCAAGGCCGGGCTCAGCGATCAAGGCACCCAGTACCAGGCCGGCAACACGGTGGAGATCAAGGCTGACAGCCACCAGTTCAGCGCCGCGGCCAATACCCAGAGCCAGAGCGGCAGCAAGACCGAGGCCGATGTCGGCGTGCGCGTCTACACCACCACCGGCGAGGATGTGAACGTCAAGGCGGCCGGCAGCGGCAGCACGGTGACCAGCGCCTCGTCCAGCTCCACCGCGGTCACCGGCGGCATCCGCGCCGGCAACGGCGTCAAGGTGGACGTGGACAACAACGCCGCTTACCAGGGCGTGGCCATCTCCGGCGGCAAGGCCGCGGCCAGCGTCAATGCCGGCGGCGACCTGAGCTTCAGTCAGGCCAATAACAGCAGCAGCAGCGAGCAGCACACCGTGGGCGGCAAGGCCAATCTGGCCATCACCACCAGCCCGATCGAGGGCGGCGGCAAGAATGTCGGCGGCAGCGGCGGGGTGGCTGTGAACGTGGACAAGCAGCAAGCCAAGTCCAGCACCGCGGTGACCGGCGGCGTGGACGCCGACGCCGGCGTGAGCTTGACGGCCGGCGGTAAGCTGGGTCTGCAGGGCGACAAGATCGCCAGCCGCGGCGATGTGACCTTGCAGGGCGACAAGGTGGAGTTCAAGGCCGCCGAATCCAGCGCCGACAAGTCCGGCAGCCAGTGGGGCTTCGACCTCAAGGCCGGCGGCAGCCAGAGCAATGGCCAGGACAAGGCGAGCAAGGGCTTTAATGTGGGCGCTGGCGGCAATTACGCCAGCACCGACGAGTCCAGCCGCAGCCAGGCCGGCGGCAGCGTGGTCAGCGGCGGCAAAGCCAGCATCGAGTCCGGCAGCGGCGGCATTCGCCTGAGCGGCGCCCAGGTGCAGGGCGACAGCGCCAAGCTGGACAGCCAGGGCGATATCCGCCTGGAGTCGGCGCAGTCCAGCAGCCAACGCAACAACTGGAGCGTGGCCGGCAATATCGGCGGCGGCAACAAGGCCAGCAGCGACAAGGAAAACGGCCAGATCAAGCCTGACAGCACCAAGAACGTGCATGACATCAAGGCTGGCCTGGAGGTGAAGGTGGATCAGCAGGACAAGCTGAGCAACGCCAACGCCAGCGTGACCGCCAAGCAGCAAGTGGAACTGAACGCCGAGGGCAACGCCACCCTGGCCGGCGCCAATGTCAGCGGCAAGACCGTCACTGGCCAGGTGGGCGGCAAGCTGGCGCTGGAAAGCCGTCAGGATCGCGACAACAGCGTGAAGGTGGACGTGGCGCTGGGCGTCAACAGCTCCAACGGCAAGGAGGACGGCCTGGTCGATCAGGTCGCCGACAAGGCCGGTCCGCTGAAGGACAAGGTGAAGGAGAAGGGCACCGAACTGGTCAACGCCGCGTCCGACAAGGTGAAGGAGAAGTACGACAGCTTCGCCTTCAACAAGGGCCTGAAGGAAGATACTACCAATGCGGTGAGCTTCAACGCCAACAGTGAAACCGTCACCCTGCCCGAGCAGCCGACTTCCGGCCCGGCCAAGTCCGGCACGCTGGACACCCTGGCGCGCAAAGGCGGCAACACGCTGAAGGACAAGCTGCTGAACGCCCAGGACAAGGGCACCGAGCTGAAGGCCGACGTGGACGTCAGCGTCAAGCGCGACAACTCGGTGGGCACGGTCACCGGCATCGCCGGCACCGACGGCGTGACGCTGCAAGTGGGCGGCAAGACCCAGCTGACCGGCGCGACCGTGTCGTCCGCCAATGGCAAGGTGGACCTGGGCGATTCCAAGGTGGAAACCGCCGACATCGCCACCGAACGCTACAACGGTGGCGGCGGGGTCAAGCTGAACAGCACCCCGTCCGGCATCCTGAAGCAGGCGGTCAGCGATGTGACTTCCGGCAAGGCGCCGCTGATCCGCGCCGAGCATCAGAATACGTCGACCGTGGTACAAGGCGGCATTCAGAGCAAGTAAGGCGTTCGATCCGAGCGAAAACCCCCGTCAGGAAACTGGCGGGGGTTTTGTTTTGGGGCTGTTCCCTTAGAACGTGTTTCCGATCTCGCGAGCCAGGGCGAGACAAGGCGAAAACGGCGGAAAAAGCGGAATGTACACACTGTACATGAGCATTTTGAAGGCGTTTTCAACGCCGTATCGCCGAAGCGTAGTAGATCGTAAACAGGTTCTCACAGGGGAATGAACTCCGTCTCCCCCGGCACCATCGGGAAGCGCTGCGCAATCCAGTCCGCGCGCGCCTGAGCCAAACGATCGCGGTTGCTGGACACGAAGTTCCAGTCCAGATAACGCGGGCTGGCCGGCGGCGTGCCGCCTAGCAGCATCACCCGGCTGTCGCTGAGCGCGAGCAGTTCGCCGCCCTGGCCGGTTTGCAGCAGGCCCAATTCGTTGACGTTCAGCGTGGCGCCGTCCACGTCCAGTTCGCCGGCGGCGACATAGGCGGCCAGTTCGTCCACGCCTTGCGGCAGCGCCAAGCGCGCGCCGGCCGGCATGGCGGCGCTGGCGTAGAACACCGGCAGCGGATAGGCGACCGGCGAGCGATGGCCCCAGCCTTCGCCGATCAGCAGGTTCAGTTCCACCCCGTTCTGGTTCCAGCGCGGCAAGTCCTCGGCCGGGTAATGGGCGAAGGCCGGCTCGCATTCCTCCAGTTCATCCGGTAGCGCCAGCCACAACTGCATGCCTTCCACCGCCACGCCTTGCTGGCGGATGTCGGCCGGCACCCGCTCGGAGTGGGTGATGCCGCTGCCGGCGGTCATCAGATTGACCGCGCCGGGCGCGATGCGCTGCACCGTGCCCAGGCTGTCGCGATGCATCATCGCGCCGGAAAACAGATAGGTGACGGTGGCCAGGCCGATGTGCGGATGCGGCCGTACATCACCGGCGCTGCCTTCGGCGGCGAAATGGGCCGGGCCCATGTGATCGAGAAACACGAAGGGGCCGACGCGGCGCGCCTGGCGGGTGGGCAGCAGTCGGCGTACCGGAAAGCCGATGTCGCGGTCCAGGCTGGCGATGGTTTGGGTGAGTAGCGGCATAATGCCTCCAGGCAATGGCATGCGGGTCAGAAGCGTCCGTCGCGGAAATCGCTGATGGCTTCTTCCACTTGCTCGCGGGTATTCATCACAAACGGCCCCCACTGGGCGATAGGTTCGCCCAAGGGCTTGCCGGCAATCAGCAACAAGCGGCTGTCGATCTCGGCGCGAACGCTGACGCCGTTGCCGCCGTTGCGATTGTCCAGCACCGCCATCTGCCTTGCCTTGACGCCGCGTTGCTGCGCACCGACGGCGACCTCGCCCTGGTAGACGTAGATGAACGCGTTGTGGCCGGAGGGTATCTCCAGCGCCTCTTCGCCTCCGGCGTCAAGATGCAGATCCAGATAGAGCGGTTCGGTGAGCTCCCGCTCCACCGCGCCGGCCTGGCCGCGCCAACGCCCGGCGATCAGCCGCGCCGCGCCGTCGGCAGGGGCTGTTGGAATCTCGGCTGCGGGAATGTCGCGATACCACGGCGCGCACAGCTTGCGTTCCGCCGGCAGGTTCAGCCACAGCTGGAAGCCATGCATCAGGCCGTCTTCCTGTTCCGGCAGCTCGGAATGGACGATGCCGCGGCCGGCGGTCATCCATTGCACGCCGCCGGGTCCGAGCAGGCCTTCGTTGCCGGCGTTGTCGCGGTGGCGCATGCGGCCTGCCAGCATATAGGTGACGGTTTCGAAGCCCCGGTGCGGATGGCTGGGGAAGCCGGCGATGTAATCACCGGGATTGTCGGAGCGGAATTCGTCCAGCATCAGGAATGGGTCCAGCCGTCGCTGCAGATCGGCGGTGAGCACGCGAAGCAGGCGCACGCCTGCGCCGTCGGTCACCGCTTGGCCGTCGACCAGGCGCTCTGCTTCCCGGCTGATGAAAGAGTGTTGCATGACCATGTCTCCCTGTGGGGCCGGACTCGCGTCCGGCGGTTGGCATGATCGGATTATTACGCGCCGCCATGGCGCTTGATAGCGCAAAGAATTGCGCGCCAGGTTCAAATAATTTGAAGACGGAGCGGCGGGTTTCAGCTCAAGGCGTTCTGCGGGCTTTGGTTGCGCAGGTAGTCTTCCAGCGCGTGGCCGGCGGACAGAATGTGAAAGCGGATGAATTCCGCGGCTTCATCTGCCTTGCCTTGGCGTGACAGCTCCAGCAGTTTGCTGTGTTCCTCGTGCGCCCGTTCCATGGTGCGGGTGAACAAGATCTGCATCCGGGTGTAGCGGTCGGTTTTATTGTGCAGTTGCTCGATCAGCGCCAGCGTGTTTGGCCGCTTGGCGGCTCGGTACAGCGCAAGATGGAAGCGAGAGTTCAATTCGCCCCAGTGGCGCACGTCGTTGTTGCGCAGCGCTTGTTCGAATTCGCGCAGGGTTTGCTGGGCCAGATCGTGATCGGCCCTGGTGTGACAGGGGATGGCGGCTTTGAGCACCGAACCTTCCAGCATCGCGCGGATTTCCAGCAGTTCCAGCACGTCTTCCAGCGACAGCTTGGACACCAGCGCGCCTTTGTGGTCGATGATCTGGATCAGGCCTTCGGCTTCGAGCTGGCGCAGCGCTTCGCGCACCGGCACCCGGCTGACGCCGTATTCATTGGACAGCGCTTCTTGGCGCAGCTGTTGGCCATCGGCGAATTCTCCGGAGAGAATGCGCTGGCGCAGGGATTCGGTTACGGCACTGGTGAGCGTCTGGCGCTTGATTGGCTGCAAGGTGGTCATGGTGGTGGGTGTCTTAGGTCAGTCAAGCGGTGTCATGCGAATGTATTCGATTATACGGAGCTTGAACTGTCAGACAAGGCCCAAAACTGACCTTAGGGGTCGCCAAAATGAAAAAACCCGGCGTTTAGGCCGGGTTTTTAAGGCTTGGGGTGGATGATGGGGCTCGAACCCACGACAACAGGAATCACAATCCTGGACTCTACCAACTGAGCTACATCCACCGCAGAAAGCGGTGAGTCAACGCCCTAGGGCGGCAACTTGAATAGGGTGGGGTGGATGATGGGGCTCGAACCCACGACAACAGGAATCACAATCCTGGACTCTACCAACTGAGCTACATCCACCACTGAAACAACGACTGCATTGTACTACAAAAATCTTGGCGCGCCCGACAGGACTCGAACCTGTAACCCCCGGCTTAGAAGGCCGGTGCTCTATCCGGTTGAGCTACGGGCGCTCGGTCGGGCTCCGTCTTACTGCTGGTCGGGGCGGCGGGATTCGAACTCGCGACCCCCTGATCCCAAATCAGGTGCGCTACCAGGCTGCGCTACGCCCCGACGACAGAGAACGCAACTATACGGATGGCGATTTAGGCTGTCAACACCCGTTTGCAATTAAATTGCGGTCGCTGAGAGGCGCAATATCGGGAAAGTGGAAGGCTGGATGGCGGTTTTCTTTATTTATCTTGATGTTAAGTAAGTTTTGTTGCGCAGCGCCATTTCAGAAGCAGCGGAAAAATGCGAGAATATGCGCCTTCTTTTTCAGCTTCTTTTATGGAATCGGCCCATGGCAGCACAACGGATTGACGGTAAAGCGGTAGCGGAAAAACTGATCGCCAAGGTGGGCGAGGGCGTGCAGGCGCGCGTGGCAGCGGGCAAGCGCGCCCCGGCGCTGGCGGTGATCCTGGTGGGCGAGGACCCGGCGTCCGCGGTCTACGTGGGCAGCAAGAAGCGCTCCTGCGAGAAAGCCGGCATCCGTTCGCTGGCCTATGACCTGCCGGCCAACACCAGCCAACAGGAGCTGCTGGACATCATCGACCGCTTGAACGCGGACGCGGAGGTGGACGGCATCCTGGTGCAATTGCCGCTGCCCAAGCAGATCGATCCGCAAGCGGTGATCGAGCGCATCGACCCGAAAAAGGATGTCGACGGCTTCCATCCCTATAATATGGGCCGGCTGGCGATCAAGATGCCGCTGCTGCGGCCGTGCACGCCGCGCGGCGTGATGACGCTGCTGGAAGAATACGGCATTGATCCCAAGGGCAAGAAGGCGGTGATCGTCGGCGCGTCCAATATCGTCGGCCGTCCGCAAGCGCTGGAAATGCTGCTGGCGCGCGCCACGGTGACGGTGTGCCACAGCGCCACCGCCGATCTGGCCGCCGAAGTGGCTGCGGCCGATATCGTGGTGGCGGCGGTGGGCATCCCCAACTTCGTCAAGGGCGAGTGGATCAAGCCGGGCGCGGTGGTGATCGACGTGGGCATCAACCGTCTGGACAGCGGCAAGCTGTGCGGCGACGTGGAATTCGCCACGGCGGCCGAGCGCGCCGGTTTCATCACCCCGGTGCCGGGCGGCGTCGGCCCGATGACGGTGGCCACCCTGCTGCAGAACACCTTGGATTCCGCCAATATGCATGCTTGAACGGCTTGCCCGTTCGGCCGAAAACGCCATCGCCGCCACCGCGGCGGTGGCGTTTTTGTTTCTCGGCGCCATTTTGGTGGCAGGCGCTTGCAAACAAAGCGAGACGCTGGCGGCCCGGCTATCGTAAAATCGACGGTTTTAGTTTGCAGTAACGACAGAATTCGATCATGAGTCAAGACAAGCAATCGGCCACGCTGTTGATCAGCGCGCCGGACAAAAAGGGCCTGGTGGCGGCGATCGCCAACTTCCTGATGACCTACAACGCCAACATCATGCACGCGGACCAGCATCAGGACACCAGTGAAAACCTGTTCCTGATGCGGGTGCAGTGGGATGTGGACGGCTTCACCCTGCCGATGGAGAACTTCGCCGCCGCCTTCCAGCCGATTGCCGACGAGCACGCGATGAACTGGAAGGTGTCGCTGTCCACCCGCAAGCCGCGGATGGCCATCTTCGTGTCGCAGTACGAGCATTGCCTGGTGGACCTGATGCACCGCTGGCGCATCGGCGAGCTGGACTGCGAGATCCCGCTGGTGATTTCCAATCACGAAACCTGCCGCCGGCTGGTGGAGTTCAACGGCATTCCCTTCCATGTGATCAAGGTCACCAAGGACAATAAGGAAGAGGCCGAGGCCGAGCAGTTCCGCCTGCTGGAAGAGGCCGGCGTCGATTTCATCGTGCTGGCGCGCTATATGCAGATCCTGTCCCAGGGCTTCGTCGAGCGCTATCCGGACCGGGTGATCAACATCCATCACAGCTTCCTGCCCGCCTTCGACGGCGCCAAGCCCTACCATCGCGCGTTTGCGCGCGGGGTGAAGCTGATCGGCGCCACCAGCCACTATGTGACCGAGGATCTGGACGAAGGCCCGATCATCGAGCAGGAAGTGACTCGCATTTCTCACCGCGACGAAGTGGACGACCTGATCCAGAAAGGACGCGACCTGGAAAAGGTGGTGCTGTCGCGCGCCGTGCGCTGGCATATGGACAACCGCGTGCTGTCCTATAACAACAAGACGGTAGTCTTTGACTGAGAGCGGACATGCGCCTGCTGATTGACGATGTGGTGGATTTGCTGCGCTTCCGGGTCAAGCCCCTGGATGCCTATCAGTATCCACGCTGGCAGACCCTGGTGTTTCTGATCTTGCTGGGCCTGGTGGCGAGCGCCGACACCGCGGAGCTGGGCGACAACCTGACCGGCCGCATGCTGTTCATGGTGCTGTTCACGCTGGCGGAAACCCTGTGTTTCGCCGCTTTCATCGGCCTGTGGCTGCGCTTCGCCAAGTGGGAAGGGCGCGAGTCCCTGTTCGGCCTGGTGGCGGTGGCCAGCGGCCTGCAGTTCATCGAGCCGCTGACCAGCTGGCTGCCGGACGATGTGGCGCTGGCGGTCAACGCGGTATTGTCCATCTTCGGCATCCTGGTCTTGGTGAATGCGCTGGCCGTGGTGTCGGGCATCCACCGGCTGCGAGTGGCGCTGGGGGTCTTGCTGTTCGCGCCGGTGGCCATGGTGCTGTTGGCTGGCGCCTTGTCGCTGGGCTCGGCCGCGGGCTGGGTGGATCTGCCCGCAGGCGTGGCGGACAGCGCGCGCGGGGCGGAGAGTTCGGCGCCGATTACCGGCATCTGAGCCGTAGCCTGAGCCGGAAAATGAAACAGGACATGCCAAGGCATGTCCTGTTTTGCATCGCGGCGGTGGCGTCAGTCCACTTTGGCGATATAGCGCGCCAGGCCCAGCAGCGCGCGCAGCGCGTCGCCCTTGGCGGTGACTTCGCCGCGCAAGCGCGCGTAGCGGCGCAGGATGGCGCGGCCCTCGATGAACAGATCCATGTCGGTGTCCGGCGAGGACACCAAGGCGATGCGTTCGATTTCTCCCTGCGGGCGCGGCTGGCCCTGAGCGATGCACAGATAGACCTTGTGCGCGTTGAACGGGGTGATGTGATCGAACAGATACAGCATGGAGTTGATGCGCAGGCCGGTTTCTTCCCGCACTTCACGGATCAGCGCCTGGGAGCGCAGTTCGCCGCGGGCGGCCTTGCCGCCAGGAAGATTGTACCGGCCGCCTCGGGCCGCCGTGACCAGCACGCCATCGGGCAGTTCGATGATGGCGGTTGCGCGCCTGGCCAGGTCGGCCGGCAGACGCTCGTTTCTTTTTTCTTCCAAAACACTCATTCTTCAAAAAAATTAGTTAGGGCCACCGCTATGGAGTGGCCCTGGATCTTATTTTTTCATTCTAAAGCACTAGACCGATCAGTCCAACACGCTGTGGTCAAGTTTTGCCCAGATATCTGTTTTGAATGGTGTTTGCGCGCGACTCATGCATAACGGCATGTGGTGTCACAGCAGCTTGACGAGCAGGCCGCCCACGCCGACCAGCAGGCAGTAGTAGCCAAACGGGCGCAAGGATTCGATTTCGCTTTTCTTGAAGTAGCGCATCAGGAACCAGGTGCTGGCGTAGGCGCAGGCGCCGGACAGCAGGCCGCAGGTCAGCAGCAAGCCGGTCGGCGCCTGGCTGTGCGCCAGCTTGGGCACTTCCAGCACGCCGGCCGCGGCGATGATGGGGGTGGCCAGCAGGAAGGAGAAGCGCGCGGAAGAGGCGTAGTCCAGGCCATGGGCGAGGCCGGCCACCAGGGTGGCGCCGGAGCGGGAGAAGCCGGGCAGCAAGGCCAGCGCCTGGCCGGCGCCTATCTTGATCGCGCCGGACAGGCTGAGCCGCTCCAGATCCAGGTGGGCTTGTTTCTTTTTCAGGCGGTCGCCCCACAGCAGGAGCAGGCCGTTCAGGCTGAGGAAGATCAGCACCGCGGTGGCGCTGGTGAACAGCGCGCGCAATTGCTTCTCCAGCAGCAGGCCGAGCAGGCCGGCCGGAATGGTGCCGGCGATCAACAGCCACAATAGCCGGGTGTCCGGGTTGGACGCCTTGCCGCCGGCCTTGAGGAAGCCGCTTATCAGTTGCAGCCAGTCGCGGCGGAAGTACAGCAGCAGCGCGGCGGCGGTGCCCAGATGCAGCACCACCATGAAGGGCAGGAAGTCCGGGCTGGTGCGGTTGATGGACCAGTGCAGCCAGTCCGGAATCAGCACGCCGTGGCCCAGGCTGCTGACGGGGAAAAGTTCGCTGATGCCTTGGATGATGGCGAACAGCAGGGCTTCGATGGCATTCATGGTGGGTCCTGTGGCGGTGGGAGGCGGCGTGAGCCGGCCTGCTTATCAACGTCGCCGCCGCCATCCGGTTGACCAGGCGCGCCCGGCGGCGGCTCAATGCCTTTGTTGCCGCTCCAGTGCTTCTTCTTCCTGCTCCAACTGCTGGCGGATGGCGGCGAAGAAGCGGTAAATGCCGTGCACGGCGTCGGACAGCGCCGCCAGGCATTGCTCGCGCTGTTCCGGCGTCAAGGCCGGCACTTGCACTTCCGGGTCCGGATTGCGCTCAAAGGCCAGGGTCAGGATGGGTTCCAGCAGCGGCGCCTGTTCCGGATCGTCGAACAGCAGGCCCCAGTCCTCGTTCAGCAACTGCATGCCCTCGGCGAAGCCCTCGGCCCAATCGTTGCCGCGGATCTCGCCGGCGGCATCCGCGTCCAGCCACGGTTGAAAGCCGCTGTCCTCGCGCAGCGTGGCGGCGATGTCCAGCCAGTGGCCGCCCAGTAGCCGGACAAACTGTTCCAGCGCTTTGTCGCTGGTGAAGGCTGCATCGTCGTCGAAGGCGTCGCCGATGATGGCGGGCAGGCATTCGGTCGGCTTGATCTGCTCGGGGCCGCAGAGCAGGGCGGCGAAAAAGCCGTCCAGGCGCTCCAGGTTCATGCCTTGCTGCGGCAGGAAACGATTCAGCGTGGCGGCCAGGCGTTGGTAGTCGGCGTCGGAAAGCGGAGTATGGCTCATGGCGGGCGGAGGCTAGGGTAAAAGCCCATTATCCGCGATCTGGCCGCCGCGCGCATGGGCGTCCGCATAATCGCGGTGCGGAGGGCTTGACGGCTCTGTTACAATTGTCCTTTTTTGACCCAACCTCATAATAGGTTTCCATCATGTTGACCGTGTATAACACCCTGACCCGCCAGAAAGAAGAGTTCAAACCCATAGAGCCCGGCAAGGTGTGTATGTACGTGTGCGGCATGACGGTGTACGACCTCTGTCATATCGGCCATGCGCGCATGCTGACGGCCTTCGACGTGATCTACCGCTGGCTGGACGCGTCCGGTTACGACGTCACCTATGTGCGCAACATCACCGATATCGAGGACAAGATCATCAAGCGCGCCGCCGAGCGCGGCATCCTGCCGCAGCAGCTGGTGGAAGAGACCATCGCCGACATGCATCAGGACGCCGCCGCGCTGGGCCTGCTGCCGCCCACTTTCGAGCCGCGCGCCACTCAGCACGTGCCGGGCATGGTGGCCTTGATCGAGAAGCTGATCGCCAACGGCAAGGCCTATGCCGCCGACAACGGCGATGTGTATTACGCGGTGCGCGAATTCGAAGGCTACGGCAAATTGTCCGGCCGCACCCTGGACAAGCTGCGCGCCGGCGAGCGGGTGGAAGTGGACCCGCACAAGCGTGATCCGCTGGACTTCGTGCTGTGGAAGGCGGCCAAGCCGGGCGAGCCGTCCTGGGACAGCCCGTGGGGACAGGGGCGTCCGGGCTGGCATATCGAATGCTCGGTGATGAGCTGTCATCATCTGGGCGAGCATTTCGACATCCACGGCGGCGGCGAGGATCTGCAGTTCCCGCACCATGAGAACGAAATCGCCCAGTCCGAGGGCGC
The DNA here is from genome assembly GCF_001043555.1 of Chromobacterium sp. LK1. Lineage (NCBI taxonomy): Bacteria > Pseudomonadati > Pseudomonadota > Betaproteobacteria > Neisseriales > Chromobacteriaceae > Chromobacterium > Chromobacterium sp. LK1. Next base: position 73,062 of record NZ_LDUI01000032.1, on the reverse strand, counting down.
CCATGGCCACCAGTACGTCAATTACTGGCTGCACAATGGCTTCATCAATGTCGACGGCGAGAAAATGTCCAAATCGCTGGGCAATTTCTTCACCATCCGCGACGTGCTGGGCCATTTCGACGGCGAGGTGATCCGTTTCTTCATCGTGCGCAGCCATTACCGCAGCCCGGTGAACTATACCGACAGCATCCTCGCCGACGCCAAGCACGGCCTGACCCGGCTCTACACCGCCTTGCGCGGCCTGGAGCTGCCGGCCTCCGCCGGCATAGACTGGCAAGACCCGTTCGCCGCGCGTTTCCAGGCGGCGATGAACGACGATTTCAACTCCTCGGAAGCGGTGGCGGTGCTGTATGAACTGGCCGGTGAAGTCAACAAGAGCCGCGACCCGCTGCAGGCGCGCCTGCTGAAGGATCTGGGCGGCGTGCTGGGCCTGCTGCAGCGCGACCCGGAGGACTTCCTCAAGGGCGGCGTCAGCGCCGGCGAATTGTCGGCCGAGGAGGTCGAAGCGCTGATCCAGGCGCGCAAGGACGCGCGCGCCGCCAAGAACTGGGCCGAGTCCGACCGTATCCGCGACGAGTTGACCGCCAAGGGCATCGTGCTGGAAGACGGCGCCCAGGGCACCATCTGGCGCCGCGCCTGATCCGTGGCCGCCGCCATTGACAGTGGATTTGGCACTTGTCAAGCGGCGGCAAAGCGCGGATAATCGATAGTTTCGCAAGCAGTACAGGCAAATCCCCTGTACCCGATTTGAAAGGAAGACACATGAAAACCGATATTCACCCGACTTACAAAGACCTGACCGTTACCTGCTCCTGCGGTAGCCAGTTCGTGACCAAGTCCACCATGTCCAAGGACGCGTTCGGCATTGAAGTTTGCTCCAACTGCCACCCGTTCTACACCGGCAAGCAAAAGATCGTCGATACCGCCGGTCGCGTTGACAAGTTCAACCAGAAGTTCGGCGGCTTCTTCAAGCGCTAAGCGCCGAGGATACGTTGGACACCCAGAAAAAGGCAGCTCAGGCTGCCTTTTTTCTATGATTCCGGCGCGCCGGCGGCGGCAGGGCCTGGCAGCTCCCGGCCGGCGGCGCGCGCATCCCTATCTGCAAGGTTGAGGCCATGGCGATCCACATCGTTTACCTGTCCCACGGCGGCAAGAAATACTACGACCAGACCCGCTTTTCCGTGTTGAGCCTGTTGCACCTGTTGCTGAAGCAACAGCGGCAGGACGTGAAGATCATGGTGTACACCGACGCGCCGGACAGCGTGCCCGCGCATCCGCTGGTCCGCACCGAAACCCTGAGCCGGGCGCAGTTGCAGGCTTATCGCGGCCAGTTCGACTATGTGCACCGCATCAAGCTGGAAGTGATGCTGAAAGCGGCGCGCGAACTGGGCACCGCGGTGCTGTACGTGGACTGCGACACCCGCTGGCTGCGCGTGCCGGACGACTTGTTCGCCCGGCTGGAAGCAGGCAACGCCAGCTGCATGCACGTCAACGAGGGCGTGTTCGGCCCCGGCTTCTTCCCGGACTATTTGGCCGCGGTGGACAAGCACGGCGCCGAGCTGCGCAAGATGGGGGTGGCCGATACCCAGGGCCTGGCGATGTGGAACGCCGGCGTGGTCGGCGCCTCCGCCGGCATGGTGGCTTTCTTCGAAACCGCCTTGCGCGTCAACGATTTCCTGCTGCCGCGCGTGGAAGCGCGCAACTGGACCGAGCAACTGGCGTGGTCGCTGGTGGCCTGCGACGGCCGCCAGCCGCTGGCGCTGGGGGATGCGCTGCATCACTACTGGAACTACAGTTACGAGGCGCCGCTCTACCTGGCTGAGGTGTTCGCCGGCATGGCGCCGGACTGGGATGTGGCGCGCCAGGCCGAGTTCTGCGGCGAATTCGCCTGGGACGAGGCGCGGCTGAAGACGATACAGGCCGATCCCGAGCACAAGCGCCAGCGCCGCCGCAACAAGCTGCGCAATTCCATCGCCAAGCGCAAGGTGGATTGGCGCATCCTGCTGGCCCGCCTGTGCGGCACGCTGCCGTCCGCCGACTGAGGGGAAGCTCGAACGCCAACGGCGCCCGGCCGCGATCGGGCCGCGCTCCAGGCCGGTTCGAGCTCTCCTGAAACCGTTTGAACGAGACTCATGCTTACTTATTCGGAACAATCGCAAACCCTGGCCAAGCCGACGGAAAAGCCGTGGATCTTGCTGCTGCTGTGCTTCGTATGGTTGTGGCCGGGCATCATGGGCCACGACCCGTGGAAGCCGGACGAGCCCTTCGTGCTGTCCGCGGTGCAAGGCATGCTGGACACCGGCAACTGGCTGCTGCCGACGGTGCAGGGCGCGCCTTACCTGGATAATCCGCCGCTGTATTACTGGGTGGCGGCCTTCATGGTCAAGCTGTTTTCCCCCTGGCTGCTGGCGGCGCACGACGCCGCGCGGCTGGCCACGCCGCTATTCATGTCGCTGGCCCTGCTGCTGGCCGGCATGGCCGGCCGCGACCTGATCGGCCGCCGCCACGGCCGCAGCGTGGTGATGGTGCTGATAGGCTGCGTCGGCCTGGTGGAAACCGGCCACCAACTGACTTCGGTGGTGGCCAGCTTCGCTGGCTTCGCCGCCGCCTTTTACGCCTTGTCGCTGACGCTGCGCTCGCCCGGCCTGGCCGGCGCCTTGCTCGGCACCGCCAGCGCGGTGATCTTCCTCAGCGCCAGTCTGATGGAGCTGATGCTGGTGTGGATGGTGGTGCTGTTGCTGCCGGCCTTTTCCGCCTGGCGCTGCAAGCAATACGCGATTACCGTGCTGCTGGCGCTGCTGATCGCCGCGCCCACCTCCCTGGTGTGGCCGCTGGCGCTGGCCAAGAGCCATCCGGAGGCGTTCAGCCTGTGGTGGAACGACTACTCGCTGGGCCAGCTCAACGGCTTTGGCCGGGTGCAGCTATTCCACGACTTCGGCTATTACAGCATCAACGCCTTGTGGTTCGCGTTTCCGGCCTGGCCGCTGGCCGGCTGGACGCTGTACCGCAACTGGGGGCGGCTGGACCAGGCGCGGCTGCAACTGCCGCTGATGTTCTTCGCCGTGGTGCTGATCCTGCTGACCCTGTCCAGCCGGCCCAATATGACTTACGCGATGCCGCTGCTGCTGCCGCTGTCCCTGCTGGCGGCGGTGGAGTTGGACAATCTCAAGCGCGGCGCGGCGGCCTTCCTCAATTGGTTCGGCCTGATGACCTTCGGCTTCTTCGCGCTGCTGGTCTGGGCCGGCTGGGCGGCGATGAACTTCGGCTGGCCGCAGGGCCTGGCCGGGCGCGCCCAGTACTTCAGCCCTTATTACCAGGTGCAGGTGTCCAGCCTGGCCGCGGTGTGCGCGGTGATCGCCACCCTGGTGTGGCTGTGGGCGCTGACGCGCAAGCATTTGCGCGGCCGCCAGGCCATCAGCAACTGGGCGGCGGGCCTGACCCTGCTGTGGGGCCTGGGCATGACCTTGTGGCTGCCGTGGTTCGACGCCGCCAAGAGCTATCGGCCGGTGGTGGAACGGATGATGAAGGCGCTGCCGGCCAATGCCGCCTGCGTGGCGACGGAAAGCCATAACCAGCTGGCGCTGATCAGCTGGCGCTATTACGCCGGCCTGGACCTGGTGTCCTATCCGGCCGGCAATGCGCCGCCATGCGATTATCAGCTGGTGGTGCGCGCCGAGCGCGAGGGCCTGGCCGAACCGGGCTGGGAAGTGCTGTGGTACGGCTCGCGCCCGCGCGAGGACAATATGAAGTTCGCGCTATTGCGGCGCGTCCATCCGCGCTGAGCGCGGAGGGAATGGACAAAACCCCCGAATCGGAACCGATTCGGGGGTTTTTCTTGGGCCGCGCGCCGGTTCAGCTTTGCAGTTCGTCCAGATTCTCGAACAGTTTCAGCGCTTCCGGATTGGCCAGCGCGGTGAGATTGCTGACCGGTTGGCCGTGGATCACGTTCTTCACCGCCAGCTCGACGATCTTGCCGCTGATGGTCTTGGGGATGTCGGCGACGGCGATGATCTTGGCCGGCACGTGGCGTGGGCTGGCGCCGGTCTTGATCTGCGCCTTGATCCGCTGCTGCAGGTCCTCGTCCAGCCGCGCGCCGGCGCGCAGGCGCACGAACAGCACCACGCGCTCGTCGTCCAGCCATTGCTGGCCGACGGCGATGCTTTCCAGCACCTCGTCGAACACCTCCACCTGGCGATAGATCTCCGCGGTGCCGATGCGCACGCCGCCGGGGTTGAGCACCGCGTCGGAACGGCCATAGATGATCATGCCGTCGTGGGCGGTGAGCTCGGCGTAGTCGCCGTGGCACCAGATATTGTCGAAACGGCCGAAATAGGCCTGGCGGTATTTGCCGCCGTCGGCGTCGTTCCAGAAGCCCACCGGCATCGACGGGAACGGCCGGGTGCACACCAGCTCGCCTTTTTCGCCGCGCACCGGCCGGCCGTATTCGTTGTAGATGTCCACCGCCATGCCCAGGCCGCGGCATTGCAGCTCGCCGCGGTAGACCGGCAGGCTGGCGCAGCCCAGCGCGAAGCAGGACACGATGTCGGTGCCGCCGGACACCGAGGCCAGATTGATGTCGGCCTTGATATTGGCGTAAACCCAGTCAAAGCTTTCCGCCACCAGCGGCGAGCCGGTGGAGAACACCGCGCGCAGCGAATCCAGCTTCCATTCCCGCATCGGCACGATGCCGCTCTTGCGCAGGCCGTCTATGTATTTGGCCGAGGTGCCGAAGTGAGTGAAGCGCTGCTGTTCGGCGTAGTTCCATAGCGTGCGGCCTTCGCCGACGAAGGGCGAGCCGTCGAACAGCATCAGCGCCGCGCCGGACGCCAGGCCGGAAACCAGCCAGTTCCACATCATCCAGCCGCAGGTGGTGAAGTAGAACAGGCGGTCGCCATGGTGCACATCGCCGTGCAGCTGCTGTTCCTTCAAATGCTGCAGCAGAGTGCCGCCGGCGCCGTGGACGATGCACTTGGGCTTGCCGGTGGTGCCGCTGGAATACAGGATGAACAGCGGGTGCCGGAAGGGCAGCCGTTCGAAGCTCAGCGCTTGCGCTTGATACGCGGCGGTGAAGTCCGCCAGGGTGATGGCCTTGGGCACGTTTTCCGCGAACACGCCGGTTTCGCCCAGATACGGCACCACGATGATTTGCCGCACCGAGGGCAGCGCCTCCGCCAGCGCCGCCATCTTGGCGCGGATGTCCACCGCCTTGCCGGCGTACCAATAGCCGTCCGGGCAGAACAGCAGCTTGGGCTCGGTCTGGCCGAAGCGCTCCACCGCGCCGTCCACGCCGAAGTCCGGCGAACAACTGGTCCACACCGCGCCCAGGCTGTTGGCGGCCAGCATGGCGGCGATGGTTTCCGGCATATTGGGCATGAAGCCGGCCACGCGGTCGCCGGACTGGATGCCGGCACCGCGCATCGCCTGCTGCAGCAAGGACACCTGGGTGCGCAGCTCGCGCCAGCTCCAGCGCCGCTGCAGCTTGTCCTCGCCCCAGAACAGCAGCGCGTCGCCGTCGTCGTCGCGGCGCAGCAGGTTTTCGGCATAGCTCAGCCGCGCTTCCGGGAAGAAGCGGGCGGCCAGCATATTGTCGCCGTCGCTCAGCGCGGTGGCGCCCTTGTCGCCGATCACGCCGCAGTAATCCCAGACCAAGGACCAGAAGCGCGCCGGATCGGCCACGCTGGCGCGCCACAGCTCGGCGTAGCCGTTCAGCTTGCGGTCGTAGGACAGTTCGGCCAACTTGGTGAAGGCGGTCAGATGAGCGCCGGCCAGGCGGCCGGCGGAGGGGGTCCAGATGGGCGTGTCGGGGGTCATGCTTTCTCCTGATATTTTCTCCGCGCGCCAGCCCATGGACGGGCGGCGGCTTGTTATCGTTCCAGCCCGGCGGCGCGTTTTCCGCCGATGGCGTGCGCCAGCTTGGAGGCCGGCGGCTTGCCCAGCGCGTCGGCGATGAACCAGGCGGTGTCCACCAGCGCGGCCAGGTCGATCCCGGTGTCGTGGCCTTCGCCGTGCAGCAGATAGACCACGTCCTCGGTGGCGACGTTGCCGGAAGCTCCCTGAGCATAAGGGCAGCCGCCCAGGCCGGCAACCGAAGAATCGAATGTCATCATTCCTGCGCGCAAACACGCATGAATATTGCTGATCGCCATGCCATAAGTGTCGTGAAAGTGGCCGGCCAACTGCGCCATTGGCACAGTCTTGCTCACCGCGTCCAGCATCGCCAGCACGCTGGACGGCGTGCCCACGCCTATGGTGTCGCCCAGCGAAATCTCGTAGCAGCCCATGTCCAGCAGCCGCGCCGCCACTTCCGCCACCTTGGCCGGCGCGATGCGGCCCTCGTAGGGACAGCCCACCACGCAGGACACATAGCCGCGCACCGGCACGCCGGCCGCCTGCGCGCGCGCCATCACCGGCGCGAAGCGCTGCAGGCTTTCGGCGATGCTGGCGTTGATATTGCGTTGGCTGAAGCTTTCGCTGGCGGCGCCGAACACGGCGATTTCGCGCGCGCCGGCCGCCAGCGCCGCGTCCAGTCCCTGCTCATTGGGCACCAGCACCGGGTAGGATGCCGGCCCGCTTTGGTCCAGGCCGGCCAGCACCTCGGCGCTGCCGGCCATCTGCGGCACCCACTTGGGCGAGACGAAGGCGCCCGCTTCTATGGTGTTCAGGCCGCTGGCGGCCAGGCGGCGGATTAGCTCCAGCTTGACGGCGGTGCTCACCGGCTGTTTTTCGTTCTGCAGCCCGTCGCGCGGGCCCACTTCCACAATCTTCACTTGCGGCACTTCGGCTCTCCGTTAGCGGCGGCGCGGCTGCACCGGGATGTAGATGTCCATCTGGCGTTGCGGCAACTCCGGCGCGCAGCGACCGTCGTAGCGCTCGAAAGAGCCCAGCGGCGCTTGCTCCCATTGCTTGGAGGCCGGCAGCCAGTCCTGCATGATGTAGCGCCAGGCCGCCTGGATCGCCTGGCCGAACTCGGCGTCGCTGCCGGCCGGCTGGGTGGTGAACACCGCGTACTTGGCCGGCGGCGTGCTGCGCCGCGCGCAGCCGGGCGGCAGCGGCAAGGGCTGGGCGCACTCCATCCCTATCATATAGCCGAAGCGGCCGCTGTCCGGGTCGAAGTCGTGGATCAGCCCGTATTCGGCGGCGTCGGCGCGGCCCAGCGCCGCCAGCAGCGGCTGGCGCAGCGTGGCCGCGTATTCGCCCCAGAATTCTGGAATCTGGCGCAGATTGTCGCCGTTCTCCATCCGGGTGGCGATGCTGTAGCCGGCCAGATTCAGGCCGGGATGATTGATGATGATGGGGTCCATGGGGTTCACTCCGCTTCGAAGTCGACCAACTCGTCGCCGTCGTTGACCTGCTCGCCGCTGCCGAAATAGAAAGCCTTGACCACGCCGTCCGCCGGCGCGGGGATGGTGTGCTCCATCTTCATCGCCTCCAGGATCAGCAGCGGCTCGCCCTTGTTGAGCTTGACGCCGGTGGCGGCCAGCAGCGCGACGATGCGGCCCGGCATCGGCGCTTTCAGATGGGTTTCGCCGTGCACGTCCTCGGCGGCCACCGCCAGCGGGTCCAGCCACTGCGCTTCCAGCCGGCGGCCGGCGGCGAACAGCACCCGTTGCGGGCCGCAGCGGGCGACGACGGCTTCCCGTTGTTGATCGCCCAGCCGCGCGCGCAGCGTCGCGCCGTCCAGGCGGCCGCTGGCGGAGAACTGCCTGCCGGTGGCGGTGATTTCGCAGCCGTCGCCCAGATGGCGCAGTGTCACCGGGTAGTCTTGGCCGGCGATGTGGAACACGAGCTTGCGGCTGAGCGCGCCGTTGAGCCGCCAGCCGGCGGCCACCGGGAAGCCGCCGGGCGCGGCCAGCGCCTCGGCCAGCGCCAGCAGCGCCAATTGCTCCGCGTCCGGCGCGGCGGGCGGTGGCAGCAATGCATCGTGATGGCGGGCGATCAGGCCGGTGTCCACCTGGCCGCCGGCGAAGCTGGCGTGCTGAACGATGCGGCGCAGGAAGGGGATGTTGGTGGTGACGCCGGCCACCTGGTAATCGGCCAGCGCCGCGTCCAGTCTTTGCAGCGCTTGGCGGCGGTCCTCGCCCCAGACAATCAGCTTGGCGATCATCGGGTCGTAGAAGGGCGAGATGCTGTCGCCGGCGACGACGCCGGTATCGATGCGCACGACGGCGGATTCCACCGGCGCGCGCAGGTGGTAGAGGGTGCCGGTGGCGGGCAGGAAGCCCTTGTCCGGGTCTTCGGCGTAGATGCGCGCCTCGATGGCGTGGCCGTTGATGCGCAGCTGCTCTTGGCTCAAGGGCAGCGGCTGGCCGCTGGCGACGGCCAACTGCCAGGCCACCAGGTCCTGGCCGGTGATCATCTCGGTGACCGGGTGCTCCACCTGCAGCCGGGTGTTCATTTCCATGAAGAAGAAGCGGCCGGGGCTGCCGTCGGCCAGCACTTCCATGATGAATTCCACGGTGCCGGCGCCGACGTAGCCCACCGCGCGGGCGGCGGCGCAGGCGGCCGCGCCCATCGCTTCGCGGGTGGCCGGCGGCAAGTCCGGCGCCGGCGCTTCCTCCAGCACTTTCTGGTGGCGGCGCTGCACCGAGCAATCGCGCTCGAACAGATACACGCATTGGCCGTGGCGGTCGGCGAACACCTGGATTTCCACATGGCGCGAGCGCGGCAGGTATTTCTCCACCAGCACCTTGTCGTCGCCGAAGCTGGCGCGCGCCTCGCGCTGGCAGGAGGCCAGCGCCGCTTCGAAGTCGGCGGAAGCTTCCACGATGCGCATGCCCTTGCCGCCGCCGCCGGCGCTGGCCTTGATCAGCACCGGGTAGCCGATGGCGTCCGCCTGGCCGCGCAGGAAGTCCGGCTCCTGGCGCTCGCCGTGATAGCCGGGCACCAGCGGCACCCGGGCTTGCTCCATCAGCGCCTTGGCCGCGGATTTGCTGCCCATCGCGGCGATGGCGGAGGCGGGCGGGCCGATGAAGGCGATGCCGGCGGCCTCGCAGGCGGCGGCGAAGTCCTCGTTTTCGGACAAAAAGCCGTAGCCGGGATGGATGGCTTGCGCGCCGCTGCGGTGGGCGATGTCCAGGATCAAGTCCCCGCGCAGATAGGATTCCGCCGCCGGAGCCGGGCCCAGCCGGTAGGCCTCGTCGGCCAGCTTGACGAAGCGGGCGTCGGCGTCGGCGTCGGAATGGACGGCGACGGTGGCGACGCCGAGCGCGCGCGCGGTCTTGATCACGCGGCAGGCAATTTCACCGCGGTTGGCGATGAGTATCTTATTGAACATGGCGGTCTCCCGCGCTGAAATCGCCACGGCGCATCCGCGCCTTCAGGCTATTTTGCTGCGCAGCTGCACAGCCTGAAGGCTGTTGGTCGCCGCGCTTGGCGATCAGTATTTTATTGAACATGGTGATCTTTCATGGTCGGACCCCTCTCCCCCAGCCCCTCTCCCGCGAGGGGAGAGGGGAGTGATCAAGCGTTGTTGCCGTTTCAACCGCCGAATCTTGTTTTGGTCAAAGTCACTTGTCGACGTCGCCACCCAAAGCCTCTTTACTCGCGAAGTGGGGAGAGGGGTGATCAAGCGTTGTTGCCGTTTCAACCGCCGAATCTTGTTTGGTCAAAGTCACTGGTCGACGTCGCCACTCAAAGCCCCTCTCCCCTTGTGGGAGAGGGGTTGGGGAGAGGGGGCGTCCAGGCCTGCTTCCAGCCAGCTCGGCGCGCGTTTTTCGAAGAAAGCGGCCAGGCCCTCGCGCGCCTCGGCGCCGGCGCGCACGCTGGCGATCTGGCCGGCGGTATCCTCCAGCAATTGATCATCCCAGGGCGAGCCCTCGCGCAGCATGGCCAGCAAGTCCTTGGCCGAGGACAGCGCCTGCGGCGCGCCCTGGGCCATCGCCTCGGCGATGTCGGCCACGCGCGCGTCCAGCGCCTCGGCCGGCACCAGCTCATGCACCAGGCCGATACGCAGCGCGGTGGCGGCGTCGATGCGCTCGGCGGACAGGAAATAACGCCGCGCCTGACGCCAGCCTATCGCGTCGGCCACATAGGGGCCGATGGTGGCCGGCACCAGGCCCAGCCTCACCTCGGTCAGGCCGAACTTGGCGGCCTCGGTGGCGATGGCCACGTCGCAGACCGCGGCCAGGCCGGTGCCGCCGGCCAGCGCCGCGCCGTGGATGCGGGCGATCACCGGCTTCTTGCTGCGGTAGATGCTCTTGAGCATGGCCGCCAGCCGCTGCGCGTCGGCCAGGTTCTGCTCCTCGCCGTAGCCGGCGGCGCGGCGCATCCAGTCCAGGTCCGCGCCGGCGGAAAAGCTCTTGCCGCGGCCGGCCAGCACGATGGCGCGGCAGTCCGCCTGCAACTGCAAATGGGTGAAGGCGGCGGTCAGCTCGGCGATCAGGGTTTCGTTCATCGCATTGTGAACGTCCGGCCGGTTCATCCAGATCGTCGCGGTCTTGCCGCTGTGTTCGATTTCAAGCGTGGAGTAACTCATCGGTATCGCCTTTCGCCGTCACATCCGGAACACGCCGAAGCGCGTGTTTTCAATCGGCGCGGACAAGGCCGCCTCCAGCGCCAGGCTCAGCACCTCGCGGGTTTGCGCCGGGTCTATCACCCCATCGTCCCACAAGCGCGCGCTGGCGTAATAGGGGTGGCCCTGACGTTCGTACTGCTCGCGCACCGGCGCTTTCAGCGCTTCTTCCTGCTCGGCGCCAAAGGCGTCGCCCAGCTGTTCCTTCTTCACCTGGGCCAGCACGCCGGCCGCCTGCTCGCCGCCCATCACCGAGATGCGGCTATTCGGCCACATCCACAGGAAGCGCGGCGAATAAGCGCGGCCGCACATGCCGTAATTGCCGGCGCCGAAGCTGCCGCCTATCAGCACGGTGAACTTGGGCACGCGGGCGCAGGCCACGGCGGTGACCAGCTTGGCTCCGTCCTTGGCGATGCCGCCGTTCTCGTACTTCTTGCCCACCATGAAGCCGGTGATGTTCTGCAGGAACAGCAGCGGAATGCCGCGCTGGCAGCACAGCTCGACGAAGTGCGCGCCCTTGAGCGCGGACTCGGAGAACAGGATGCCGTTGTTGGCGATGACGCCGACGCGGTAGCCGTTCAGCCGGGCGAAGCCGGTGACCAGGGTGGCGCCGTAGTTCTGCTTGAACTCGTCGAACTCGGAATCATCCACCAGCCGGGCGATGATCTCGCGCACGTCGAAGGGTTTTTTCGGGTCCGCCGGGATCACGCCGTAGATTTCCTCGGCCGCGTAGCGCGGCGGGCGCGGCTCGGCGCGGTCCAGCTCGCCCTGCTTGCGCCAGTTGAGGCCGGACACGATGCGGCGGGCGATGGACAGCGCGTGGGCGTCGTTTTGCGCCAGATGGTCGGCCACGCCGGACACGCGGGCGTGCACATCGCCGCCGCCCAGCTCCTCCGCCGTCACCACCTCGCCGGTGGCCGCTTTCACCAGCGGCGGGCCGCCCAGGAAGATGGTGCCTTGTTCCTTGACGATGACGGTTTCGTCCGACATTGCCGGCACATACGCGCCGCCGGCGGTGCAGCTGCCCATCACCACCGCGATCTGCGGAATGCCGGCGGCGGACAGATTGGCCTGGTTGTAGAAGATGCGGCCGAAGTGCTCGCGGTCCGGGAACACCTCGTCCTGCAAGGGCAGGAAGGCGCCGCCGGAATCGACTAGATACACACAAGGAAGACGGTTGTCGCGCGCAATCTCCTGAGCCCGCAGATGCTTCTTCACCGTCATCGGGTAATAAGTGCCGCCCTTGACCGTGGCGTCGTTGGCGATGATCAGGCAATCGACGCCGGCGACGCGGCCGATGCCGCTGATCAGGCCGGCGCCGGGCGCGTCGTCGTCGTACATGCCGAAGGCGGCCAGCTGGGACAGCTCCAGAAAGGGCGCGCCGGGGTCCAGCAGCAGATCAATGCGCTCGCGCGGCAGCAGCTTGCCGCGGGCGGCGTGCTTGGCGCGCGCCTTGTCGCCGCCGCCCAGCGCGGCCTTGGCCACCTTGTCGCGCAGGTCGGCCACCAGCGCGTGCATCTTGTCGGCGTTGGCCTGGAAGTCCGCCGCGCGCGGCGAGAGTTTGGATTCGAGGATGGGCATATCGTTTTACCTTGTCATTCGCCGTCGACGAAGCGTGCGGTCAGTGAGCATTGGGCTTGCCGGGTGGGGCTGAAGCGCAACGCGGCATCAGGCACTGTATCCGCCGCGATTACCGGGTTTCCGCCATCAGTTCGCGGCCTATCAGCCAGCGGCGGATTTCGCTGGTGCCGGCGCCGATCTCGTACAGCTTGGCGTCGCGCAGCAGGCGGCCAGTCGCGTATTCATTGATATAGCCGTTGCCGCCCAGGCACTGGATGGCGTCCAACGCCATCTGAGTGGCGCCCTCCGCCGCGTACAGGATGGCGCCGGCGGCGTCCTTGCGGGTCTGGCGGCCGGTTTCGCCGCGGTCCAGCGCCTGGCCCACCGCGTAGACATAGGCGCGGCTGGCGGACAGCTTGACGTACATATCCGCCAGCTTGCCCTGCATCAGCTGGAAATCGCCGATGGCCTGGCCAAACTGCTTGCGGTCGTTCAGGTAAGGCACCGTGATGTCCATGCAGGCCTGCATGATGCCCAGCGGGCCGGCGGCCAGCACCGCGCGCTCATAGTCCAGGCCGCTCATCAGCACCTTGACGCCGTTGCCTTCGCCGCTCAGCACATTGGCGTCCGGCACGAAACAGTTGTCGAAGAACATGGGGTAGGTGTTGGAGCCGCGCATGCCCAGCTTGTCCAGCTTGCTGCCGTGGCTGAAGCCGGCGAAGCCGCGCTCCACGATGAAGGCGGTGATGCCCTTGGCGCCGGCGCTGACGTCGGTCTTGGCGTAAACCACCATCACGTCCGCGTCGCCGCCGTTGGTGATCCACATCTTGCTGCCGTTGAGCAGGTAGCCGCCGTCGGCCTTGTCGGCCTTCAGCTTCATGCTGACCACGTCGGAGCCGGCGTTGGGCTCGGACATCGCCAGCGCGCCGATGTATTCGCCGGACACCAGCTTGGGCAGCAGCCGGTGCTTCTGTTCGTCGTTGCCGTTCTTGTGGATCTGGTTGACGCAGAGATTGGAGTGCGCGCCGTAGGACAGGCCCACCGAGGCGGAGGCGCGGCTGATTTCCTCCATCGCGATCATATGAGCCAGATAGCCCATCTGGGTGCCGCCGTACTGCTCGTCCACCGTCATGCCCAGCAGGCCCAGATCGCCGAACTTGCGCCACAGATCGGCCGGGAACAGATTGTCGCGGTCGATGTCGGCGGCGCGCGGGGCGATTTCGCTTTGGGCGAAGTCGCGCGCGGTTTCGCGCAACATATCGTAGGTGTCGCCAAAGGCGAAGCGCAGGCTGCTGTACATGGTTTCTCTCCTCTGATGGGCGCGCGTGATTCGCGTGATATGCTCTATCATTACTTACGTTTACGTAAACGTCAACATGGCAACGACGGAAACCGGCGCGAAACCGTTATCATGGCCGGGTTTGCATGCAGAGAACAGACATGACGATATGGGTGGACGCGGACGCCTGTCCCAAGGTGATCCGCGAAACATTGTGCCGGGCGGCACAGCGCACCGGCGTGGAGCTGGTGTTCGTCGCCAATCAGCTATTGACGGTGCCTAAGGCGCCGAATATCCGCGCCTTGCAAGTGCCGAAAGGCTTTGACGTGGCCGACAACGAGATTGTCCGTCGCATCACGGCGAACGATCTATTGATCACCGGCGACATCCCCTTGGCGTCCGAGGCCTTGGGCAAGGGCGCGCAGGCGCTGAACTGGCGCGGCGATGTGTATTCGCCGGACACCATCGCCGCGCAGCTGACGATGCGGGATTTCATGGACACGCTGCGCGCCAGCGGCGTGCAGACCGAAGGCCCGCCGCCCTTGAGCCAGGCGGACCGCCAGGCTTTCGCCCGGCAACTGGATATCTGGCTGGCCAAACGAAAATCCTGACAAAGCCCCCGCGTGCGGGGGCTTTAATACGATTGGCTCTTCCCTATGCTTCCCGTCCCATATCATCTTCGCCACTTTGCCAACTGGTTGGTGCTGACGTTACACGATTTATGCGATAACAATATCGGCACAGGCTATGAATAAAATATTGCTGGCCTGAATGAGTCGATGTAGCTGGGAAGCTATGCAATCGCTAGAGATGCTAAGGGGAGACTCACATGCGTGCTTTACCTCTGATTTGCTTTCTCACCATCACAGTATCAAGTTCTTACCCTGCTTTGGCGCAAGCCTATAAGTGCAAAACGGAGGGAGGTACGGTTTTATATTCTGATAGGCCTTGCAACGGAGAGAGCCATCCCATTACCTTGCATGATAGCCATTTAGGCTTACCACCGCCGATTGAGAAGAATACTGTTCGTTCCCCGAGTGCTAATGCAAACTCAAACGAAAGTGATTTAAATAAATTACATAAAAACATGTGTAATCAGGTTGTTGCCATGTATGAAGGTGCTGAGAAAAAAATAAAATCGGACAGTTTTAGCGAATACACTGATGGGGTAAAAACAAAGAAACGCCTGATGTCTGCATATATCCAATGTGCGGCTGAAGCACAGAGTGGTAACTAAGCTACCGAGCTTTGTCTTGTGTTATCACCAACTGACCGCTTCCTCATATCACTCCATGTTCACGATATGAGGAGCGGTCAGCTTACATGCCGATAGGCCCTAGCCTTTTTTCTTCCGCCGTGGCTTCCTCTGCAAGGTGTTCAATTCGTCCAGGCTGAGATGGAAGCGTTGCACCGCCTCCACATGCTTAGGCAGGTCAAGCTGTTGCACTCCCAAGTTCAGCAGTATCTCCAGATAGTTGAAGAAGCTTTTGCACATGCTGCGGCGGTGGCCGCGCTCGCTGAAATCCATGTCGTTAGTGATGCGGAACAGCAGTCCGCGCCCGGAATGCTGGCGGTTGAGCTTCAGCAACTGCGCCAGATGGGCGGCGTACTGGCGACCCAAGGCGCAGGCTTCGAACTCATCCTTGGCCTCGGCCGGCTGCCAGTAATGCGGATAGGTGCGGCCTTCGATACGGCGTATGAAGGGCAGGCTGAGGTCTTTGGCGTGGGGACCGGCAAACCGGTAGCGCGAGCGCGGGCCTAGCGGTGGGAGTGGGGATACGGAGTCCAGACGGATGTCTTGGGTTTCAGCAGAGGACGGAGAGAGTTCGATGCCTAGCACCGGATGGACAGGCTTTACCATTTGCAACCTCCTGAGCAGAAGGGCCTAGCCGCAAGGCGGCAAGGCGGGCACATGACAAGGTTAGTCTCACCGGCTTTCAGTCCAGCGCGCCCAAGGGCGCCCTTGCCACGGCCCGCCCAGATTTAGGCAAAGCAATAGCAATCGGACACGAAAAAGCCGCAAAACGCGGCGTGTCCGCTGAAAGTAAAACGGGAGACTAATCCCGGCGCTGTTTGTGTAGCAGCGCGGTGGCCATTGTTGGCGAGTGGGTGAAGGGCGTCAAGTCTTCGAGGTCTACAAGAGGCTTTCAGTGGTTTTCAACACGGACTGTGTGGTAGGGCTGGATGCGAAGCACACTACGTATCCGATGTGCCCCGGTCCCTTCAAGCCTGCCGTCGGGTGGCAGGCCCGAGGTTTTAAGCGGCTGCTTGTTCGAGCACCGCGACGTTAGCGCGGTGCGAGTTCAGCCGCGCCTCGGGCCTGACGGGACCCGGCGGGAAGCCGCAGGCCAGGCTTGCAGGGCGGCCTTTGGGGTGAAGGGGAATTTGGCCGAGCAAATTCCCCTTCCTGCCCGCCGGGCAGCCCCGGCAATCAAAATCATCATCCGCGCAGCGGATTCAATCAAACAACAACGCCCCCAAAACGGGGGCGTTGCGGCGAGCGGCGCGGGAATCAGGCCTTGCCCAGGTGCGGCTCGGCTTCGAACTCCGCTTCCTTGCTGCTGCCCGGCTGACGTATGGTCAGCGAGAACAGCAGCGCGACGATCAACAGCGCCAGGATCAGATGGAAGGTGGCCAGGAAGCCGCCGAACAGCGAAGCGACGATGGAGCCGACGATGCTGCCGATGCCGAAGCCCAGATAGATCACGCCGTAGTTCTTGGTCAGATTGTTGAGGCCGAAGAAATCGCTGACCAGCGAGGGGTAGACGGTGATGGTGCCGCCGAAGCTGAAGGCGACGCAGGCGATGGCCAGGAAGAACAGGGTGGCGTTCAGGGGCACAAACAGCAGGGTCAGCATGCCGGCCAGCGCGGCAATCTGGGCGATGGTGATCACCCGGATGCGCGGCATCTTGTCGGAGAGAATGCCCAGCACCAGGCGGCCGGACAGATTGGCCACCGCGATCACCGCTACGGCGTTGGCGGCGGTCAGCGCCGGCAGGTGCACATAGCTTTCGCCGATGTCCTTGGCCACGCCGATCACGTACAGGCCGCTCATGCACACGGTCAGGAACATCAGCGCCAGCATCCAGTACTGCGGTTGGCGCATCGCCTCGGCCAGGGTGTAGTCATGGCTGGCGTTCTGCTGCGCGGCGGCTTGCTGCTGCGGCGCGTCGCGCATCAGCAGGCTGCCGGCCACCACCATGGCCATGGCGATCAGGCCCCACAGCTCAAAGGTGGTTTCCAGGCTGAAGCGGGCTAGCAGCGCCAGATTGATGTATTTGAAGCCCAGGCTGCCCAGGCCGTAAGCGCCGATGGCGCAGGCGGATACCAGGCCCTTACGCTCCGGAAACCATTTGACGCAGTTGGACAGCGTCAGCAGGTAGCCGGCGCCGTCGGCCAGGCCCACCAGCACGCCGGCGCACAGATAGAGCATGACCAGATTATTGGCTTGGGCGGTGAGGAAGAAGCCCAGGCCCAGCATCAGGCCGGCGCCCAGGGTGACGCGCTGCACGCCGAAGCGTTCTTGCAGTTTGCCGGCCAGCGAGGAGGCCACCGCCAGCGCCAGGCTGAGCAGGCCGAAGGCGAAAGCCACCTGGCTGACCGGCTCGGACAGCTTGGCGGAGAGTTGGGCGTTGAACAGGCTCCAGGTGTAGACGGAGCCCAAAGCGAATTGGGTGAGGACGGTGCCGGCCAGGGTACGGTAGCGGATGGAGTTTGAGGCGTTCATGGCGCTGCTCGCTTAAAGTCATTACTGTTGGTGTGACTATAAGCCTGTGCTTATGTAGGGGGCGCGGCGGCGGCATGAGATGCAGGCGGCGCGGAATGAAGTGCAGACGGCGGCGAACCAGTTGCAGGCCCTGAAAATGGCGCGCGTGGGCGCTTGGCATTTACGCTACGATGCTGGCTTGCCAATGGAATTGGCGGGGAGAGTGGTTGGGTGGACTTTCAGTTTGAGTTTGATGGCAATGGCGTAGACGAGGGGCTGCCTTTGCTCTATTTGTGGGAAATCGGCGGTCTGCGTTATATCGGGAAAGCGAGTAGGGGAAGCCGACGACCATTGAAGCATTACTCGAGAAATGTACGTCGCTTATTGGCCGGCCTGCCATACCGGCGAAGTAAGCCGGAGGGCTTTAGAAACGTGCATCGAGCATTGCATGCCGCAGTATTGCAGTCGCTGCCGATCAAGCTGGTGTTGTTGAAGAATGTTGAATTGGCGCGGATCAATGAAGAAGAGCAGGTGGCAATTCGACAGTACGGCTGTGAATTGAATCAGTAGTCGCCGCCGGCAGCCCTATTGGGCTGCTTTGGCTGTCTTGTTTTTCAAAGATGCATTAACTGCCGGAAGGCCTTGATATTGCTGCGGCTGACCGGAATCTCGGCTTTCAGGTCGTACAGCTTGATGATGTAGGTGCTGTTGAGCCAGGGCGCGATCTCGCGGATTTTGTGGATGTTGACGCAGTAGGAGCGGTGGCAGCGGAAGAAGCTGTCGGCCGGCAGGCGGGCGACGAATTCGCTGATGCTCATCGACATCACGTAGCGGTCGTGCGCGGTGTAGACCAGGGTGACTTTCTCGTCGGCCTCGGCGTAGTAGATCTGCTCGCAGGGGGTGACGATGATGCTGTCGCCCTTGACCAGGTTGACGGTGCGGCTGGCGGCCGGGGCTTCGGCCGGCGCGGCGGCGGCCGGCGGCGTCTGCGCTTCCAGCTTGGCCAGCAGATTGATGATGCGGGCCTCGTTGTAAGGCTTCAGGATGTAGTCGAAAGCCTCCACCTCAAACGCTTCCACCGCAAACTCCTTGTAGGCGGTGACGAAGACGATGCGCGGCGGCCGCGACGATTTGTGCAGGTTCTTGGCCAGCAGCAGGCCGTCAATGGATGGGATGTTGATGTCCAGGAACACCACGTCCACTTCGTGTTCCTGCAGGAATTTGAACGCTTCCAGCCCGTCTTCCACGCTGGCGACGATGTCGATGCGGCTGTGCTCGCGGATCAAATAGGCCAGCTCTTCGCGCGCCAGGTATTCGTCTTCCACGATCAGGGCTTTCAGCATGTCGGCTCCTCGGCGGCGGGCAGGTCGAAACAAACGGCGGTGCCGGGCTCCAGCCGGGTCAGCCGCAAGCCCTCGCCGTACAGCAGTTTGAGCCGCTGGTTGACGTTGCTCAGGCCGATGCTGCGGCTGGACAGCGTGCCGGCGGCCACGCCGTCCAGCACTTCCTGGCTGACGCCGTAGCCGGTGTCGCGCACGCAGACATGGACCTTGCCGCCGTCGCGCTTGACCGCGATGCTGACCCGTCCCGGCTCCTTGCGCGGCTGGATGCCGTGCAGGATGGCGTTTTCCACCAGCGGCTGCAACAGCAGGCTGGGGATGCGCACGTGCACGTCGTCGATGTCGAAGTCCACCGTCAGCTTGGCGCCGAAGCGCGCTTGTTCTATCGCCACGTAGTCACGTACTTGCTGCAGTTCTTCCTGGATGTCGATCAGCCGGTCGCCCAGCGACAGGTTGTAGCGCAGGTAGTCCGCCAGGTTGGCGATCAGCTGGCGCGCCTGCTGCGGCTGGATGCGGATCAGCGAGGAGATGGCGTTCAGGGCGTTGAACAGGAAGTGCGGGTTGATCTTGCTTTGCAGCGCGCTGAATTCCGCCTTGCGCGCCATTTCTTCCAGCTGTTTGACCCGCGACACTTCCATCTGGGTGGAGATCAGCTGGGACAGACCCACCGCCACTTCGCGCAGCGGCGTGCTGATGCCGTGGCTCTTGCGGTAGAAGATTTTCAGGGTGCCGCTGACGCCGGCCTTTTCGCGCAGCGGGATGATGATGACGGAGTGGAAGTCCGCCAGGTGGTATTGCTGCAGATTGTTCTCGATGATGATCTGGTCGCCGGCGATGGCCTGGCGGGTGATGGCGCCGATGGCGGAGTGCTCGTCCATCTCGTAGTAGTCCTTGCCCAGGCCGACATAGGCCAGCACGTCCGAGGTGTTGGTGATGGCCACCGCGTCGGCGTCCAGCTGGTCGCGGATCACGGTGCAGACCTGGACCATGGCGTCGCGGTCCAGGTTCTGGAAATAGGGCAGGGTGCGGTTGGCGATGGTCAGCGCCAGCTTGGCCTGACGCGCGGCCAGCAGTTCTTTTTCGTCGTTCAGGTCTTGCACCAGCTTGATGATCAGGCCGACGCAGACGGTGCCGACAATCATCGGGAAGGCGATGTGGCGGACGATGGGCACGCCCACCGCCGGCTCGGTCAAGAGCAGGATCAGGCCCATGGTCAGCCCTTCGCACAGCATGCCGGCCAGGATGCCGTACAGCCACAGCCGCCCCCGGTCGGCGCGGCAGTGTATCCAGGTGGCCAGCAGGCCGGCGCAGACGCTGGAGATCAGGCAGGGCAGCGAGGTGTAGCCGTTGATGTCTATCAGGTAGCGGTGCAGGCCGGAGACGATGCCGGCTGGTATCCCCACCCAGGGGCCGAACAGGATGCCGCCGGACAGGATGGCGATGATGCGCACATTGACCAGGGAGCCGTCCACCGGAATGCCGGTATAGGTGCTGAACACGGCGAACAGGCAGAACAGCAGCGACACCGCCGCCAGTTCGGCCGGGCTGTGGTCCTGTTTGCGCAGCAGGTGTTGAAACGGGCGGGTGCGGGTGAGGAAGAACAGCGCCATCAACATCAGCGCCGCCCGTTCGAACACCGCCAGCAGCATGGCTTGGTTTTCTATCATGGCGTCGGGAGTGGGGCGGCCGCGCCCGCTGGGGCCGGCCTCAAGCCCTGATTTTAAGCCATGCGGCGCGCTTTGGCCGCAGGCGGGCGCAGATTAGGCGGGCGTCATGACGCTGGAGGCTCCAAGGCCGCCAGCAACTCCGCCAGCTTGCGGTCCAGCGCGTCCTGGCTGCGCTGGTTGAGGCCGGACAGGATGGCGTGCTCGTTGGCCACGTGGGCGGTGACGGCACGGTCTATCAGTTCCAGCCCGCGCTCGGTCAAGCGCACCAGGGTGCTGCGCGCGTCCTCGGCGCAGGCGGCGCGTTCGATCCAGCCCTTGCTTTCCAGCACTTTCAGCCGGTGGGTCATGGTGCCGGAGCTGATCATCAGCGAGGAGAACAGCGCGGTGGGCGCCAGGCTGTGCGGCGCGCCGGCGCGCCTGAGCGTGGCCAGCACGTCGAACTCCCAGCCGCTGAGCCCGAATTGCTCGAAAGTGGCATCCAGCCTGTGCTGCAGCAGTACGGAGCAGCGGCGCAGCCGGCCGATCAAGCCCATCGGCGCCACGTCCAGGTCCGGCCGTTCCCGGTGCCATTGCGCCAGGATGGCGTCCACGGCGTCGCCGGCATTCTGTTGCGTCATGCGCATTCCTTTATCTTGAATTCAAGATTTTATTTGTCTTGAATTCAAGGCAATGTTATCTTGAATTCAAGTCAGTTTTCGATGCGATTATAAGCGATTGCGAAAGGAATGCCCATGTCTGCGCGCCTGATGGCCTCCCGTTGGAGCGATGTGTTGTTGACCGCGCTGGCTCCGGCGATCTGGGGCTCCACCTATATCGTCACCACCCAGCTGCTGCCGCCGGACCGGCCGTTCACCGCCGCCTTGCTGCGGGTATTGCCGGCCGGCTTGTTGTTGATCCTGGCCAGCCGCCACTTGCCGCGGCGCGGCGAGTGGGGCCGTCTGCTGGTCTTGTCCGCCTTGAACATTGGTGTGTTCCAGGCGCTGTTGTTCGTGGCCGCCTACCGTTTGCCGGGCGGCCTGGCCGCGGTGCTGGGCGCCACCCAGCCGCTGCTGGTGATGGGCCTGGCCTGGGGGCTGGACGGCCGCCGCCCGGCGCGGACGGCGGCCTGGGCCGGCATCGCCGGGGTGGCGGGCATGGCGGCCTTGCTGTTGTCGCCGGGCGCGGTCTGGGACGGCGTCGGCATGTTGGCGGCGCTGGGCGGCGCGGTGGCTATGGCCAGTGGCACTTATCTGACCCGGCGCTGGCGGCCGAGCGCGCCGCTCGCCGCCTTGACCGGCTGGCAACTGGCCCTGGGCGGGCTGATGCTGGCGCCGCTGGCCTGGGCGCTGGACCCGGCCTTGCCGGCGCTGGGCGCGACGCAGTGGCTGGGTTACGGCTATCTCTGCCTGTTCGGCGCCTTGCTGGCCTATTTATTGTGGTTTCGCGGGCTGGCGCGGCTGTCGCCGGTGGCGGTGTCCTCGCTGGGCCTGCTCAGTCCGCTGACGGCGGTGCTGTTGGGCTGGCTGCTGCTGGGGCAGGTCTTGGGGCCGCTGCAGCTGGCGGGCCTGGCCACGGTGCTGGCCAGCGTGCTGGCGGTGCAGCG
Source organism: Chromobacterium sp. LK1 (assembly GCF_001043555.1). Classification (NCBI taxonomy): domain Bacteria; kingdom Pseudomonadati; phylum Pseudomonadota; class Betaproteobacteria; order Neisseriales; family Chromobacteriaceae; genus Chromobacterium; species Chromobacterium sp. LK1. The sequence goes on along the minus strand of NZ_LDUI01000032.1, from coordinate 51,418 downwards.
CAGCATGGCCGCGCCGCCGCCGGCGGAGAAGCAGATCATGGCCGGCGCGGCGCGCGCGCGGTCTTGAGCGGTAATGGAATCAATCAGCAGCAATCAAATAAGGAGTCTGTTCATGAAGAGCGCTTTGCAAACCCTGCTGGAGCAGCGTGTGTCGGCCAATCACTTCGATCCCTCCCATGTGTTGGCGGACGCGGAGATCGAGCAATTGCTGAACGCCGCCACCCGCGCGCCGTCGGCCTATCATTTGCAGAACTGGAAGTTCGTGGCGGTGCGCAGTGCCGAGGCCAAGCGCCGTTTGCAGGCGGCCAGCTACGGCCAGCAAAAAGTGGCGGATGCGGCGGTGACCTTCATTTGCTGCGGCACCTTGAACGCGCATCGCGGGCTGGAGGCGTCGCTGCGGCCGGCGGTGGAGGCCGGCATTCTGCCGCCGGAGGTCGGCGACAGCTGGCAGCGCGCGGCGGAGAGCGCCCACCGGGACGACGCGCGCGCGCAGCGCGACGAGGCGATCCGTTCCGCCTCATTGGCGACGATGATCTTGCTGCTGGCGGCGGAGGCGCGCGGCCTGGCCAGTTGCGCGATGGGCGGTTTCGACGCGGCCGCGGTGGCGCGGGAGTTTGGCCTGGGCGCGGACGAGTTGCCGGTGATGCTGGTGACGGTGGGGCGGGCGGCGGCCGGCAATTGGCCGCAGAAGCCGCGTCGGCCGGTGGCCGAGGTGATGGTGTGGGCTTGATGGCCTGCTTGATCGTGAACTGGTTTTGAGAGCCAGCTCAATATCCGCCGCATTCGCGCAGGCGGGACTTTGAGCCGGTTCGCCGCGATCGGAACGTGTTTACGATCTCGCGAGTTAAGGCGAGACGAGGCGCTGTGGCTGAGAAAGCGGAATGTCCGCGTGGTACATGAGCATTTTGAAGGCGTACTCACCGTGTAAGGCTCCACGACGCGCAGCAGATCGTAAACAGGTTCTCAGGCGCTGCGCGCGGCCGGCGGCTGCGCCAGCACCGCGCGGCAGTGGTTTTCCAGGCGGGTGATTTCTTCCAGTACGGCGTCGATGTCGCGGCGCTGTTCTTCCAGCAGGCGGCGGCGTTCCAGCACCAGATCCAGCAGTTTTTGCGACTGGCTGGCCTCGTCGTGGGCCTGTTCGTACAGGTCCAGGATTTCGCGGATGTCGGACAGCGACAGGCCGATGCGCTTGCCGCGCAGGATCAGCTTGAGCCGGGCGCGGTCGCGGCGGTTGAACACCCGCTGGCGGCCGTCGCGCTGCGGTTCTATCAGGCCCTGTTCCTCGTAGAAGCGGATGGTGCGCAGGGTGACGTCGAAATCGCGCGCCAGGTCGGAGATGCTGAAGAATTCGGGTTCGGTCATGGTGTGTTCCAGGGCAAGCGGCGATTGTAGCTTTTTTTTAACGCGTTCTCAGCCCTAGCATGATTTACGTTTACGTAATCGTCAACTTGTGGGATGAATGAAAAAAACAACAGCAATGCGTACCGTCCACCAGGAGAGAGAGATTCGATGACCTTGCCCAGCTATGTCCACGGCGCCAGCCCGCAGCCCTTGATCGGCCAGACCATAGGCCAGTTGTTCGACCAGACCTGCCGCGAGCACGCCCGCCGTGAAGCGCTGGTGGTGCGCCACCAGCAGATACGCTGGAGTTACAAGGAATTGCACGAACAGGTGGAGCGGCTGGCTTGCGGGCTGATCCGGCTGGGGCTCAAGCCCGGCGACCGCATCGGCATCTGGTCGCAGAACAACGCGGAATGGGTGTTGACCCAGTTCGCCACCGCCAAGGCCGGCCTGATCATGGTCAATATCAATCCGGCTTATCGCCGCTCCGAGCTGGAATACGCGCTGAGCAAGGTGGGTTGCCGCGCATTGATCCTGTCGCCCAGCTTCAAGAGCAGCGATTATCTGGCGATGGTGGCGGATCTGCTGCCGGAGCTGGCCGCCAGCGAGCCGGGCCGGCTCAAGTCCGCGGCCATGCCGCAGCTGGAAATCGTCATCCGTCTGGGGCAGCAGCGCACGCCGGGCATGCTCAATTTCGCCGATCTGATGGCGGCGCCGTCAGCCGAGGAAAAGCAGGGCCTGCAAGGCCTGGGCGAGACGCTGCAGTTCGACGACGTGATCAATATCCAGTTCACCTCCGGCACCACCGGCAGCCCCAAGGGCGCCACCCTCAGCCATCACAACATCCTGAACAACGCATACTTCGCCGGCGCGGCGATGGCCTTCGGCCCGGACGACCGGCTGTGCATCCCGGTGCCGCTCTACCATTGCTTCGGCATGGTGCTGGGCACCTTGCTGTGCCTGAGCCACGGCGCGACCATGGTGTTTCCGGCGGAGAGCTTCGACGCGCAGGAGGTGTTGCGCACGGTGCAGGAGGAGGGCTGCACCGGCCTGCACGGGGTGCCGACGATGTTCATCTCGGTGCTGGACCGGCCGGACTTCTCCGATTATGACGTGTCCACGCTGCGCACCGGCATCATGGCGGGCAGCCCGTGTCCGATCGAGGTGATGAAGCGGGTGACCAGCCAGCTCAATATGAGCCAGGTGACCATAGGCTACGGCATGACCGAAACCAGCCCGCTGAGCTTCCAGAGCGCCACCGACACGCCGCTGGACAAGCGCGTGGCCACGGTGGGACGCATCCATCCGCACGTGGAGGTGAAGATCGTGGACGTGGAAGGCCGCATCACGCCGCGCGGTCAGAGCGGCGAATTGTGCACGCGCGGTTATTCGGTGATGCCGGGCTATTGGGGCGACCCGGCCAAGACCGCGGAGGCGATAGACGCCGCCGGCTGGATGCGCACCGGCGATCTGGCGGAGATGGACGCGGACGGCTATGTCAACATCGTTGGCCGGGTCAAGGACATGGTGATCCGCGGTGGCGAGAACATCTATCCGCGCGAGGTGGAGGAGTTTCTCTACCGCCACCCCAAGATTCAGGACGTGCAGGTGATCGGGGTGCCGGACGAGCGCTTCGGCGAGGAGTTGTGCGCGTGGATCCGGCTGCGCGACGGCGAAAGCGCCGATGCCGACGATATCCGTGCTTTTTGCCAGGGGCAGATCGCGCATTACAAGATTCCGCGCTACATCGAATTCGTCGATAGTTTCCCGATGACCATCACCGGCAAGATCCAGAAGTTCGTGATGCGCGAGAAAATGAAGCAGAAGCTGGGGCTGGCGGACGGCAAAACCGCCTGACCCGTCTCAAACAATGGGCGCAAAAGCCCCGGCTCGCCGGGGCTTTTTGGCTTACAATGCCGCCAGACTGATCTTTAAGCTGAGGAATCCATCATGACTACCGTATTCAACGACGCCGATCTGCTGCGTCTGGAAAACCTGCTGACCCCCTTGTCCGCCAGCGGCAGCACCATGCGCCCGGACGAAGTGCAGGGCTTTTTCGCCGCGCTGGCGTGCGGTCCGGACGCGGTGGACGCCGATTTCTGGCTGGAGGAAGTGCTGGGCGACGCGCCGGCCTTCGAGAACGCGGACGACGCGGCGGAACTGAAAACCCTGCTGCAGAAGCTGTACGACGCCACCGCCGCCGCGCTGGCGGCCGGCGATGAGCTGGACCTGATCCTGTACGCGGAAGACGACAGCGACAGCGACGAGCCGGATTACTGGCCGTGGGCCAACGCCTTCCTCTACGCGCTGGACGTGGTGGACACCGATTGGTTCGAAGTGGCCGACGAGGACGAGGGCTTCGAAAGCCTGATGATGCCGATGCTGGTGTTGGGCGGCGCTTTCGAGCAGGAAGACGGCGAAGACCTGCTGACCTTCAGCGATGAGGAAGTGGAAGGCTACAAGGAAGAGCTGCTGGAAGCGCTGGGCGCGGTTCATACCTACTGGCGCGCCAAGGCGCAGGCGCCCAGCACCGTGCGCCGCGAAGGCGACAAAGTGGGCCGCAACGATGCCTGCCCGTGCGGCAGCGGCAAGAAGTACAAGGCCTGCTGCGGCCGCAACTGATTCCGCCAGCCGGAAGCAGGATCAAAAAAGGAAGCCCGCGGGCTTCCTTTTTTCATGCGCGCCGCGGCGATCAAACCGAGGCCGCGGCCTTGCGCTGCCGCGCGCGGGCGGCTTCCTGGGCGTTGAGGCGGTCGATGTAGTCGAACACGTCCAGCAGCGAGGTGGTCATCGCCAGCACTTGCCCCAGGGTATTGAAGAAGCCTTCCCAATAGCCGCTGGCGGCGCTGTCGTCGCTGAAGTCGATGTCGGCGGCGATCTGGCCCAGCAGGGTATGGGTTCCGCAACCGGGGTTGTCCTGCAGATACTTGATGAAATGTCCGGCGAACTCGCGGCCCAGCAGGCGCGCGGCGTGGCGGTCGTCCGTGGGCGGCACTTGCCAGCAATGGAAGCCGCGGCGGTTGGACGCGCTGGCGGCGAAGGGCAGCTCCGCGCGGGGCACGGGGTCCGGGTCCGGGCGGTAATGGCGGCGGGATGGGGTTGTGATCGACATGATCTCCTCCGTGTAGCGGTTTTTCATCGCCACCTCCGCGGCCAAGCAGAGGTGGCAGACCGAACAGGGTTGGCCGACCGGACTACACGACTCCGGCACACCCGCGAGGGTGTCCCCACCCGGCCCGCCATTGTGAGCGCGCACGAGTGCAGCGATCCCGGCGCAAAGGTCAAGCGCGTGATCGCAGTGTAGTTTGTCGGACGGCCAAGTCCGGTGCCGCGAGGAACGGCACGGCAGCGATTGTGCACAGCCGGCGATGGACCGGTCAAGGCGCAGTCTGGGCGCAAACGCCCGTCAATGCTCGCTTACGCGGCCGGTATCGGCGCTGGGCGGCAAATAGCCTGCCGGCAAGCCCGGATGGATGCGGCGATGAAAAAGCGGCGCGCTCCCGTGGAGAGACGCGCCGCGTGCCTGGCGGTGAGCTTAGCTGTTCAGCGCCGGGTAGTCGGTATAACCGTGAGCGTCGCCGCCGTAGAAGGTCGCCGGGTCCGGCGGGTTCAGCGGCGCGCCGCTTTGCAGGCGCTCGGCCAGGTCCGGGTTGGCGATATAGCTGCGGCCGAAGGCGGCGGCGTCGATATAGCCCTGGCGGATCAGGGTTTCCGCTTTTTCCGCGGTATAGGCGCCGGCGCCTATGATCACGCCCGGATAACGCTGGCGCAGCGCCTGGCGGAAGCTCTCGTCCAGCACCGGGCCGCCGGCCCAGTCCGGTTCCGAGATGTGCAGGAAGGCCAGCTTGCGCTTGGCCAGTTCCTCGGCCAGATAGAGCGCCATCTCCAGCTGATCGGTATTGCTGATGCCGTTGAAGATGCCCAGCGGCGAGATGCGGATGCCCACGTGATCGGCGTCCCATTCCGCCACCACCGCGTCCACCACTTCCAGCAGGAAGCGCGCGCGATTGGCCACGCTGCCGCCGTATGCATCGGTGCGGACATTGGCCTGCGGCGACAGGAACTGGTCCAGCAGATAGCCGTGGGCGCCGTGGATTTCCACCAGGTCGAAGCCGGCGCGGCGCGCGTTGTCGGTGGCGCGGCGGTAGTCTTCCAGGATGTCGGCCAGCTCGGACACTTCCAGCGCGCGCGGGGTGTCGCACTGCTCGCGCACCAGGCTGCCGTCGGCGGCGCGGATATTGGTGCGGCTGTCCGCCTGGATCGCCGACGGCGCCACCGGCGCTTCGCCGTCCGGCTGCAAGGAGCGGTGAGAAATGCGGCCGGTGTGCCACAGTTGCAGCGCGGTCAGGCCGCCCTTGGCGTGCACCGCGGCGTTGACCTTGCTCCAGGCGTCCACTTGCGCCTCGCTGTAGATGCCGGGCGCGCCGGCATAGCCCTTGGCGGTGGGGGATATATGGGTGCCTTCGGCCACGATCAGGCCGGCGCCGGCGCGCTGGGCGTAATAGGTTTCCGCCAGCGCGGTGGGCACGTCGCCCGGTTCGGTGTTGCGCAGCCGGGTCAGCGGCGCCATCGCCACGCGGTTTTTCAGGGTCACGGCGCCTACGCGCAGCGGGGTGAACAGTTTGTCAGCTTGCATTGCGGTTTCCTTGGCTCATTGCGAATAAAGACGGGCGGGCGCGATCACTGATCGAAGCCGAAACCCTGTTTGCGCGCCACCGGCGCGACCTGCGGGAAATACACCTGGCGGTAGTACTGCGCGGTGTTGGCCGACCAGGGCTGGCCGTCGGCGCGCTGGATGGTTTGCCAATAGTCCATGATGGCGGCGTCGTATTGCGCGATCATGGCCGGCAGTGCCGCCGCCTGGTAGCGTTCGCGGTGCACGAAGCTGGCGCGCGGCAGCCGCGGTTTGATCGTGCTGTCCTGATCGGCGTAGCCCAGCACCACGCCGACCAGCGGGAAGGTCAGTTCCGGCAGCTCCAGCAGTTCCACCATGGCCTGCGGGTCGCGGCGGATGCCGCCGATGGGCACCACGCTGAGGCCGGCGGAGCGGGCCGCGGTCATGATGTTGCCCAGCGCGATGCCGGCGTCCACCGCGCCGACGGCGAAGGCTTCCACGCTATTGTGTATCACTTGCTCGGCGCCGGCCTTTTCCACGCCGATGCGGGTCTTGTAAAAGTCCGGGACGATGGCGACGAAGACCGGCGCCTGGGCGATCCAGGGCTGGCCGCCGGCGATCTCGGCGATTTTCCGGCGACGCTCCAGGTCCTGTACCACCACCAGCGATACTTGCTGGCCATTGATGGAGGTGGGGCTTTTCCAGGCGGCGTCCAGCACCGCGTCCAGCACCTCGGTCGGGATGGGCTTGTCCTGGTAGCTGCGCACGCTGCGGTGTTCCCGCATCAGTTGCAGTGTCGAGTTCATGCTCGGTGTTCCTTAAAGTAGACCAGTCGTCTAGTTGTTGCTTCAAAATAACCCGCTCCGGGGAGCGGGGTGTGTTCGGCGCTGTTCCGTCTTGTTTACGGAGCGCGCAAAATCTGTTGCGTGTGCGCCATCGCCGCCAGCAGCGGCGCGCGCGAATGTTGGGTCTTGAACAGCAGCGCGCTGCCCACCCACAAGCTGTACAGCGCGCTGGCTGTTTCGTCCGGCAGCAGGTCCGGCAGCAGCGAGCCTTCCTGCTGGCCGCGGCGGATGCAGGCGGCCAGGTTGCGCACCACGAAGCTCATGCCCTCGGCCAGCGCTTCGCGCATCGGCTCGGACAAATCGGACACCTCGGCGGCCAGCTTCACCGCCAGACAACAGCGTTGCGGCTCGTCGCAGCGATGGGTTTCCAGCCAGCCGTCGAAATAATGCAGTAGGCAATCGCGCGCGCTGCCGGCGTCCTTGGACAGAAACTGCACCAGCCTGCCGTCGTAAGTCTCGAAGTAACGGCGCAGCAGCTCCACTCCATAGCCTTCCTTGCTGCGGAAGTAATGGTAGAACGAACCCTTGGGCACTCCGGCCGCGCCGAGGATTTCCGCCAGTCCCACGGCGGAGAAGCTCTTGCCGAGGATGATGGCTTCGCCGGTGGCGAGCAGGTGTTCGCGGGTGTCTGAAAACTGCTTGGGTCGTGACATGGGCTGAAGTCTACTAGACCGGTCGTCTAGTTTCAAGGGGAAATTGCAAACGGCGGCTATTGTATCAGTATGGCATTACAGTCGCCACTATTGATAATAAGAATCATTTTTAATTAGAATGCCGGTTTTTGCGCCTGAAGCGCGCCGTTGCGAGAGGAAATCGCTATGAAGTCGATCTGGAAACTGCTGCTTATCGCGCTCTTGAGTGGCTGTGCCACGCTGGCGTCGGAAACCGAGCCGGCCGGCGATCCGCCCGGCCGCATCGTGGACCTGCGCAGCGGCGCGATGCTGCAGCCGGCGCAACTGCTGCGGCAATTGGCGGACACGCCGCGGCTCTTGGTGGGGGAGAAGCACGATAACCGCGAGCACCACCGCATCGAGCGCTGGCTGGCGACGGAGCTGGCGGCGCGGCGGCCGCAGGGCAGCGTGCTGCTGGAGATGCTGACCCCGTCGCAGCAGGCCAAGGTGGAACAGGCGCAGGCCGGGCTGCGCGCCGGCCAATCCTGGTCCGGCGAGGCGCTGGCGCAGGCGGTGGACTGGCAGCCGGGCTGGCCGTGGCCGCTGTACGGCAAGCTGGCCGAGCATTTGCTGCGCGCGCCTTACCCCTTGCTGGCGGCCAATCTGGATAGAAACGAGATGCAGGCGGTGTACCGCAGCCAGGTGCAATTGCCGGGCCAGGCGTCCACGCGGCCGGAAGTGCGCGCCAAGCTGAGCGAATTGATCCGCGAGGAGCACGGCGGGGAGCTCAAGGCCGAACATCTGGCTTCGATGCTGGCGGTGCAGCAGGCGCGGGACCGGCGCATGGCGGAACGGCTGCTGGCCGCGCCGGCGCCGGCCTTGCTGATTGCCGGCGCCTACCATGCCGCCGCCGATATCGGCGTGCCGCTGCATGTGCGCGATTTGCAGCCGCAAGCGCCGCTGCGGGTGCTGATTCTGGCGGAGGAGGGCATGAAGCTGGACGCGCGCCAGGGCGATTACGCCTGGTTCGTCGCGCCGGCGCGGCCTTGACCCTGGTCTTTGCGCTGCGGCAATATATTGATAATGATTCTCATTACGTATAACATTCTCAACTCGAACAAATAGACTTTCGCTTGGATTTCCGATGATGAACACCATGAAACGAGCGGCGGTGGGCTGCGCGCTGGCAGGCGCGTGCTGGCCGCTGACGGCGCTGGCGGGGGCCGGCGCGCCCCTGCCGGCCGACCTGAGCGCGCTGGGCATGTACCGCGCCGCCGATCCTGTCGTCAAGAGCGTGATCCTGGGCCTGCTGACGGCGGCGCTGGCTTGCTGGGTGGTGCTGCTGGTCAAGGGCGCGGAACTGTGGCGCGCCGGCCGCGAAACCGGCCGCGCGCTGACGCTGCTGGGCGGCGCCGCGACGCTGGCCGACGCCCGCGAGGGCTGCGGCGCCTTGCCGGCGCATGCGCTGACGCGCAGCCTGCTGGCGGAAACCGAGGCCGAGCTGCGCTTGTCCGCGGCCAGCGCGCCGCGCGACAGCGTGCAGGCGCGGGCGGGCTTCCGGCTGGAGCAATGGCAGGCGGAGCGCGGGCGGCGCTTGGCCGCCGGCATCGGCTTGCTGGCCACCATAGGCGCGGTGGCGCCCTTCATCGGCCTGTTCGGCACGGTATGGGGCATCATGAATAGCTTCGTCGGCATCGCCCGCAGCGGCAGCAGCTCCTTGGCCACGGTGGCGCCGGGCATCGCCGAGGCCTTGCTCGCCACCGCCATCGGCCTGGTGGCCGCCATTCCCGCCGTGGTGATCTACAACCTGTTCAGCCGCGCGCTGGCGCGGCACAAGGGCCGCAGCCAGCAGGCGGCCGGCCTGGCGCTGTTGCTGCTGAGCCGCGAGCTGGATGTCCGCGCGGAGACCGTTTGAATGGCCGGCGGGTTTCCCAGCAGTCAGGACGAGGAACTGGCGGAGCTGTCCGATATCAACGTCACGCCCTTCATCGACGTGATGCTGGTGCTGCTGATCATCTTCATGGTGGTGGCGCCGCTGTCCACGGTGGATACCCGGATCGAACTGCCGGCCTCCAGCGCGCGCCAGCAGCCGCGGCCGGACAAGCCGCTCTACCTGTCGATGAATCAGGACCGCTCGCTGCAACTGGGCAAGCAGCCGGTGACGCTGGCCGAGCTGGCCGCGCGGCTGGACCGCGACAGCGGCGGCCGTCGCGACACGCCGCTGTTTTTCCAGGCCGACCGCCAGGCGCGCTATGAAGACGTGATGGCGGTGATGGACGCCTTGCGCGAGGCGGGCTATCTGAGCGTGGGCCTGGTCGCCCGCGAAGGTGATTGAGATGGCGGCCGCATTGGAAAGGCCGCCGCTGCCCTTGGCCAGCTGGGGCAATGCCTCGCTGCTGGTTTTGGGCGCGCCGCTGCTGGCGCTGCGTCTGTATCTGTCCGTGGCCGAGCCGGCGCCCGCTCCGGCGGCGCCGGCCGCGGTGATGCAGTTGTGGGCGGCCGAGGTCAGCGCCGCGCCTAGCAATCGGCCATTGCCGAGCGGCGCGCGGCAAAGCCTGGCCGCCGCGGCCAGCCGGCCCAAGGCCGCGCGCCGTCCTGAGCGGCTGCCCAAGCTGGCCGAGGCGGAAGCGCCGCGCCTGTTGGCGGCGCGGCAAAGCCGGGATCGGCCGGCGGACAAGGCGGAGGAGCGGGACAGCGAGCAGGCCTCGCCATCCGCGGCCGCCAGCAGCAGCGCCGCGCCGCGCGCCGACGCAGGCGAAGTCGCCGCCGCGCCGTTCAATAGCGAGGGCGCGGCGCGCGCGCTGAAGCTGAGCTGGGAAGGGCGGGTGCAAAGCCATCTGGCCCGCTTCCGCCGCTATCCGGAAGACGCCAGCCGCCGCCGCCGCGACGGGGTGGTGAAGATGAGCTTCATCGTCGACGCCGACGGCCGGGTCTTGTCCAGCCAGCAATTGGCCGGCTCCGGAACCGCCTCGCTGGACCGCGAGGCCGCCGCCATGTTGCAGCGCGCCCAGCCCTTGCCGGCGCCGCCGGCGGATCTGCTCAAGGGCGGCCGGGTCAGCGTCAGTCTGCCGATGCGTTTCGAGCTGAATGAATCTTAAGCCCGGTTCCGCTCCCGTCCTGTAGCGCCTATCCATCCGGTTTTCCGCGTCGCCGCCGGTGGCGCGCAACCTGAATCGAGGTTCGCATGAAATTGAATTCCCATCTGTCCGCCGCGGCGCTGGCCGGCGTCTTGCTGGCGTCCGCGCTGGCCGCGTCCGCGGCCGAAGCTCCGCAGGCCGAACGCCGGCCGCAGCGGCTGGAGGCGCACGGCGATGTGCGCGTCGACGACTACGCCTGGCTGCGCGACGACAGCCGCAGCCGGCCGGACGTGCTGGCCCACCTGGAAGCGGAAAACCGCTACGCCGAGGCGCAATTGGCGGCCGCCGCGCCGCTGCGCCGCACGCTGTTGGCCGAGATGCGGGCGCGCATCGGCGAGCGCGACAGCTCGCAGCCCTTTGTCGACGGCGGCTGGCGCTATCGCGAAAGCTATGCGCCGGGCGGCCAGCAGCCGCGGCTGGAGCGTCAGCCCGCCGCCGGCGGCCGCTGGCAGTTGCTGCTGGACGGGGCCGAGCGCGCTGCCGGCCAACGCTACTACCGTTTGGGCGCCTGGAGCGTGGCCGCCGGCCGGCCGATGCTGGCGGCGGCGGAGGACCTGGGCGCGCGCGGCGCGGCGCGGCTGTCGCTGCGCGATCTGTCCAGCGGCCGCTGGCTGCCGGAAACGCTGGAGCAGGCGTCCGGCAGCCTGCAATGGAGCGCAGACGGCGGCAGCCTGTTCTACGTCAAGCTGCACCCGCAAACCCTGCGCCCCTACCAGCTCTACCGCCATCGCCCCGGCCAGCCGCAGAGCCGGGACGCGCTGGTTTACCAGGAGGACGACGAGGCCTTCTCGCTGAACCTGTCCAACACCGCCTCGCGCCGCTATCTGCAGTTGATCGCCAGCAGCGCCGACAGCTCGGAAACCTGGCTGCTGGACGCGCATGCGCCGGATGCGCCGCCGCGGCGCTTCGCCGCGCGCCGGCCGGGCCGCGAATACTATCTGGATCACTACCGCGACCGCTTCTACCTGCGCTCCAACCACGCGGGCGGCCGCTTCGGCCTATACCGCGCGGCGGCGCCGGGCGCGGATTGGGAAACGGTGCTGGCGCCCGACCCCAAGCGCGAGCTGGACAGTTTCCAGCTGTTCCGCCGTTACCTGGTGGTCAAGGAGCGTGTGGACGGGCTGACCCGCATCCGCCGCATCGCCTGGCAGGGCGGCGGCGAGCGCAGCCTGGCTTTCCCGGACCCAAGCTACCGCGCCTGGCTGGCCCATAACCCGGACCCGGACAGCGGCCGTCTGCGTTACGGCTATTCCTCGATGAGCACGCCGACGTCCACCTATGAATGGGACATGGCCGGCGGCGGCAGCCGTCTGTTGCAGCGCAAGGCCATCGCCGGCTATCGGGCCGGGGAGTATCGCAGCGAGCGAGTCTGGCTGACGATGCGCGACGGCGCGCGCGCGCCGGTGTCGCTGGTCTACCGCAAATCCTTGTTCCGCAAAGGCCGCAATCCCTTGCTGGCCTATGGCTATGGCGCTTACGGCACCAGCATGGACGCCGCCTTCGGCAGCCAGCAGCTCAGCCTGCTGGATCGCGGCTTCGTGTTTGCCATCGTCCATGTGCGCGGCGGCGGCGAGCTGGGCGAGGACTGGCACCGCCAGGGCAAGCTGGAACGCAAGAGCAACAGCTTCAACGACTTCGTCGACGCCGGACGCGGCCTGCTGCGCCAGGGCTATGCCGCGCCCGGCCGCTTGTACGCGATGGGCGGCAGCGCCGGCGGCCTGCTGGTGGCCGCGGCGATGAACCAGGCGCCGGAGTTGTTCCGCGCGGTGGTGGCGCAAGTGCCCTTCGTCGACGTGCTCTCCACCATGCAGGATCCGACGCTGCCGCTGACCACCGGCGAATACGGGGAGTGGGGCAATCCGGAGCGAGCCGACGCCTATCGCTGGATCAAGGCTTACAGCCCCTATGACAATGTGGCCGCGCGGCGCTACCCGCATCTGCTGGTCAGCGCCGGCTTGCACGACGGCCAAGTGCCGTACTGGGAGCCGGCCAAATGGGTGGCCAAGCTGCGCGAGCGGCAATGGCCGGGCCAGCGCCTGCTGCTGTTCACCGACATGAGCGCAGGCCATCGCGGCCAGTCCGGCCGCTTGAACCGGCTGGAGGCGGCGGCGCGCGATTACGCCTTCTTGCTGACGGTGGACGCCGAGCCGCCGTCCCCGCCCGCGGCCGAAGCCGGAACCTAGTGTCGATGCCCGCCGCCGGCCGCGCCGGCGGCGGGCTGGAGTCCTTAATCATGCCCATCCCGCCCCAAGCCTGGCCGCCTAGCCCGCGCCTCTCCTGTTCCAAGCCGTCCGTTTTCGCGCCTGACGCGGCGGACGGCGATCACTGTGGAGAGTTTGCTTGTGAAAAAGAAAATGATGGTCCGGCTGGTCGGCGCCGCGCTGGCGGTGGCAGCCGCTCCGGCGAGCGCGACGGAAAGCGCCGCCGGACAGGGGAATGTTGAGTTCAAACCCTTGGTGGTGTCAGGAGACGCGCTGAGCGAGGAACAGCGCGCGCTGGAGAAGCCCGGAGCGGTCAGCAGCCGTGGTGAAAACACCAGGCTGCAATCGCTGGACAGCATCCTGCGCGGGATTCCCGGCACCTATACCCAGATCGATCCCGGCCAGGGCGCGGTCAGCGTCAATATCCGCGGTCTGAGCGGCCTAGGCCGGGTCAACACCATGATAGACGGCGTCAGCCAGAACTATTACGGCTCGGCGCCGTCCTCGCTCAGCCACGGTGAAACGCCGTCCAGCGCCTTCGGCGCGCTGATCGATCCCAACTTCATCGTCGGAGTCGACGTCAACCGCGGCACCGGCGGCGGCGCCAGCGGCGTCAACGCCTTGGCGGGCAGCGCCAACTTCCGCACCCTGGGCGTGGACGATGTGATCTTCGACGGCAAGCGGCAGGGCGCGCGCCTGAAGTACAGCGTGGGCAGCAACGGCCTGGGCCGCAGCGGCATGGCGGCCGGCGCGGCGCGGACGGATCTGGCTCCCGGCGTGCGCTTAGGCCTGCTGGGCGCGATCAGCAGCAACTCGATAGGCGGCAATTACCGCAATGCCCAGGGCGCGGACAGCTCGGCTTTCGGTTTCGGCTACGACGAGCACTTCACCCAGAACCCGCAGTCGCAGATGTTCAAGGCCAATCTGCGGGTGGGCGACGCTCACGAGGCGGAACTGTCGGCGCGGCGCTACCGCAACAACTTCGTGCGCCGCGACATCCAGAGCGACGACTTCTACCTGAAGTACAACTACACCCCGCATTCGGAATGGCTGGACTTTTCCGTGCTGGCCAGCCACGGCCGCGGCCGTCAGGCTTATCAGCGCGGTTCGCTGTTCACCTTCTACAACAGCAGCACCGATAATATCGGCGACGCGCTGGAGGCGCGCAACAATAGCCGCTTCCGCCTGGCCGGCGGCGACGCCACGCTGAGCGTCGGCGGCAAGTGGATGCGCAACCGCTTCACCCGCAATGTGAACAGCGCGGTGGAAAACAGCGTCGACAATCCGGACGCCAATCAGCAGGCGATAGAGAACAATGTGTTCGCGCCGGCCGGCCGCCAGGAAATCCGCAGCCTGTTCACCGGCCTGGAGTTCCGCCGCGGCATTTACACGCTGCAGGCCGATCTCAACTACAGCCGCTTCGCGCTCAGCGGCCACAAGCCGGCCTGCGATCCGCGCGTGGAATGCTTCCCGCAAGGCGCGGCCGACATCAAGCTGGAAGAAAGCGCGCTCAACCCCTCGCTCTTGCTGTCCGCCGAAATCAAACCCTGGTTCCAGCCCTTCGCCAGCTATGCGCGCACCATGCGCGGGCCGAATCCGCAGGAGGTCTTCTTCGCCAATTCCGGCGGCCAGTCGATGAACCCCTTCCTGAAAAGCGAACGCGCCGAAACCTACCAATTGGGCGTGACGTCGATGTTCCACGGCCTGCTCAGCGAGCGCGACACCCTGCGCACCAAGGCGCTGTTCTACCGCAGCCGCATCGCCGATTACATCTCCAGCCAGGCCTTCAATGTGTGCAAGGGCGGCCGCAAGTGCACGCTGGACGTGTTTTGGTCCAATAGCTCGGACGACTACAACGACGGCATGACCATCTACACCAACTCGCCAACCCCGGTGCGCACCCGCGGTTTCGAGCTGGAGGCGGACTACGACGCCGGTTTCGTCTACGCGCGCTTGTCTTACAGCCGCGAGCACACCAGTCAGCCGACCTCCTTCGCCAGCGGCATGTTCGCCGCCGGCAATGTCAGCGAACTACCGGACGAGTACTACACGCTGGACCTGGGCAGCCGCTGGCTGGAGCGCAAGCTGGAAGTGGGCGCCTTGTTCAAGCGCGACGGCGCCAACCGCCGGCTGTCGCCGGACCAGTTGCAGGATGACAATACCGGCGCCTATCTCAAGGAAGAGCAGAAGGCCAATCCGGTGATCATCGATCTGTACGCCAGCTACCGCGTCAACAAGCAATGGCTGATCCGCGCCGGCGTGCGCAACCTGGCCAACCGCAGCTACTCCGAGCCGCTGAATACCTTGAATTCGATTCCGTCGCAGTCGTCTTACGAATCGCCGAATAGCACGGCGCGCGGCCGCAGTTATATGTTGGCCACCGAGCTGCGCTTTTAAGAACCTGAGTACGATCTGCTGCGCGTCGGCGATACGGCGTTGAAAATGTCTCGCCTTGGCTCGCGAGATCATAAACAGGTTCAAAGCCAGGTCGTCTCAGGGTAGATTGTCCAGGTTCCGGCATGACTGGAACCTGGACAAGACCAAACGACAAAGGAGATCTGCATGAACAAGCTCAGCCGCGCGGCCATCGCCACCCTGTGTGCGCTCAGCGTGGGACACGGCGCGCAGGCCGCCGAGGCCGACAATCGCAACGGCCCATCCGGCAACGGCGGCAACAATCTGCTGATCGCCGCGGTGGCCTGGAAGCAGACCGCGGCGGAATACCGCGCGCTCTACCATCAGGCTTTCAACCTGGCGCGGATGCGGCTGGATCAGGCGTTGGCCGTGCGCAAGCCCGGCGACAAGCCGCTGGCCGTGATCACCGATATCGACGACACCGTGCTCAACGCCGTCAATTACTGGGGCTATCTGATCCAGCAGGACCGGGATTTCTTCGATGACGCGATCTGGGACAAATGGATTCCGGAAAACAAGCTGACCGCCACGCCCGGCGCGCTGGATTTCTTCAACTACGCCCAATCCCAGGGCGTGGAGGTGTTCTACGTCAGCAGCCGCGACCAGGGCGACAAGACCTATGAATACGCGCTGGGCAATCTGCGAGCCGCCGGTTTTCCCTTCGTCGACGCAAAACACGTGACCATTCTGCGCGACAGCTCAAACAAGGAGCCGCGGCAGAAGGAGATCGCCGCCCAATACAATGTGGTGGCGATGTTGGGCGACAACCTCAACGATTTCCAACGCAAATACTATGTGAAGGATGTGGACGAGCGCGCGTGGCTGATGGAGGAGGACCGCGACTTGTTCGGCCGAAAATTCATCCTGATGCCCAATCCCACCGACGGTCACTGGATGCGCGCGATCTTCGGCGATTCCGAGCCGCCGGCCACGGACCGCAACCGCGAGATTTTCAAAAAAGCGGCCAGCAAATCCGCCTGGCAGCCTGCGCCGTGAGCGGCGGCTTTCCATTGTTGAACCCAGCAGGGCAATGACGAAAGTCCGGACAGTGCTGTAGAAAAGAGATTCGTCATGATAGGCGCGGCTACGAATCGGCCAGATTCGCATCGCTTGAACCGGGCGATCCGTGGTTGGCTAGCCGCGCGCGCGGATGCCGGCCAGGCGCCGGGGACGGATTTGCCCGTGTCGGCTTCTGTCTCTATGATAGCCGGCAGGCGGGGCGGCCTTGTATTGAGCCGGCTTGCCGCGCCGTTCCGCCCCATGTGTCCGCGCCCGCCGGCTAGCCGCCTGACGCGGGTTTGATTTCCCTTGCCGTTTTTGCCGTCGCCGATGCCAGCTGATACCGATACCCCCGCCGTCTTGCCCGAAACCTCCGCTAATTCGCCGGAGCCGGCCATCGTCCCGCACCTGCACTTGCTGGCCCACAGCGCCGGCGCCGACGTGGACCAGAACCGCGCCGGCTTGGGCTTGCTGCTGCTGTGGCTGGGGGACGATGTGCTGAGCGCGGTGAACGCGGACTTGCGCGCGCACGAGATCACCGAGACCAAGTTGAGCGTGCTGATGTTGTTCTCGCTGCGAGAGATGGGCTGGTGGCAGGGCGGGGCGCTGACGCCGTCGGCGATAGCCGATTATCTGGGCGTGACCCGTTCCACCGTCACCGGCCAACTGGACTGGCTGGAACGGCGCGGCCTGCTGCAGCGGCAATTGCGCGACGAGGACCGCCGCAGCCTGGAACTCTATCTGACCGAGGCCGGCAGCGCCTTGCTGCAGCAGGCGCTGCCCGGTTTCTGGCGCGCCTGTCAGCGCTTGACCGTGGCGCTGGACGACAGCGAATGCGCGGTGCTGCGACCCTTGCTCGCCAAGCTGTGGACGCGCTTGAAAACGGATTGAGCGTCAGTTAGGCGCTGGCGGGCTGGCCTGCGCGCCGGCCGCCGCCAAGGCGTCCGCGCGGGCGCGGTCGCTGGCCTTGCAGCGGCAATGGCCGATCTGGTGCAGCTCTATCAGGTGTCCGGCCGGGTCGCGCAGGAACAACTGCGTCAATTCCGGCGCGGCGACGTTGGCTTGCCGCCAGTGGGCGATGCCTTGCCGTAGCAATTCCGTCTCCGCCTGGGCGATGTCCCGCACCGCCAGCGCCACATGATTGTCCACCGGATCCTGATCCGCGCCCTGCGCGTACGGCGACACGCCGTCGTTGCCCAGCAGATGGATCTGGCAGTCGTTGCCCAGGTCCAGGAAAAACCCGGGCACCCCGGGGATGTGCCAGCGGCCGGCGTCGGCGTCCAGGCCCAGCACGTCGCGATAAAACGCGCCCATGGCCTCAACCAGGCTCAGAGGCATGCGCAAGCCATGATGGTGCAATTCCAATACTTCGATAGCCATTAGTTTGCTTCCTTATGTGGAGGGTGACGATGGAGGCGGCCGCCTTACCTAGATAATACGTTATGCGTATTATAAGTCAAACGTATTTTATTTTGACGGCATTGGCAGGGGCAAGCGCGCCGGCAGATGCGATGACGCCGGCTATAGTGAACTATGCCAAAAGAGTAGATGGCTTAGGCTCGGGCTGCTCGGTAAAGTATTTAAAATTATTAATTTAAATAGAAAAATGATTTGCTATCTAATTGAGTGGCTTATACTATTTCTTAAACCACTTGTAACTTGATGTTGGCAGTTGCCAATACGGATCACGCATGACGCGAAATCTATTCGCCAGCCTGGCGGCTGGTTTGTTGTTGGCCGGTGGCGCGGCGGGGGCGGAGCTTCCGCTGTGGAAACAGCCGGAGTACTCGGCGGCCATCGTCCAGGCCCGGGCGGGGCAGACCGCGCCGGCGTTGGCGCTGCTGGAGCGGGAACGCGCGCGCGGACCGCTGCCGGCGCCCTTGCTGGACGATTATCTGACCCTGCTGTGCTGGAGCGGCCGCGGCGCCGAGGCCTTGCGGCTGCTGCCGGGCCACGAGACCGAAATGTCCTTGGATACCTTGACGCGGCTGGCGCGCGCCGCGCGCGACCTGCGCGAAACGGCGACGGCCGAGCGGCTGTACCGGCTGTTGCTGGCGCGCCAGCCATCCGCCGGCTACCGCGCCGGACTGGCGATGGCCCAGTCCGAAGCCGGGCATGGCGCCGAGGCGCTGGCCACCTTGGACGCGGCGCCGGCGGGCACGCCGGCGGATGAACTGGAACTGACGCGCGCGCGCGCCTATGTGCTGCTGCAAGCCGGCGATCTGACCCGGGCGCTGGATTATCTGATCCGCGCCCGCGAGCGTTTTCCCGGCGATGCGGAACTGGAGCGCAGCTATCTGGGCTGCTTGCTGCGCCTGGGCGCGCCCAGAGAGGCCGCCGGCTTGGCCGCGGACGACACACGGCAGGCGTTGCAGATCGATTTCGATCGCGCGGCGACGCTGAGCCGCTGGGGCCGCATCCAGGAAAACCAGGACAGCGGGCCGGGTCGCCATGCGCAGACCGAGGCCGCGCTGGATTTGAACCGGGCGCTGGCGGCGCGCGCCGGTGTCGCCGGCACGTCGTTTGCCGACCTGGCCACCGATGATCGCGTGCAAATGCTGCAACAGCGCGGCTGGTCGCAGCAAGCGATCGCGCTGGACCAAGAGCGCGCCGACCGGGCCTGGTCGCCATACGCGCGCGCCGCGCTGGCGGATGCTTATTTGAATCTGCGCCAGCCGCGGCGCGCGGCCGAGCTATACCGCTCGGCGCTGCGGGACGCGCCGCGGGTGGACGAGGCGCTGGATTGGCGCATCGGCCTGGTATACGCCTTGCTGGAATCCGGACAGTACGCGGCCTGCCGCCAAGAACTGGTGGCCCTGCGCGCGGACACGCCCAGGCTGAAGACCGACCAGGCCTCCGGCCGGCGCGTGTTCAATCCGGATTTCCAGCGCGTGGCCTTGCTGGAAGCGATGGTGAACGCCTACCAGGACGACACCCGCACCGGCTGGCGGCAACTGAACGCGCTGCTGGACGAGGCGCCGTTCAATACCGAACTGCGCCAGAACCAGGGCAGCCTGGCGCTGCTGCGCGGCTGGCCGCGCCAGGCGCGGGGCATGTTCACGCGCTTGAAGGTGGACGAGCCCGACCAGCGCGCCGAAGTGGCCGCCGGCCAGGCCGCCGCGGCGATGGATGTGTTCGAGTTCGATCGCGCCGATCGCCAGCTGGAAAAGCTGCGCGAACTCGATGTCGATACCGGCGAAACGCGCCAGCTGCGCCAGCGCGCGCGCAATGAGCGCCGGCCGGAGTTGGTGGTGGACGCCGGCCGCGACTTGAGCGGTGGCCAGGGCGCCGGCGAGCAGAACGCCTGGGAATCGTCGGAACGGCTGTATTCCTCGCCGTTTGGCCACTGGCGGCTGTTCGGCCTGCACCAGATCCAGCGCGCCAGCTATGTGGACGCGGCGATGGCCTCGCGTTTCGAAGTGCTGGGCATGGGCGCGCAATGGCGTGACGAGCGCGGCAGCGGCGAATTCGGCTTTACCGGCCAGATCGCCGGCGGCGGCCGCGCAGGCGGCTTCGCCGGCTATGACTGGACGCCGGACGATTACTGGACGCTGGGCGCGCGCTTTGAACTGAACAGCGCCGACGCGCCCTTGAAAGGCCGTCTCGACGATGTGCGCGGCAACAAGGCGCAACTGAGCCTGCAATACCGCGCCGACGACTACCGCAGCTACGGCCTGCAGGCGGAAACCTTGTCGCTGTCCGACGGCAATCTGCGCCGCGCCGCGTCCGCCAACTGGGAGGAACGCTGGATCAGCGGGCCGCGCTACAAGCTCAACACCATCCTGAGCCTGGCCGCCAGCGGCAACGACAGCGTGGCGTCCGCCCGCTACTTCAATCCGCGCGCCGACGGCGAGGCCTCGGTGACCGCGTTGCAGGAATGGAGGCTGTGGGGCGATTACGACAACACCTGGCATCAACGCCTGGGCCTGACGCTGGGCCGCTACACGCAGCGGGATTACGGCAGCGGCGGGGTCTGGGGCTTGCTGCTGGAGCAGGAATGGCGCTGGAACACCCGCGGCAGCCTGCGTTACGGCTTTACCCGGGTGCGCCATCCCTATGATGGCAAGCCGGATATCGGCAACAAGGTTTATCTCAATCTGGATTGGCGCTTCTGATGAAAACGATACGATGGCTGGCGGCGCTGCTGCTGGCATGCCTGCTGTGGAGCGGCGGCGCGCTGGCCGCCGCCGGCCAATTGATCATTCTGTGTTACCACGAAGTGGGCAAGACCGATGAGGCCGCGTCCGACCCGTTCGCGGTGGATGCCCGCTCGCTGGTGCGGCAGATGGAATGGATGCGGGGGCAGGGCTATAGCTTTGTCAGCCTGCAGCAAGTGCTGGATGATCGCGCCGGCGGCAAGCCGCTGCCGGACAAGGCGGTGCTGCTGACCTTCGACGACGGCTATCGCAGCGTCTACACCAATGTCTATCCGGTGTTGAAGTTGTTCAAGGCGCCGGCGCTGATCGCGCTGGTGGGCAGCTGGCTGCAAGTGCCGGAAGGGCGCCAAGTCAGCTATGGCGATGGCGTGGCGCCGCGCGACAAATTCCTGAGCTGGGCGCAGATCCGCGAAATGCGCGACAGCGGACTGGTGGAAGTGGCCAGCCACAGCTACGCCTCCCACCTGGGCCTGCAAGCCAATCCGCAGGGCAATATGGAACCGGCGCTGACCACGCGCGTTTACCGCGCCAACGGCTATGAAAGCGAACCGGCCTATCTGGCGCGCATCCGCGACGATCTGCGCCGCAACAGCGCGCTGCTCAAGGCGCAGCTGGGCCAGGCGCCGCGCGCCATGGTATGGCCCTATGGCAGTTACTCCTTGGAAGCGGCGCGGGTGGCGGAGCAGGAAGGCATGCCGGTGACCATGAGCCTGGACGCCGGCATCAACGGCCGCGGCACCGCGCTGTCCTCGCTGCGGCGCGTGCTGCTGGACGCCAATATGAACCTGGCCGACCTGGCCTATCAGTTCAAACAGCTGAACGGCTGGCCGGAAGGCATACGCCCCGAGCCCAGCCGCATCATGCACGTGGACCTCGACTATATCTATGACCCCAACCCCAAGCGCCAGGATGAAAACCTGGGCCGGCTGCTGGACCGGGTCAAGGCCATGGGCGCGTCCACCGTCTATCTGCAAGCCTTCGCCGATCCGGACGGCGACGGCGTGGCGCGGGCGCTGTATTTCCCCAACCGCCATCTGCCGATGCGTTCAGATCTGTTCAACCGCGCCGCCTGGCAATTGCAGACCCGGGCCAATGTCAGGGTCTACGCCTGGATGCCGCTGCTGGGCTTCGCCTTGCCGGCCGGCCATCCGCTGGCCAAGGAGAGGGTGCTGGCGTTGAGCGCCGGCGGCCAGCTCAAGCAGCAAGGCTATGCGCGCCTGAGTCCGTATTCGCAGCCGGCGCGCCAGCTGATCCGCGACCTTTATGAAGACCTGGCGCGCAGCTCGCGTTTCAACGGCCTGCTGTTCCACGACGACGCCACCCTGTCCGATTTCGAAGATGCCGGGCCGGCGGCGGAGCGGGCGCGCCTAAGCCAGGGCCTGGCCGCCAAGGTGGCCGATGTGCGCGCCGATCCGGCGCAAATGGAGCGCTGGACCCGCGGCAAGACCGAACTGCTGGACGATTTCAGCCTGGAACTGGCCACCGTGGTGCGCCGCTATCAGCCGGCGCTGCGCACCGCGCGCAATCTGTACGCGGAAGTGGTGCTGAATCCTGAATCGGAAGCCTGGTTCGCTCAGTCCTTCGACAGCGCGCTGCGCCACTATGACCGGGTGGCGGTGATGGCCATGCCCTATATGGAAAATGCCACCGATCCCAAGGCCTGGATGCGGCGCTTGTTCGACAAGGTGGCGGCCAAGCCCGGCGCGCTGGAGAAAACCGTGTTCGAACTGCAAGCCACCGACTGGCGTGTGCGCAAGCCGATTCCCACCGCGGAAATGGCGGCCACCGTGCGCGAACTCAACACCCTGGGCGCGCGCCACATCGCCTATTACCCGGACGATCTGTTCCAAGACCAGCCGCGGCTGAAGGAATTCCGGCGCGTGTTTTCCATGACCGGGCAGCCGGAGCAGTAAAGCGCCGCAAGGCAGGCATAAGCCAGCGCCTGGGCGGGACTGCTCCGGGCGGCTGGGAAGTCGGGCGCCGCGCCGCAGAGCGCGCCGCCGCGTAGACATGAAGAGCTGTGTTAAGGGGCAAGGAGATTTGTTGTGGACCACGCGTTGACGCTATTGCTGGCGTACGCCTTTTTCTATCCGCTGTTCATGGCCTATCTGTGGATGGTGGGGGCGGTGCATTACTACTTTCATTACGAGCGAAAAGACCCGCCGCTGAACCAGCCGCCGGAGCTGGACTACCCGCCCCTGAGCGTGGTGGTGCCTTGCTACAACGAGGAAGACAATGCGCGCGAAACGCTGGCCTATGCGCTGGCGCTGGATTACCCGGAATTCGAGGTGATCGCCGTCAATGACGGCAGCCGCGACGCCACCGGCGCCATCCTCGACGAAATGGCGGCCGAGCACCCGCGGCTGCGCGTGGTGCACCAGGCCACCAACCAGGGCAAGGCGGTGGGGCTCAACACCGCGCTGGCGCTGTCGCGCCACGAATACCTGTTGTGCATAGACGGCGACGCGCTGCTGGACCCGTATGCGGCCAAATGGCTGATGCGCCATTTCCTGACCTCGCCGCGCGTGGGCGCGGTCACCGGCAATCCGCGCATCCGCAACCGCACCACCTTGTTCGGGCGGCTGCAAGTGGGCGAGTTCACCGCCATCATCGGCCTGATCAAGCGCGCGCAGCGCACTTACGGCCGGCTGTTCACCGTCTCCGGCGTCATCACCGCCTTTCGCAAGACCGCGGTCTATCAGGCCGGCTACTGGAGCGAGGACATGCTGACCGAGGACATCGACATCAGCTGGAAGATCCAGCTCAAGCACTGGAGCGTGCGCTTCGAGCCGCGCGCGCTGGTGTGGATACTGATGCCGGAAACCCTGCGCGGACTGTGGAAGCAGCGGCTGCGCTGGGCCAAGGGCGGCACCCAGGCGCTGATGCGCAATGCCTGGGTGCTGCGCACCTGGCGGCACCGCCACATGTGGCCGGTGTACTCCGAGTACTTCCTCAGCGTGGTGTGGTCCTACACCATGGCCGGCATCATCGTGTACTGGCTGCTGAGCCTGTTCTTCAGCTCCTGGCTGACCGGGGTGGCCTCGCCCTTCGTGCCCGGCTGGCACGGCCTGATTCTGGGCGGCACCTGCATGCTGCAGTTCGCCATCAGCAAGATGATGGACAGCCAGTACGATGCCGACCTCGGCAAGAACTACTACTGGATGGTGTGGTATCCGCTGGCCTATTGGTTGCTGAACATCGGCACCACGGTGGTGGCCTTCCCGCAGGCGGTGTTCCGCAAGAAGGGCAAGCGCGCGCGCTGGGTCAGCCCGGACCGGGGAGTGCGCGCATGAGACGGCCGGGAGAAGGCCTGATCATCCAGGCCGCGCACAATATGAGCGCGCTGCAGCGCCTGCTGTCCTGGCTGCTGACCTTGTTGTGGTGGCTGCTGTGGCTTTATCTGTGGCTGCCGGCGGTGGCTTTCGCCTGCTATCTGATCTGGGGGCGCGAGGTGCTGCCGGTTTCCATCCGCGCGCTGGACGCGCCGGCGCATCTGACCCTGCTGAGTGAGTACGGTCTGTTCATCGCGCTGTTCGGCTTGTGCCTGGTTCTGTGGTCACGCGTCAATTACTGGCGTTTTTCCGGCAAGCAGCAGCGCAGCCGCATCCCCGACGTCACGCTGGAAGCCCTGGCTGCGGACCTGGGCGTGCCCCCGGCCGAGCTATGCAACGGCCGGGCGGCCAAGGTGGCGGTGGTGCATCACTGCGAGGAGGGCGGCATCGCCCACATCGAAACGGTGACGCCGTTACCAACCGCCGAACAAGGGCAGCAGCACTAAGGCCAGCAACAAGGCCCAGGCGGCACCGCCGGCGCACAGCGCACTATAGGCGAAATGCTGCGACTCCACTTCCTCCTCCAGCCCCAGGATGGCCGGCAGGCCGTGGTAGAGCAGGGCGAAGGACGCTGCCAGGCCCAGCAAGGCGCCCAGCAGATTGAAGGCCAGGTCCGGTGCCAGCAAGGCCAGGCTGGACAGCCACAGCGGCACCGCCGCGCCAGCCGCCAGCAGAAAGCAGGCATCGAAACCGGCGCTCAGCTTGTGGCTGGCGGCCAGGGTTTGCAGCACCCAGGCCATCAACGGTACCGTGGCCAGTTCGACGACGAAGAACAGCGCGGCGGCGATGAGCCAGCGTTCCATCCCCGCGGCGGGCGCGTAAAGCGGGCCATGGGCCAGGCCGGCGTAGCAGATCATCAGCGCCGGCAGCAGCGAGAACGGCAGTACCAGCTTCAGCATCATGCTGCGCGGCGACGGCGCATGCCCGCGCAACTCATCCCAGCCGATATGGCTGGAGAACAGCATTTTCGGATAGTGGCTCAGTTTCACGACAACGCTCCTTCAAGAATGGGTTGGACTGGCGGGTGGGGCTTGAAACCTGTTGACGACCCCTTGCGCGTCGCGGACGGGTGGCTTCGGCGAGTCGATCCGCGAAATACGCAATAATGTCTGCGCATTCCGCGTTTCCGGCTGTTTTACCCTGATTCGCAAGATCGCAAGCGGACTCTCATACTCTCAATATGTATCATGATGTGATATAAATTCAAGCATGAACCCCTTTTCAGACTCTCCCATTCTGAGCAAGGCGGATTTCGAGCGCCTGTCCGAGTTCCGCCATCAACTGCGCGTGTTCCTGCGCTTCAGCGAGGACGCCTGCCGTGGCCATGGTCTGACCCCGCTGCAATACCAGCTGCTCTTGCACGTGCAGGGCTATCCGGGCCGTGACTGGGCCACGGTGGGCGAACTGGCGGAACGGCTGCAATCCCACCACCATGGCGTGGTGGCGCTGGCCAGCCGCTGCGAGGAACTGGGCCTGGTGCAGCGCCGGCCCGGCCGCGAGGACCGGCGTCAGGTGGAAATCCACCTGACCGAGGCCGGGCGCAATCAGGCGCAGGCGCTGGCCGGCCTGCACCGCGACGAAATCCGCCTGCTGAGCGACAAGCTGGCGCCGCCGGGTTTCGAGCCGGATCAGTCCTCCAGATAGCGGCGGCGGATCTGCTGCAGCCGGCCATCGGCGGTGATGCGGTTCAAGGCCTTCTGCAGGCGCTGCACCCGCTCCGGCGGCGTGGCGGCGTTGAAGGCGAACCAGTACTGGCCGGTGCTGTCCAGCAGCCGGGCGGGCGCCACCGTGCGCTGCGGCAGCTTCAGCGCCTGCAACTGCCAGTGCATCGCCCAGTCCAGCATCGCCACCAGATCGATGCGGTCCAGCAACAGCTTGCGCAGATTGGCCGCGTCGTCCTGGCCGGCGTCCAGCTGACCGTCACGCATCAGGCCCTGCGCCGCCAATTGATTGAAAGCGGCGGAGCCGGCCAGCGCGCCGACGCGGTAGCGCCGCAAATCGTCGTTCGCGCGCAAGCGGATGTCGCGGCGCGTCGCCAGCCGGTATAGATAGACGCGGCGCGGTCCTATCGGCCCCACCCACTGGAACTGCGCCTCCCGCTCCGGCGTGCGCACCACGGTGAACAACAGCGCGTTGGGCGATTTCTGCACCGCGGCGTAGGCGCGCAGCCAGGGCTGCGCTTCAATGCTGAGGCTGAGCCCGGCTTCCTGCGCCGCCAGGCGCAGCACCTCGGTGGAGTAGCCGCTGATCTTGCCCTTGTCCACATAGTTCAGCGGCGGCACGTCCTCGGTGTAGGCATGGATGTCGACCGCCGCCGCGCTCAGCGCCCAGCACGCGCCGAGCGCCGCCAGCAGCGGGCGGATGATTGTCCCCGGAATGACCATTTTTTGTCCGTTATGCGTGATGGCTCACAGCATGGCAGTTTGCCAGACAAAATCGCGGTATTGATGACAAATGGGGCAGGGGCGCGTTCAGCGCAGCGCCAGCGCGGCTCCCAGCCCGATCAGCGCGCAGCCTATGAAGCGGTTGAGCCCGCGCTGCCAGCGCAGCATGCCGGCGTGCAGCCGCGGCTGGGTGAACAGCACGGCCACCAGCGCGAACCAGGCCAGGTGGGCGGTGGAAATGAACAGGCCGTAAGCGAAGCGCAGCGCCGGCGGCGTGTCCGCGTTCACCGCCTGACTGAACAGGCTGAGCACGAATAGCGAGGTCTTGGGGTTGAGCGCATTGCACAACAGGCCGGCGCGCAGCGCCTGCCAGGCGCTTTGCCGGCCGTGCGCCGTAGCCGGGCCGGCGGCCAGCGGCGGCTGGATGAAGGTGCGGTAGCCGATATAGAGCAGATAGCCGGCGCCCAGCAGCTTGAAGCCGGCCAGCAGCCACGGCGTGCGGCTGAGCAGCAGGCTCAGGCCCAGCAGCGCGCACAGCACGTGGAATTGCACGCCCAGCGCGATGCCGCAGGCGCCCAGCACGCCGTGGCCGCGCCCGTATTGCAGGCTGTTGCGGGTGATGACGGCGAAATCGGCGCCGGGGCTGATCACGGCGAGCAGGGTGAGCACGGCAACGGTGAGGAGTTCATTCATCGCGACAAGACTTTCAGGGTGGAAACGAGGTCGATTGTCGCGGGCTTGGCGCGCGGCCAAAATCGATTTATTGTCAGCGCATTGAGTGAGGAAAAATCACAGATGAGCTATCGCATTCCCGCCTTGAACGCCGTTCGCGTGTTTGAAGCCGCCGCGCGCCACGGCAGTTTCGTCAAGGCCGCCGCTGAACTATGCGTGACCCACGGCGCGGTCAGCCGCCAGGTCAGGCAATTGGAGGAAGGCCTGGGCGTGGCCTTGTTCGAGCGGCGCAACCGGGCGGTCTTCCTCACCGCGGCTGGCGAAAGCTTTTACCACAGCTGCGCCGAGGCGCTGCGGTTGCTGGAGCAGGGCGCGGCCCGCGCGCGGCGGCAGGCGGACGCGCCGCTGCGCCTGTCCTGCGAGCCCACCATTGCGATGCGCTGGCTGATACCGCGGCTGCCGGCCTTTCAGGCCGAGCATCCCGGCATTGAGCTGCTGCTGTCCGCCGCCGGTGGGAAAGTTGATTTTTCCTCACAGAGAATCGACTTGGCCCTGCGCCGCGACGACAGTGGTTGGGGCCTGGGCGACCATGTGGCGGCAGTGGCGCGCGAATGCGTGGGGCCGGTGTGCGCGCCGGCGCGGCTGGGCGCGTCCGGCGGTGATTGGCGCGAACTGCCCCTGCTGCACGCGGACAGCAGGCCGGAAGCCTGGAGCCGCTGGCTGACGGCGCAGGGAGAGATGGCCCGCGCCGAGGCCGGCCGCTTCGAACATTTCTATCTCAGCCTGCAAGCGGCCGAGGCCGGGCTGGGGCAGGCCATCGCCTCGGTCTATATGGCGGCGGACGCCTTGGCATTGGGCCAGCTGACGGCGCCGGCCGGCTTCCGCGCCGACGGCTCCAGCTATGTGCTGTTGTCGCCACGGCCGTTTGAAGGCGACACGCGTCGGCAGGCGGTGCTGGACTGGCTGCGCCGGCAGATGGCGCTGGATCTGGCGCGCAACGGCTGCGCCGATTGAGAGCCCGCGGCCGGACCGTCAGCCGGCGCTGTCGATGGCGGGCAGGCCGGCCTGGCAGCGTTCGAACAGCTCGCGCTCCTCGAAGCGCACATGCGCTTCCAGCAACTCGGCGAAGCGCGCTAGCGTCGTCGCGTCCGGCGCCGCCAGCTCGGCGCTCAGCGCGCGCAGCCGGCGGTGCTCGTCCAATGCCCTGATGGCCAGCGCGGCGTGTTCGCTTTGCGCCAGCCGTGGAAACAGCATGGTTTCTTCTTCGATGAAATGCCGCTCCAGCGCATCGGCGCTCCAGGCTTGCAGTTCGGCGGCCAGGCGGGCCTGCCGCTCCGGTTCGCCGCTGGCGGCGGCCAAGCGCGCCTGACGCGCCATTTTCAGCGCCTGGTGATGTTCGCGGGACAGTTCCAGCAAGGCGGGGTGTCGCTTCATGACGAGGGTTCTTTCAGAGATCGGGACGTCGGCGCGCGGCCGCGGCGCAGGCTGGCCAGCAGCAGGGCGACAAAGGCCAGCACTGTCAACGCGTTCAGCAGGCCGGCCGCGCTGCGCCAGGCGAAGCGGCCGTCCAGCATGCCGCCCAGCCGCAGCAGCAAGGACAGATGCAGGGCCGCCAGCGGCGCGTAGAACGCCGGGCTATAGGGCAGCTTCAGCCGCGTCAGCGCCGGGATGATGATGGGAGCGTGGCCGAACACCATGGAAAACACGAAGCCCAGGCCCAGCGCGTGCAAGGCCGCGTCGCGCCAGGGGTGGCCGGGCAGCAGCGCGCCGGCCAGGCCGAGCGCGCCGGCGACGGCCAGCCAGCCATAGCCGCAGAGCAGGGCTATGGCGATGTAGCGGGTCAGCCCGCGCTGGCGCGCATTGCGGCGGGCGATGTCATGGCGCAGCAGCCAGGCGGCCAGCGCCAGCAGCGCCGCCGCGTACAGGCGCAAGCCGGCGTCCGGCAGCCACAGGCTCAGGGCGGCGGCGGCGCACAGCGCCAAGGCCGCCAGCGCGAAGCCGTGCCGCGCCGACGCGGACAGCGGCAGCAGCCGGGTCAGCTCCAGCCGCTCGCCGGCAATGGTCAGCACCAGGAAGGCCAGCCACCAGGGAATCGCCGGCTGCGCATCGCCGCCGAGCAGCCAGGCCAGATTGCCGAGCAGCCAGCACAGCGCGGCGGCGGCCAGCGTCGCGGTGAAGGCGGCGGGCTGCCGCCGCCATACCAACAGGCTGCCGGCCAGCAGCACGGCGGCCGCCAGCGTCAGCAACAGCGGGGCCGCGGCGGGAGGCAGGCCGGCGATCAGGCTCAGGCCGGCCAATCCGGCTCCGGCCGGCGCCAGCAGCGCCCAGTTCCGCTTCAGCGCCACCGCGCGCTCCAGGCTGATCACGCAGCCGAAGAAGGCGCCTATCATCAAGGCCGCGTGCTGGCCGGCCAGCGCCGCCGCATAAGCCGGCGTGGTCCAGCCCAGGCGCGCCAGGCCGGCCAGCGCGCCGCTGAACAGGGCCAGCGCCGCCAGGGCCAGCCAAGGCAGCCGCAGCGCCTGCGCCGGGCTCATGCCTGCCAGCCGAAGTGACGGCGGCTGTCCTCGCTCATCCGTTCCGGCGACCAGGCCGGCTCCCATACCAGATTGACATGGATGCGGCGCTGCGGCGGCAGGCCATGGGTGAGCGCGAACTCCACCTCGTCCAGAATCATCTCGCCCATCGGGCAGGCGGGCGAGGTCATGGTCATGTCGATCAGCAGCTGTTCCGGCTGCGGCTCGATGCGGTAGACCAGGCCGAGATCAATGATGTTGACGCCGATTTCAGGGTCTATGACCTGGCGCAGCAAGCTGCGCGCCAAGTCCACTTCTTGTTGCTGTTCAGGTGAGAGCGGGTCCGACATGGTGGTCGCCTTTTTAAGGTATATATTTTTTACACCTTATGGATGCTACGCCGCTGGCGGAGGCCGGGCAATAGGCCGTTCAGCCTAAATCACGGTGCTGCGTCTGTTCCCAATCCAGCCCAAAGCGCGCCAGGTATTTGCGCAGCCGATCCGCGTCGTTGGGCTGGGCCTTGAGCTGGCGCGAG
This sequence comes from Chromobacterium sp. LK1, assembly GCF_001043555.1. NCBI lineage: Bacteria > Pseudomonadati > Pseudomonadota > Betaproteobacteria > Neisseriales > Chromobacteriaceae > Chromobacterium > Chromobacterium sp. LK1. Next base: position 21,661 of record NZ_LDUI01000032.1, on the reverse strand, counting down.
GCGGCGAACAGCTTGCGGCCCGCCTCGGACAGAGTGGCGGACTCGGCGCACACGCGCAGCACGCCTTCCAGCTGCATGCGGTCGAACAGATCCAGCCGCGCCAGCCGTTCCGGGTCCAGCAACGCCGGTGTCTGTTCCGGCATGGAATCTTGCCAGCCGTGGCGCAGCCGCGCGATCTCCTCGGCCACGCCGTCCTCGTCGATGCGGCCGGCGTCGGCCAGCGTCGCCATCCGCGTCACCGATGCCGACAGCTCGCGGAAATTGCCCTGCCAGCGCGCCTGCGGCGCGGCGGCGAAGGCGAGGTAGGCGCGGCGCGCCTCGGCGTTGAAGCGGGCGCGGCGGCCGGATTGCGCGGCATGGCGCGCCAGCTCGAATTCCAGATTGGGCTCGATGTCCTCGCGGCGCTCGGCCAGGCCGGGCAGCTCGAAACTCCATAGATTGATGCGCGCGTACAGGTCCTCGCGGAAGCGGCCGTCGCGCACCCATTGGCGCAGATCGCGCACCGTGCCGCAGATCAGCTGAAAATCGCTGCCGGTCTCGCGGTCGCCGCCAAAGGGGAAAAAGCGCTTCTCCTCTATGGCCTTGAGCAGCATCGCCTGCTCGTCCAGGCCCAGTTCGCCGATTTCGTCGAGGAACAGCATGCCGCCGTCGGCGCCGCGCAGCAGGCCGGCGCGCTCGGCGTGCGCGCCGGTGAACGCGCCTTTCACATGGCCGAACAGCGCCGACATCGCGCTATCGCCGCGCAAGGTGGCGCAATTGACCTCGACGAAGGCGCCATCCAGCTGGCGGCGCGCCTTCTTCAACTGGTACAGCCGGCGCGCCAGCTGGCTCTTGCCGGCGCCGGTGGGGCCGCTGAGCAGGATGGGCGCGTCGGAGCGCGTCGCCACCCGCTCGATCTGTTCGATCATGCGGTTGAAGCGCGGATTGCGGGTGGCGATGCCGGCCTTGAGGAAGGACACCGTATCGTCGCTCTCGCGTTGAAAGCGCTGCGCGATCTGGTCATAGCGCGACAGGTCCAGGTCGATGACGCTGGCCTCGCCGGCCAGGCGCTCGCCCTGGCGCGACGGCGAGCTTTGCAGCAGCCGCGCCGGCAAATGGCGGGACTCGGCGAGCAGGAACCAGCAGATTTGCGCCACATGGGTGCCGGTGGTGATGTGGACCAGATAGTCCTCGCGCTCGGTGTCGAAGGGATAGCGCGCGGCGAAATCGTGCAGCGTCGCGTACATTTCCTCGAAATCCCACGGGTCTTGCAGATTGACCGCGTGCAGCCTCACCTCGGTGTCCGGCGACACCGCGGCGATATCCTCGGCGGTCAGCTGCGCCAGTCTCAGATGGTGGTTGTCGTGCAGCAGCTCCAGCCGCCGCAGCGGCATCTGCGGCTGGGCGCAAATACCCACGCTGGGCCGCCATTTCTTCCAGCGTTCGGCGCCATGACCGCGCCGGTCCAGCACCGTGCCCAGGAATCCTATCGCTACCGTATCGCGCATGGCTTATCTTTTTAGATAAAAAACTAGATTATATTATCGCAAAATAAGCGGGCGATTCCAGATGGGTCGCGAGCGGTTTGTGGTGATTTTTAGATTTTATTATTAAATATCAATTACTTGACGGTTTTATTTTCCGGAGTCTAAGCGCTGGCACGCTTCTGGCTAAATGAATGGAGGAGGGAGTGGGAACATCGGCATGGGCCGGTGTTTCCGTCCCCGGGGCGATCCAGAGGCAGCGGCCCGGCTGCCCAAATCTCAACAAGAAAGAAAACAAACCGTGAACCAATATCAAACTCTGCAAGCGCCCAATGGCGCAACTATCAAAATGTGGACGCAAGGCGTGCCGGTGGAAGAAGCCGCCCGCGCTCAACTGCTGCAAACCGCGCAGCTGCCCTTCATCTACAAACACCTGGCGGTGATGCCGGACGTGCATCTGGGCAAGGGCTCCACCATAGGCAGCGTGATTCCCACCCGCGGCGCCATCATCCCGGCGGCGGTGGGCGTGGACATAGGCTGCGGCATGATGGCGGCGCGCACTTCGCTGCGGGCGGCGGATCTGCCGGATCAGCTGGGCGGCCTGCGCAGCGCGATCGAAGCCGCGGTGCCGCATGGCCGCAGTTCCACCCGCTCCGGCCGCGACAAGGGCGCCTGGGGCCGGCCGCCGGCCAGCGTGGACCAGGCCTGGGCGCGGTTGCTGCCGGGCTTCGAGGCCATCGTCGCCAAATACCCCAAGCTGGCGAAAACCAATAACCATGCCCATCTGGGCACGCTGGGCACTGGCAATCACTTCGTCGAGGTCTGTCTGGATCAAGAAGACCGGGTCTGGTTCATGCTGCACTCCGGCTCGCGCGGCGTCGGCAACGCCATCGGCAACCTGTTCATCGAACTGGCCCAGGCCGATATGCGCCAGCACATCGCCAATCTGCCGCACCGTGAACTGGCTTACTTCGAAGAAGGCAGCCGCCATTTCGACGACTACGTGGAAGCGGTGGGCTGGGCGCAGGACTACGCGCGCCAGAACCGCCTGCTGATGATGCGCCACGTGGTGGACGCCGCGCGCACGGTGATCGCCAAGCCTTTCGACGCCGAAGTGGAGGCGGTGAACTGCCACCACAACTATGTGCAGCGCGAAACCCACTTTGGCCAAGAGGTGCTGGTGACGCGCAAGGGCGCGGTGGCCGCGCACAAGGGCCAACTGGGCATCATCCCCGGCTCCATGGGCGCCAAGAGCTTCATCGTGCGCGGCCTGGGCAATGAGGACGCCTTCTGCTCCTGCAGCCATGGCGCCGGCCGCACCATGAGCCGGACCGAGGCCAAGCGCCGCTTCGACATCGAAGACCAGCGCCGCGCCACCGCCCATGTGGAATGCCGCAAGGACGTCGGCGTGATCGACGAGATCCCGATGGCCTACAAGGACATCGACGCGGTGATGGCGGCGCAGTCCAGCCTGGTGGAAGTGGTGCACACCCTGCGTCAGATCGTCTGCGTCAAAGGCTGAGGCTAGCGATGGTTGACGCAATGGCCGGCGCAAGCCGCTCCAGGCGAGGGCGTGACGGCGCGATCCGCGCGCCTTTTTGGCCTGGCGCGGCCGACCACGGTTCAAGGCCGACTCATTAGTCTTGTGCGAAGCTGCAACGCCTGCGCCGCGAGCGACCGCCAGTCGCGTCGCCCGTGCCAGGGTTGGGAAGCGGGCGTCAAACCGTCGGCTTCGCCTAGAACCTGTTTACGATCTGCTGCGCGTTGGCGGGATGGATAGAAATGGGCGTTGAAACCAAGCTCAAAATGCTCATGTACCACGTGTAGATTCCGCTTTTTCGCTGGTTTTCGCCTTGTCTCGCCTTAGCTCGCGAGATTGTAAACAGGCTCTTAGAACCTGTTCAATGTCTGCCGCGCCTCGTGAGGTGTGACACGGTGGGCGCGCCTTCGGAATGCTCAATGTGCCGCCTGCGCATCCCGCTTCTGCAGGCGTTGCCGCCTTGTCTTGCTCGGGTCCGCGATAGCGTGAACAGGCGCCTGAAAATCAAGTATCTGTCGCCGGCATGTCCGCCGGGGCCGCCTTGTCTCAGGCCCTGGCCCTGCCGGCGCTCTGGAGACAGACATGCAAGAATTTTTATTTCAACACCCGCTGGACGACGCCATGCGCGCGCGGGTGCTGCGCGAACTGGACGCACTGGAGCGGCGACACCGGGTGAGGGTGTTGTACGCCTGCGAATCCGGCAGCCGCGCCTGGGGCTTTCCCTCGCCGGACAGCGATTACGATGTGCGTTTTATCTATGTGCACGAGCCGGAGTGGTATTTACGGGTGATGCCGCAGCGCGATGTGATCGAACAGCCGATCAGCGACGCGCTGGACCTCAGCGGCTGGGAGCTACGCAAGGCGCTGCGCCTGTTGCACGACTCCAACCCGGCGCTGAGCGAATGGCTGCAATCGCCGCTGGTCTATCGCGCCGATCCACAGGCGCTGCGGCTGCTGCGCGCGCTGGCGCCGGAATTCCGCTCGGAGCGCAAATGCCGCTGGCACTACCTGGCCATGGCGCGCAAGTGGCCAACACCTATCTGCGTGGCGATCAGGTTCAGCCCAAGAAGTATCTGTACGCGCTGCGCGCCTTGTTGGCGGTGGCCTGGTTGGACGCCGGGCGCGGCATGCCGCCGCTGCGCTTCGCCGAGCTGGCCGCCGCCGGCATAGAAGACGCGGAACTGGCCGCCGACATCAACCGGCTGCTGGCGGCCAAGCTATCCGGCGCTGAAACGCTGGCGGGGCCGCGCCGGCCACGTATCGACGCCTTCATTCAGGAGCGGCTGGAGCAGTGCGTGCCGGAGCCGCCGCCGTTGGCGCTGCCAGCCGGGGATGGCGCGCGGCTGGATCAGGTGCTGTGGCGGCTGGCCAGGCCCTTAGACCAATCGCCGCAACGGGTGTCCAGCTGAAAGGACAGCATTATTTATCCAAATGGAATAATAAGATGACCGGGTCGGCGGTACGGCGTCAATGCCGGCCGCTGGCCCTTTATCACTTAAATAGAGCCTGTTCCACGGCCCGCGCGCCAGGGCGAAATCAGCGAAAGAAATAGAATGCCCATACGCTATATGAGCATTCCGCCGCCGTTTTCAGCATGGCATTCCGGCGGCGCGGCGGACTGTGAAGCGGCTCTCAGAACGTGTTTATGATCTCGCGAGCTAAGGCGAGACAAGGCGTTGCGGCTGAGAAAGCGGAATGTACAAGTGGTACATGAGCATTTCGAAGCTGTGCTCACCGCGTCACGTTTCACGACGCGCAGCAGATCGTACACAGGTTCTTCAACCGGGGGTATCGTGATGAGCTTCTCTAATGTCCAATCCAGGCCGGGCCAGCAGCCGCGCCATGGCCAAGTATTCAAGCCGGAATCGCGTGGCCAGTTCTGCGTGGATGGCGTCAACGCCCAATGCCCGCTGCAAAGCTGGCATGTCAACGGCCTGGAAAGCGGCAAATTCTTCCCCGCCGCCGTGGGTGGTCTGCGCGATCCGCTGGCGCCGGACGATGTGGCCAATGTGGCGCCGCCGGCGGACGGCAAGATCGCCAGCGCCGGCCAGGCTTTCGCCGCGGTGCTGGACGAACAGAGCGCCGAGCGTTGGCACAAACACCCGGTCAAGCCCGGCCAGAGCCTGGACTTTCAATGGAGCTATCACGCCATCCACCTGACCCGGCGCTGGAACTACTTCATCACCAAGCCGGACTGGAACCCGAACCAGCCGCTGAGCCGCGCCCAGTTCGAGGCCGAACCGTTCCACAAGGTGGAACTGACCGCCCAACCCTATTGGTCGCACAACGACGCGCTGACACCGCCGGATCCCACCATTCACCAAGTCAGGCTGCCGGAGCGCAAGGGCTACCACGTGGTGCTGGCGGTATGGGAAGTGGCCGACACCGGCAATGCCTTCTACCAAGTGATCGATTTCGACTTCGGTTGAGCCGGCGGCCGGAATGAAAAAACCGCCCGCCGCGCGGCCGGAATACCAGGCCGTGACGACGGGCGGTTTGACTGGGTGCGGGAGGCAGGAACGGCTTAAGTCATTGCCTCGAAACGCTCGCCCACGAACACCCGGCAGGGATTGCCGCGCGCCACCTGATGATGCAGCAAGCGCCGCGCCGCGCGCGCGCCGGCCGCGTCCCGCTCCGCCAGTTGCTCCAGCTTCAGCGCGATCAGGCGCAGCGCCAGCCGCTTATTGGCGTGCTGGCTGCGCTCCGATTGCACCTTGACGCTGATGCCGCTGGCGATATGCGTGGCGCGCACCGCTGATTCCGTACGGTTGACGTGCTGGCCGCCGGGGCCGGACGCGCGCAGGGTTTCGAAGCGGATTTCCCCGGCCAGTTCTGCGGCCGGCTCCGGGCAGCGCGCCACGCCGATGAACCAGTTCTTGCGCGGATGGCGCGGCCGGTACGGGCTGGCGGCGCGCCATTGCAGCGTGCCTATCCATCGCGCCGCCAGCGCCTCGGCGGCTTCGCCCTCCAGGGCCAGCAAGGCCGAGCGCAAGGTGCCGGCTCGCGGGCCGTCTTCCTGCTCCAGTAGTGTCAGCCGCAGGCCATGCGCCTCGGCTTCCGCCTGCACGCGCGCCAGCGCCTTGGCCACAGCCAGGCAGCACTCTTCCGGCCCTTGGGCGGCGGAGATTTGCAGCAGAATCATCAGCAGCACTCCCCGCGGGTTTTATAGGTGAGCACCGGCGCCAGCCGCGCCAGCGGCCGCACCAGGCCGGCCTGGACCAGGGTGTCGACAATGCTGTCCACCGGCTTGTAAGCCTCCGGCGCCTCCTCGTAGATCAACTGCCTATCCTGGCAGATCACCTGGCCGCCCAAGCGGGTGCGCACCAGCTGCGCCGGGCTGAAACGCCGCGACAGCCGGTCCTTGCACTCGCTGCGCATCCATTTGCGGCCGGCGCCGTGCGCCAGCGACAACAGGCTCAGCTCGCTGGGCAGCGGCTCCACCAGATAAGTGAAATCCCCGCGCGAACCGGGAATCGCCACCAAGCCGGCATCCGCCGGCGTGGCGCCCTTGCGGTGCAGCCAGCCGTCGACGCCGCCGATGCGCGCCGGCGACACCAGGTTGTGATTGACGTCCAGCAGCGCTTCGCCGTCGGCGCGCAGCCGCTCCAGCATGCGCCGCGCAATCAGCAGCCGGTTGGCCTCGGCGAAGCGCAGGCCGGCGTTGTGGCGTGTGAGGTAGGCGGCGCAGTCCGCGCTGTCCTCCAGCAGGCCGGCGTGGCCGTGGCGGTCCACCTGCTCGCGCAGAATGGCCTGGCCCAGGCCGCGAGAGCCGCTATGCACCAGCAGCAACAGCCGCTTGGGGTCCAACGCCAGCGCGGCGGCGCGCTCGGCGTCGTAAATCCGGTCCACGCGTTGCAGCTCGGCGAAATGATTGCCGCCGCCTATGGTGCCCAGCGCGCTGTCGAAACCGCTGGCCGGCAGCGCCAGCGCCGCCACCCGTTCGCGCCAGTCCTCACCCAGCGGGCCGTCCAGATTGCCCAGCCGCTTGTCCAGTTTGTCCGCGCTCAATTTGCTTACGGCGAGATCCGTGCGCCACAGCGCCATGCCGCAGCCGATATCCCCGCCGATCAAGGCTGGATACACCCGGCCGACGGCGAAGAAGGCGGCGCCCACCGGATAGCCGCGGCCGGGGTGCAGGTCCGGCATGCCGGCCACGCGGGCCATGCCCGGCAGCGCGGCGCTAGTGTGAAGTTGCTGGATCGCGGAGCCCTCGATCCAGGTGTCGTCCGAGGCCAGCAGAGTGACGGTCTCGGACAGGGTTTGCATGCAATTGCCCATGAGTAATCCCACCCAATCCGGCGCGACGGCGGCGGCCTGGCGCAACGAGCGCGCAGGCGCAATGCGGTCCTGAGCCGGAGGGTTCAGTAAAACAGTATTGAAGGAAATGCGTTGGCTAGGGCAGAGCCGGGGCCGGAGGCCATTCGACGCGCGCGGCGGCAATGCCGGGCGCGGGGGAATCGATCAAGCTTGGGCGCGCTCTGCCAGGAAGGATGCTGTATGCCGCATGAAGGTCTCCTTGGCTGCGTGATGAAAGAAAGGCAGGCATGGTAACGCAGAAGCCGCGGCGATGCAATACGCATGCGCCGCGGCAGTGCCATCAGCCGGCGATATGCGCCGTCAGGCCGCTGGCGCAGGCGGCGACCTGCTCGCCCAAAGTGTGGCCGTCCGGGTAATCGCCGCCGTTCTGGCGGCGGAAGGGAATCTGCGCTTCATCCCACACCCCAAGCAGCCTCCGCCGCCAGGCGTCCTTGGCCGCATCCAGTTCCGCGCCGGCAAGGCGGTTGGCGTCGTACACCGCATGGGTGGGCAGCACCTCCATGCCGGGGTAGAACAGGCAGCCATGTGTCACGGGAAACAACAGTTGCTCCAGCGGCCCGTTGATGCCGCGCCGACCGTAGTCCCGCTCCGGCCCGCCCACCATCGCGGCCAGCATTGCGCGTTTGCCGCTCAGCGCGCCGTCGCCGTAGCGCCAGCGGTTGCCTTCGTTGCGATAGCCATAGGCGAAGCCGTAAGCGTAGACTCGGTCAATCCAACCCTTGAGCAAGGCGGGCAAGCCGTACCACCACAGCGGAAACAGCATGATCACCAAGTCCGCCGCCAGCAGTTTTTACTGTTCGGCCGCCACATCGGCGCTCTGCCGGCCATTGGCGTAAGCGTGCTGGGATTCGGAGATCAGGAATAAGCGCTGTGGATTGATCCGGTCCGGGAAATCCTGCGCGTCGGCGCCGGCTTTCCAGCTCATTGCGTAGAGATCGGACTCCATGACCTCGCAGCCCTGCTGTTGCAAGGTCTGCCGCGCCAGCGCGGCGAATTGGGCGGTTAGCGACGCCGGGTCCGGGTGGGCGTGGATGATCAGGGCGTGTCGGTTCATGCGGCCTCCAAGCGTTTAAAGGTGGAAAGCCGTCAGTCTGACGCGTGGTCAACAATTCGTGAAATCACGGTTTTTATTGCTTACTATTCATCAGATGGATACCAAACGACTCGACCTCAATCTGCTGGTGACGCTGGAAGCCTTGCTGGTGGAACAGAACGTGACCCGCGCGGCCGCGCGGCTGAGCCTGAGCCAGCCGGCGGTGAGCGCGCAATTGAACCGCCTGCGCGAGTTGTTTGACGACCCGCTGCTGGTGGCCGTCCACCGCGGCATGTATCCCACGGCCAAGGCGCTGGAACTGTTCGAGCCCTTGCGCAAGGCGCTGAACGAAGTGCGCGCCACCGTGGCCGGGCATCAGGATTTCGAACCGGCCAGCGCCGAGCTGACCGTGTCCATCGCCTGCACCGATTACCTGCAAGCCGCGCTGCTGATCCCGCTGGCGCGGGAACTGCGCAAAAGCGCGCCCGGCGTGCGGGTGGCGGTGCGCGCGCTGGATCTGCACCGGCTGGAAGCGCAACTGGAGCAGGGCGATCTGGACCTGGCGCTGCTGACCCCGCCGGCGGCCCCGTCCAAGCTGAACAGCTGCCGGCTATTCGACGAACACTATGTGCTGATTGGCCGCCGTGATCACCCAAGCTTGAAAGAAGGGCTGAGCGTGGAAGAATACGCGGCGCTGGACCACGTCATCGTGTCCTTGGACGGCAACGGCTTCTTCACCCCGGTGGACCGCACGCTGGCGGCGCTGGGCCTGCGCCGCAACGTGGCCTTGTCCGCCGCGTCCTTCCTGTTTGTGCCGGAAATGGTGGCGCAGTCCGACTTTGTCGCGCTGGTGCCGCAGCGCCTGGTGCAAGAACGCGGCGACGCGCTGAAGCAAGTGGAGTTTCCGCTACCCACCGAAAGCTTCGAAGTGGGCATGGCCTGGCACGACCGCACCCAGCAGCATCCCGGCCATCGCTGGATGCGGGACTTCATCGTCACCCTGGTCAATGCCCAGGCGGGATCGGCGGCGGATGCGGTGCCTCTCTCTTAAGAACCGGTTACGTTCTGCTGCGTAATGGCTTGTTCCCGCCGGGACTGGCGGCTGGTGGGTACCCACCGGAAACACATCGAATCACCCTGGCGGCCACGCAGAGACAGTCTGGCGATACCCACGCGGAACCCCGCTGCGCCACACAAGATGATGGCTGCAACTCCCCTTGCCGGACCCCGCCGGCTTGACGCCCTCCCGCTCCTCCCCAACAATAGCCCCCGCGCCGCAGCAATCGCGGCGCTCGGGATTGGTCTCCTGAATTGTGCTACCGTCGCGGATCCGCTGTTTCCACAGCGTATCCGCGGCCATTGCTTTGCCTATTCGGGCGGGCCGTGGCAAGTGGCGCCCTCGCGGGCGCGCCGGCTTTGTACGGTAGCACACCGGTAGACCAACTCTTGTCATGTGCCCGCCCTGCCGCCTTGCGGCCGGGCCCTTCTGCTCAGGAGGTTGCAAATGGTAAAGCTTGTCCGTCCGGTGCTAGGCATCGAACTCTCTCCGTCCACGACTGAAACTCAAGATGTCCATCAGAACGCCTCTCCACTCCCCCCGCTAGGGCCTCGCTCCCGTTACCGGTTTGCCGGCCCCCACGCCAAAGACCTCAGCCTGCCCTTCATCCGCCGCATCAAAGGCCGCACCTATCCGCATTACTGGCAGCCGGCCGAAGCCAAGGATGAATGTGAAGCTCGCGCCTTGGGCCATCAGTACGCGGCTCACTTGGCGCAGATGCTGAAACTCAACCGCCAGCACTCCGCGCGCGGACTGCTGTTCCGCATCGCCAGCGATATGGATTTCAGCGCCCGCGGCCACCGCCGCCGCATGTGCAAGAGCTTCTTCAACTATCTGGAGCTGCTGTTGAACCTGGGGGTGGAACAGGTGGACCTGCCGAGGCATGTGGAGGCGGTGAACCGCCTCCATCTCAGCCTGGATGAGTTGGAAGCCTTGCCGCGTAAGTTGGGGCGGAAGAAGAGGGGGTAAGTCTTCCGGTGTTAAAAAGGGGGCCCCTGATGAGATCGATTGGGGGCCCTTCTGTACTCCGCGTTCTCTCAGAGTGTTGAAGTGCTTTCTTTGGCCGTGGATATAATGATGGGTTTTTGAAAGCGAGTTCGGTCTCAAGGTTTTTGATTTACGTTTCCATAAATTCAATAGAACCGTAGAGAAAGAGTGATATCCAAAGAAATGAAAAAATCCTTGATTATTAACTTGATTGTGGCTGCTATTGCTGTCGCGGCTACCTCCTTCTATTTTATGCGTCAGGTTCCTGGCTTTTGGGGGGAGCATCTGGAGCTGAAAAAATTTGAGATCATGAGCGCTACGCCGACTGAGGTGTACGAATCTTCTGAGCTAAGCAAGGCAAGCTTTAAGGTGAAGAAGGGAGATCAATGCTTTTATATAAAAGAAGGTAGCTTTTCTTTTGGTGAAGTAACGGCGGATATGGCATGGTATAAAAAATTGATTATCATCTGCCCGGAAAAAGGTATTGGCTGGATTGAGAATGGAAAGTGATGGACGATCTCTCCTCTTATCTGGCGGTATTAGCCGATAGTGATCTATTTGGCACATTGGCTTTGATCTGCTTGAGCGTTTTCTTGTGTGGTCTTTCCCGAAGGGTGCGGGAGTCCAAGCAGTATGTCTGGCTGGCAATGGGGTGCTTGCTGTTCATGCCGATGCTACATTTTGTTGGAACGTACTTTATCAATGCTGTGAGGTATTGATTTTATTGAGTCATTGTCGCTCCCCTGATGATCAGGCAGCTATCTGAGAGGCCGTGTGCTGTGATGCCGGCGCATTGGAAGCCTTACCATGGAGGCGCGCCGCGCAATGAAGGGGGAGCCGGGGAGGGCTTCGCCAGAAAATAGCTGCATCCATATCCAGCAAACCGGGGCGTTTCGGTTGACACTCCCCCGCTGAACTGAGACCCTTCCCGCTTCCATTTTTTTGTTATTGCTCGCCATGAAAATCACCGCCAACACCGCTGTCACCCTGCGCATGAAAGTTACCGACAGCCAGGGCCTGGTTTACGACGATGGCAAGAAGCCCGTCTCTTACCTGCACGGCGATTACGACAACCTGTTCGCCAAGCTGGAAGCCGCGCTGGAAGGCCAGGAATCGGGATTTCAAACCACGCTGGAACTGGCTACCGAAGACACCTTCGGTGAACGCGACGAAGCCCTGGTCACCACCATGCCCAAGTCGGACTTCCCGCCCGGCGTGAAGGTCGGCGGCCAAATCCAGCGCATCGGCCCGGATGGCGAGCCGCGTTACTACTTCGTTACCAAGATCAAAGGCCCCACGGTATTGTTGGACGGCAACCACCCGCTGTGCGGCAAAGCCCTGCGCTTTGTCGTCAAAGTGGTGGATGTACGCGCGGCAACGGCTGAGGAAATCGCTCACCAGCATGTGCATGGCGAGCACGGGCATCAGCACTGATTCCCCCGCTTCATACAGACAAAGCCCTCCCCATTGGGGAGGGCTTTGTTTTGTCTGGAGTCTGGCGGTTTGGGTGGTGATTGGTTGCTGAGATGAGGAGGAGGTGAATTAGAGAGGGCTACTATCAGTCCAAAGTAGTGGGTTGAGGCAAATTTGTTAAGCGTCTCTAACTCGGCCAAAGCTGCCTTTCGATAAAGGAATGGGTAACGGCTGGTTTGCACAGAATTCCGGACACACTCCACAGTTGTAAAACAGTTAAGGCATTTCATTCGGCGTAGCTTACGATCAAGATACTCTTACCTATGTTTCGCCCACCTCATAGATCATAATTACCACTGTCAGCATTTGCTGGGACAGCTAATTATTTTTTAGCTATTTGCCATCGATAAAGCCAGAAAATAACCCCTGGAGCCATGATGAAATATACTGTCACTCGTACAAGGCCAATGAATTCAAGTGAAACAAATGCTCTATTAAGAGAGTTTTCGGACGAGTGTGTTGCCATGTTGAGTGCAAGGGAAATCGATTGGTAAATATTCCCCAAGCCCATTAATAATAAATATGAAAATACTAAAAATGTAAATTTGGCCTCAATGTTTTTATGAAAATACAAGAGAAAAATAACTGGCATAAAAATAGAAATGGACTCTATTATTTGTATTGCGTATTGGCTGATCATTTTCCTAACCTAAGCTTGCTAGCGTACATAAATGCGAAGTACTGTATTGGTTAATGTTTCTGTCAATCATTGATGCGCCTAGGTAATGAAATTTCTCATCTGAGTTCCACGTGACTAGCATGGCACTTTCGAGCCGCAGCTTATCCCGAAACTCCAGACCCACTAGGTGGTTTTTGATGACTAGATATGCTTAGTTAATACATGGTTTTCTTCATGGCTTATTAGAGTCCATCATGACTGCCTTTATTTGGTCAAGGCAATTACGCTGCATATACCCAACAAACCAGTCTTTCTGTTTGGTTCGGAGTGGTTCAATATCAGGGTCAAGCATTAACCCTTGTATGCATGTCTGGCTATCAATTTTTTTCAAAGCCTCAATTTTGAGCAACCACAATTTCGCATTTTCAATATCACCAATTTGAATATAGCTGGTTGCGATGTTGTAGAGATTTATTTTATCACTCAAGTCGCCCAATTTGAACGCCTCAATGCTTTCCATTAAAGTTTCTTTGCGTTCTGAGCTGGATATTGAAAGCAATTGCCCTTTCTTTCCGAGTGCGATGCCCAATGGTTCCAAAATAGAACTTCGATCTTTCGCTTTCTTCAGTCCTGCCTTGGCAGAATTTATGGCCTTATCCAACAATAGCAGCCTTTCTTCTACTTTGTTCGCGTATTCAGAAGAATCAATGTAAGCATGGGCGGAAAAATAGTATGCCATGCTCTTTCCATGCTTAAATTCGTCTTTATCATTTTGCAGATAGTCACGTACCAAGGTATCCGCTTCTTTGAAGGTTGCATTAGTGTCAGAGCCATCACTCAATAAAGCTTGAATCATCAAAGTTTGAGCCAATTTCAATTTGGCATCATTGTACATATAAGCACTAACTGGTTGGTGTTTTATGTAATAACCAATCCCTTTAATCTCATTTTCAAGCAATGCCTTTTTGCAAGAAACTTCTTTCACTAAAGGAATCCAATCAAGTCCATCAAAGGCCATATATTGTGCAAAATCTAAGCTAATTCCTTTTTTAAGATTGCCATGATTTAGTTCGATTAAATTTTGGTAATTAAGCATTTCTTTATAGTTTGAGCACCCATATTTAAGCCGATTAAGCATTGCTCCGTAATCGACCTTGTCCTGAGCAAAGGTTGTTCCAAAACAAAAGCACAATAATAGAGCACAAAAACGAGCTAGTAACATTTTTTCACCACATTGGACTTGTAATAAATATCTTGAAGCACTGAAGGTTAGCACAAATGCCAGATGACAGCAGCGTCAGCCACAAGAACAGAGAGAACCGAATAAATAACAATATTGGACGTTGATTTTTTAAAGATGCGGTACCACGAATGGCCGCCTTGGTTGTGAAAAAGAAGAGAAATATCAAAAAACACAGCAAGTAGCATCATAAATATCAAAAATATCCAAGTGGATTGACGGTAATTGAACATCTCGCCTTCATGGATTCACTTTGCATGTCGAGTATAAAAAATAACCTCACAAAATAATGCGACTGACCAATCAAATACTCTTCCCATAAAACCCTAATTAAGATTGGCCCCATAGGCCAGAGATCCGCTCTAGCCGTAGTTAAGCGATCTGACTTTTTTGGGCTGACAGCCATATAGACTGTAGATGGATTGATTATCACCTTGGTTGCATGCTGTCGCAATCGTCAGGAGCAACCTGTCTTTGCAAAAGTACATGAAGGGTGGCATTGCTAACAACACCAGCCGTATTGATCAGAACTGTAGCTGTCTGCTTTGACCGAATAGCCGAACAACAGCACGTCCCACCACAAATCCTTCATCATCTCCTAATCAAACCCCCGCAGCCACCTTCTCCAAACTCGGCAAGGTATGGGTATACAGCTTGGCCAAGTCCTTGGGGCTGGCGATGGTTTCAAAATGCTCCATCTTGATGGCCAGGAATTGCCCATTGCTGCCATCGCGCACTTCACCCACTTCCAGCGCTTTCAGCGCGCTGATCCAGTACCAGTTCTGGCCCATATTCCCTTTGTCACAGTAGGCGTACCACAGCGGCAGGCGGAACAGCCGCTCGAAGGTGAGCGCTTTTTTGAGTTCTTCTTCCAGGCTGAGGGTGAGTTCGCCGCGCGATGGGGTGTAGTTCTTGGCGTCGATGGCGATCATGCCCAGCGAGGGTAGCAAGAGCAGAAAGTCCGGCCGCTTGGCCGTGCCATGGAATAGGGTGGCGAAGCTGTTCTTGTTCTGGCAGATGCCGACATAGGCCAGCTTGTGCTGCTGGAACCAGGCGTTCAGCGCTTTCTCGCCCTCATGGCCTTTTTTCTCCGCCGCGCTTGGAGCGGGCTTGGCGGGAACGGAGGGCTGAGCCGCGGCTGGTGGCGGGGTCGGCGTGGAGGGTTGCGCCGGTGCTGGGCTAGCGGGCGGGATGGAGGCTTGGGGCTGGATTGGCGCTATTGCTTGCGGCGGTGTTGGCACCGCGTTTGGTTGTGTGGCTGGAACTGCTGCCGGTGTAATCGGCTGCTGTGGGGGACGAGGCTTGAAAATATTTGCGAGGGTGAATGCCATGATGTCGTTTGAATTGGTGATTTAGAAAAGGATGGGACGGCTAGCCGGTTTGTCGCGCCAGGTCTGCCTGATAGGCGGCGTCGCGGTCGTCGAACAGGCCGATGTGTACCAGGCGGGCAATGATGGCACCGCGGCTGCGGCCCAGTTGCTTGGCGATGGCCTGGCTATCCGGCTGGGCCGGGCTGTGCCACAGAGTTTTCAGTTGCTGGTCGTCGGCCACGGTCCAGACCGCGCCTTGCTTGTCTGCCGTGGGCGGCGCAGCGGGTTTGGCCGGCGGGGTTTCCGTGGCGGCGGGCACGTCCCAGAGCGGCGGCAGTTGCAGCGCTTGCATGCGCGCGTTGTCGGCTTGCATCGCCGCTTGCTGGTGTTCGTACAGCCCTAGGCGGACCAGCCGCGAGACGATGGCAAGCGGGCTGCGCCCCAGTTTTTCCGATAGCTGGCGCACCGGCGCGGGGGAGGCTTCCCATAGCATGCTTAGGCGGTTGTCTTCGGCTATGGTCCAGCGCTGGCCCTGGCGCGCGCTGCCGGGAGCCGGCTGCGGCTCGGGCGCGGTGGGCGGGTCCGCGGCGTGTTGTTTGGCGACGCGCTTGAGTTGCTCGTAATACAGCGCGCGCGCCTTGTCTAGCGCCGGGTCCTTGGGGGTGCCCAGCGGGTCGCGCCGGCCGGCCGGGTCTAGGCCCAGGACCAGTTGTTCGACGATTTCGAGTTCTCTCATAGGGATGCCCGGAGCCGGTCTCGCATTGCTTGCGGGGCGGGTGCCGCCGTGGATAGGCCATGTTATCGCCGCGGCTGGGTTGTATGCAAATTGAGTTTGCGGCGCGCGCTTTAAGCTTCGATTTCTATCAGGGTGGGATTGGCTGCGGCGGCGGCCTGTTCCAGCGCTTGGTGCAGCAGCGGTTCCGGGGTGCCCAGCGCCAGGGTTTCGGCGCGCCAGCCGTAGGCGCGGGCCAGCGCCGGGAAGTCCGGGGTGTAGAGATCCACGCCCAGCGGTTCCATATCGGCGGCGCGCATCGCGCTTTTGATTTCGCCGTAGCCGCGGTTGTTGAGCAGTAGCACGATCAGGCGGGCGTGGGTTTCCATCGCGGTGCCCATTTCCGCCAGGGTGAACTGGAAGCCGCCGTCGCCTGCCAGGCAGAGCACCGGCCGGTCCGGTTCGGCCAGCGCGGCGCCGATGGCGGCGGGCAGGCCGTAACCCAGCGCGCCGAAGCCGACGGAGGCGTTGAACCAGCTGTTGCCGCGCGGCGCGCAAAAGCCCAGGTTGCCGGCGTAGACCAGGCGGGTGGAGTCCCCCACCCAGCGCGCTTGCGGCAGGATGTCGCGCACGCGGTGCAGCCAGGCCAGATCGGCCGCGTGTTCCGGTTCCATTTCGGCGGCGGCCAGGCGGCGGGTGGCGTCGGCGCGTTCTTCGCCCTGGCGGGCGGCGTCGGTCAGTTGCAGCGTCAGCAGCTGCAGGGTTTCTTTGGCGTCGCCCAATAACGGCAGGTCGGCGCCGCGGCCGCGGCAGAGTTGTTCCGGGTCGATGTCGATGCGGATCAGCGCGCCGGGCAGGCGGAAGCCGCCGTCCACGTACATGTCGAAGTCGGTGGGCCCCAGTTCGCAGCCCACGGCCAGCACCACGTCGCTGGCGGCGATCAGGCGGCGCGCGGCCGGCAGCGAGGGGCTACAGGACAGCGCCAGCGGGTGGCCGTCCGGCAGCGCGCCGCGCGCATTGATGGTCATCAGCGCCGGCGCGTCCAGCATTTCCGCCAGCCGGCTCAGTTGCGGCGCGGCCTGGCGCGCGCCGCCGCCTATCAGCAGCAGCGGCCGTTCCGCGCTGGACAGCAGGCGGGCGGCGCGGTCGATGGCGGCGGGGGCGGCCGGCCCGCGCAGCAGCCGCATCGCCGGCGCTTGCGGCGGCGGCAGGCCGTCGGCGGGCGCGGCCATCAGGTCCAGCGGGATTTCGATGTGCACCGGGCGCGGGCGGCCGCCGTCGAACACGGCGAAGGCGCGCGCCAGCACTTGCGGCAGTTCCGCCGCCGCGGTCAGGGTGTGGCTGAAGGCGGCGATCTGGCTGGCCAGCGCGTGTTGGTCCGGCAGTTCGTGCAGGTGGCCGTCGCCGGAGCCCAGCTTGCCGCGCGCGTTGACGCCGGAGATCACCAGCAGCGGGATGGAGTCGGCGTAGGCCTGGCCCATGGCGGTGGCGATATTGGTGAGGCCGGGGCCGGTGATGACGAAGCAGACGCCGGGCTTGCCGCTGACGCGGGCGTAGCCGTCGGCCATGAAGCCCAGGCTTTGTTCGTGGCGGGCGGCGATGTGGCGGATGCCGCTGCCGGCCAGACCGCGGTAGAGCTCGATGGTGTGGACGCCGGGGATGCCGAACACGGTGTCGACGCCGTAAGCCGCCAGCCAGGCGGTGAGGTAGCTGCCCAGGGTCATGCGGATTCCTTTTGTCTTGGCGCGGCGGCGCGCAGTTGGCCGGCGAAGCGGGCGATGCGGCGGCAGGCTTCGGCCAGGCGTTCGTCGTCCACCACCAGGCCCAGGCGGATGAAGCCGGCGGCGGTGGGGCCGAAGGCGGCGGCGTCCAGTACGGAGACGCCGGTGGCTTCAAACAGTTTCCAGGCGAAATCCCCGGCCTCCAGGCCGCAGCCGCGCACGTCCAGCAGCAGGAACATGCCGGCTTCCGGCAGCGGGCAGTGCAGGCCGTCCACGCCGCTGAGCAGGCTGTGGGCCAGGTCGCGCCGCCGCTGGTACAGCGCGCGGACGGGGTCGACGAAGGCGTCGTAGTCTTGCAACGCCAGCAGCGCGGCTTGCTGGATGAAGCCGGGGAGGCCGTAGAGCATGCACAGGGCCAGGGTGCCCATGTGCTGGATCAGCGGGCGCGGGCCGACGGCCCAGCCCAGCCGCCAGCCGGCCATGGCGTGGGATTTGGACAGGCTGCCCAGGGTCAGCGTGCGCTCGGCCATGCCGGGCAGGGCGGCGATGCTATGGTGCGGGGCTTCGAAGCTGAGGCCGGCATAGACTTCGTCGGCCACCACCCACAGGTCGTGGCGGTGGGCCAGCGCCGCCACCGCGGCTAGTTCGTCCGGGCGCAGCGCCGCGCCGGTGGGGTTGCAAGGTGTGGCGAGGAAGATCGCGCGGCTGCGCGGGGTGACGGCGGCTTCCAGCGCGGCCAGGTCCAGGTGGAAGCCGTCCGCGGGCTTGACCGGCACCGGCACCAGCTCGGCGCCGCTGGCGCGGATGCTGGCTTCGTAAGTCAGGTACATCGGTTCCGGTACCAGCACTTCGTCGCCGGCCTGGCACAGGCAGAGCGCGGCGGAGAACAGGCCGTTTTGCGCGCCGGCCACTACGATGACGTTGTCGGCGTCCATCTCCAGGCCGGTGGCGGCGGCGTGGCGGCGGGCGATGGCGGCGCGCAGGTCGGCGCGGCCGTCCACCGGGCTGTAGTGGGTATCGCCGTCGCGCAGCGCGGCCACCGCGCGTTCAATGATGGGGGCCGGGGTGGCGAACTCGGGGTCGCCCACGCTGAGGATGATCACGTCCTCGCCTTGGGCGGCGGCTTGCTGCGCCGCCAGGTGGATATTCCAGGCATCGACGCGTTCGCCGGCGATGCGTTCGACCAAGGGGGAAAAGCGCATGGAGGTCTCCGTAACAATGGGGTAAGGCGGCACTGGAACCCGTTTTCAAGACGGGATCACCTTCGCGCAGCAGATCGTAAACAGGCTCTTAGAATGCGGTGCGGACCGGCAGCCTCCTCTCCAGCCGCAGGAAGACCCGTTCTATCAGCCAGGCCAGCGCGAAATAGATCAGCGCCACGGTCAGCAGCGGTTCGTAGGTGCGCAGGGTTTGCGCGCGCACCAGATTGGCCGCGCCCAGCACGTCCATTACCGCCACGGTGGAGGCCAGCGCGGTGGATTTGAGCAGCAGCACGGTTTCGCCGGCCAAGGACGGCAGCAGGATCAGCAGCGCGCGCGGCAGCCAGATGCGCCGCGCCATGGTCAGCCGCGGCATGCCCAGCGCGCGGGCGGCTTCCAGTTCGCCCTTGGGCACGGCGGCCAGGCCGCCGCGCACTACTTCGCCCACATAGCCGGCCACGCTCAGCGCCAGCGCCAGGGCCACGTACCAGAAGCCTTCGCGCAGATAAGGCCACAGCAGGCTGTCGCGCAGTGCCGGAAAACCGGCGAACAAGCTGCCCAGGCCGTAATAGAGCACGTAGATCTGCACCAGCAACGGGGTGCCGCGGATCAAATTGGTGAAGGACAGGCTGAGCCAGGCGAGGAAGGGCTGGCGGGACAGCCGGGCAAAGCCCACCGCCACCGCCAGCGCGAAGCCCAGGCCGCCGGAGAGCAGCAGCAATTGCGCGGTGACGGCGACGCCGCGCCAGAGCATGGGGCCGTAGTCTTGCAGCCATTGGAAGTTCATGCGGGTCTCCCGTTCACAGCGCCGGTTGCCAGCGGCGGAAGCGGCGTTCAATCAGGCTGAAGCCGGCGTTGGACAGCAGGGTCATCAATAGGTAGATGGCGGCCACGGTCAGATAGAACAGCAGGTACTGGCGGGTGGAGCCGGCGGCCTGCTTGGTGGTGAACAGCAGTTCGCTGTAGCCCACCACGCTGATCAGCGCGCTGTCCTTGATCAGCACCAGCCACAGATTGGCCAGGCCGGCCAGCGCGTAGGGCATCATCTCCGGCAGGATCACGCGGCGGGCGGTCAGCCAGCGGCCGCAGCCGAAGGCGCGCGCGGCCTCGATGTGGCCGTGCGGTATCGCCTGCACCGCGCCGCGCATGATTTCCGCCGCGTAAGCGCCTTGCACGATGCCCAACACCACGATGGCGGCGGCGAAGCCGTTCACCTCCACCTGCGGCTGGCCCAGCAGCGCCGCCAGCGCGTTGATGGCGTCGCCGCCGGCGTAGTAGAGCAGCAGGATCAGCAGCAGCTCCGGCAGCGAGCGGCACACGCTGGTGTAGGCGTTGGCCAGCCGTTTGAGCAGCGGGTGGCCGCCCAGTTTGACCAGAGCGGTGGCCAGGCCGATGACCAGGCCCAGCGCGAAAGCGCCCAAGGAGATTTCCAGCGTGACCACGGCGCCTTGCAGCAGGGCGGGGCCCCAGTCGCGGACTACGGCGTCGTAGGCTTGTTGCAGTGCATCCAGCATATAGGCTCTCCCTGGGGCGGCTCAGGCGGGCGGGCGGGTCGCTGTCACTTGGCGTCCGGCGAGATGTTGACCTTGAAGTATTTCTTCTGGATGGCGTCGAAGCTGCCGTCGGCGCGCAGTTGCAGGATGGCTTGGTCGAACTGCTGCTTGAGCGCGACGTCGGCCTTGCGCAGGCCGGCGCCGATGCCGGGGCCGAACAGCGGGTCCTTGGGCGCCAGTCCTTTGGATTCCAGGCCGGCGCCGTCCTTGCCGCCGAGGAAATCACTAGCGGCCAGCGCGTCCAGCAGCATCAGGTCCACGCGGCCGGCGACGAGGTCGGCGTTCAGTTCGTCCTGGGTGTTGTAGTAACGGATGACGGAGCCGGCGCCGTAGTATTTCTTCAGGAAGTTGGCGTTGGTGGTGGCGGATTGCACGCCCAGGGTCTTGCCCTTGAGGCCGGCCGGGCTGAGGACGGCTTTCTGGCCCTTGGGGCCGACGAACTCGGAGGCGGTGTAGTAATAAGGCAGGCTGAAGGCGATGACTTTTTCCCGCTCCGGGGTGATGGACATGGAGTTGAAGATCACGTCTATCTTCTTGCTGTTGAGCGCGGGGATGATGCCGTCCCAGGACACTTCGGCGATCTGGCAGCTTTGCTTGAGGCGCTGGCACAGCTTGCGTACCAGTTCCACTTCAAAGCCGCTCCATTGGCCGTTGCTCTGCTTGATGGTGAACGGCGGGTAGGGTTCGGCGGCGATGCCGATGCGTAGCGGGTTGGCGGCCGCGGCGGCACAGTACAGGACGGCGAAGGCGGCGATGAGGGCGCGGAATCGGTTCATGGGGTTTCTCCCTGGGTGTCAGGCGTTGACAAACTGGCGGCAGCGTTCGCTGCGCGGCGCGGCGAAAACCTGTTCCGGCGGGCCGGCTTCCTCGATGCGGCCCTGATGCAGGAACAGCACTTTGCTGGACACTTCGCGAGCGAAGGCCATTTCATGGGTGACCAGCAGCATGGTGCAGCCTTCATCGGCCAGCTGGCGTATCACCCGCAGCACCTCGCCCACCCGTTCCGGGTCCAGAGCGGAGGTGGGTTCGTCGAACAGCATCACCGCTGGCCGGGTGGCCAGCGCGCGGGCAATGGCCACCCGCTGTTGCTGGCCGCCGGACAAAAAGGCCGGATAGGCGTGGCGCTTGTCCGCCATGCCCACTTTCTCCAGCAGCGCCTCGGCCAGCGCCACCGCTTCGGCGCGCGGCTGGCACAGGACGCGCACCGGCACCTCGATCAGGTTTTCCAGCACCGTCATGTGTGGCCATAGATTGAAGTTCTGAAACACCATGCCCAGCCGCGAGCGCAGCCGGTCCACCTGGCGCGGGTCGGCCGGCGCGCGCCGGCCGCGTTTGTCGGTGCGCAGGGCGATCTCCTCGCCGGCGATCAGCACTCGGCCGTCGTCCGGGACTTCCAGCAGATTGAGACAGCGCAGCAAGGTGCTCTTGCCGGAGCCG
>NZ_LDUI01000031.1:0-31089 GCF_001043555.1 Chromobacterium sp. LK1 | reverse complement strand
TTATTCGTTCTGTTAAAGATCAGTGCAGTCGCTGCGTTTCGTTTCCGTCGCTGCGTTGTCTGCTGAGGAGGCGAACTATACGTCACGCCCCCAGACCCGTCAACACCTATTTTGAAAAAAGACTGACATTTCGCAAACAGCGCCGGCAAGCTTTTGATTTGTAAAGGAACCGTCATACTGAGCCGGAACAACTTCTCTCCGGCGCTCCGGCAAACCCATGCAGAGGCAACGCTACTGGATGCGAAAAAGCCCCGATTCACGGGGCTTTTTCTGAAGCGGGGGCCTGTATTCTGGCGTGCGGCGATGCCAAACCGGCTCAAACGCCTTGCTCAGCTGCGGTAATCCGCATTGATCTTTACATAGTCATAGGAGAAGTCGCAGGTCCACACCGTGGCTTCCGCCGCGCCTCGACCCAAGTCGACTCTGACGGTAATTTCCGGCTGGGCCATCACCCGCTGACCATCTTCTTCTCTATATAGAGTGTTGCGCCCGCCGTTTGTCGCCACCAGCACCTCGTCCAGATACAGCTCCAGGCGATCGACATCCAGGTCCTGCACGCCGGCATAGCCGATCGCGCACAGCAGACGTCCCAGATTGGGATCGGAGGCGAAGAAAGCGGTTTTCACCAGTGGGGAGCGTGCGATGGCATAGGCGACATCCTTGCATTCTTCAAACGAGCGGCCACCTTCGACCTTGACGGTGATGAATTTGGTGGCGCCTTCGCCATCACGGACGATGGCCTGCGCCAAACGGGTGGCGACCTTGATCAGTTCCGCCTTCAACAAGGCATAGCCGGCATGCTGCGTCGAGTCGATCAGCGGCCCGCCGCTCTGGCCGGTGGACATCAAAATAAAGCTGTCGTTGGTGGAGGTGTCGCCATCCACCGAAATGCAGTTAAAGGAGACATCGGCCACTTCCTTGACCAATTGGCGTAGCACCGGACGGGTCACGGCGGCGTCGGTGGCGATGAAGCCCAGCATGGTGGCCATATTAGGATGAATCATGCCGGCGCCCTTGGAGATGCCGGTGATGCTGACAGGGTAACCATCCAATGTCAGGCGAGCGCTGACCGCCTTGGGCGCGGTATCGGTGGTCATGATCGCGCGGGCGGCATCGGCCCAACCGGTGTCTTGCCGACGCGGCAGCGCGGCGGCGATCTTGTCCACTGGCAGCGGCTCCAGGATCACGCCGGTGGAGAACGGCAGGATTTGTTCTACCTGGCAGCCCAATTCATCCGCCAGTGTCCGGCAAACTTGCAGCGCGTCCTGGCGCCCTTGCTCGCCGGTGCCGGCATTGGCATTGCCGGTGTTGATCACCAGCGCGCGGATTTGCACGCCGGCATCGAGATGCTTCTTGCAGATTTGCACCGGGGCGGCGCAGAAGCGGTTTTGAGTGAATACGCCGGCGACGGTATTGCCTTTGTCCAGGCGGATGACCAGCACGTCGTTGCGCTCGGCTTTCTTGATGCCGGCGGCGGCGACGCTCAGCGTCAGGCCGGGAATGGGGAGAAGAGCATCATCACTCAGGACTTCCAGGTTTACTGCCATCTATCGCTCCAGATCAATCAATATTATTCGCATCGATTGTAGCGGATTTGATCCGCCGGACCGGAAACAAAAACGGCGCTTCCGTTCAGCCCTCGGCCGCCGCCGCGCTCAATAGTTCGAGCAGCGCCTCGCCGTAACGCGCGAGCTTGAGTTCGCCCAGGCCATAGACCTTGGCCAGGCCGGCACGGGAGGTCGGGTGCTTCTCCACCAGGTCGCGCAGGGTACGATCGGAGAACACCGCGTAGGCCGGCACATTGTGCTCGTCCGCCATCTGCCGGCGCCAGCCGCGCAGCGCCTGCCACAGCCGTTCTTCACGCTCGGTGCGCAGCCAGCGGTCGGCGCTGGCGGTGCTGCGCGCGGCCTTGTCGTCGGCCAGCGGCCGCAGGTAGATTTTTTCCTGGCCTTTGAGCACGGCGCGGCACTCATCGCTGAGCACCAGCGACTGGCCGCGGGCAATGTCGACATGCAGCAGCTTGCGCGCCACCAATTGGCGGATGATGGAGCGCCAGGCGCGCTGATTGTAATCGCGGCCGATGCCGAAAGTAGACAGCTTGTCGTGGCCGTAGTGGCCGACGCTTTGATTGGCGCGGCCCAGCAGCACGTCGATCACGTGGCCGGCGGAGAAACGCTGTTCCACACGGTAGATGCAGGACAACAGCTTTTGCACCGGCACGGTGGCGTCGAAGGTAATGGGCGGATGCAGACAGTTGTCGCAATGGCCGCAGCGGCCGCTCTGTTCGCCGAAATGCGCCAGGATATGCTGACGTCGGCAGGAGGCTGCCTCGCAGAAGGCCAGCATGGCGTCGAGCTTGCCCAGTTCCACCTGCTTTTGCAGCTCGGCCATTTCGCCGCCTTCTATCATTTGCCGCAGTTGCACCACGTCGTTGAGGCCGTAGCACAGCCAGCTGGCGGCGGGCAGGCCGTCGCGGCCGGCGCGGCCGGATTCCTGATAGAAATTCTCCGGGCTCTTGGGCATGTCGATGTGGGCGACGAAACGCACGTCCGGCTTGTCTATGCCCATGCCGAAGGCGACGGTGGCCACCATGACCACGCCTTCATCGCGCAGGAATTCGCGCTGGTTCGCATCGCGCTGTTGGTGGCTGAGACCGGCGTGGTAGGGCAAGGCGTGGATGCCGTTGTCGCACAGCCATTGCGCGGTGTCTTCGACGCGCTTGCGCGACAGACAGTAAACGATGCCGGCGCTGCCGGGATATTCGTTGCGGATGAAGTCGAGCAGCTGCTTCTTGGCGTTGTGCTTTTCCACCACCTGGTAGAACAGGTTCGGCCGGTCGAAGCTGGACAGGAAGACGCGCGCGTCTTGCAGCTTCAGGTAATGAAGAATGTCGGCGCGGGTCTGTTCGTCGGCGGTGGCGGTCAGCGCGATGCGCGGCACCAGCGGAAAACGCTCGGCCAGCAATCCCAGCTGCTGGTATTCCGGGCGGAAGTCATGACCCCAGTGGCTGACGCAATGGGCTTCGTCGATGGCGAACAGGCTGATGTTCAGCTGCGACATGAATTCGAGGAAACGCGGTGTCAGCAAGCGCTCCGGCGCCACGTAAAGCAGATCCAGCGTGCCGGCGCGCGCCTGGCGCGCGATATCGCGCGCCTCGTCCAATTGGGTGGCGGAATTAAGGCAGGCGGCGGCCACGCCCTGCTCCACCAGGGTGGCTACCTGGTCTTGCATCAGCGCGATCAGCGGCGACACCACGATGGCGACGCCGGGGCGCATCAGCGCCGGAATCTGAAAGCAAAGGCTTTTGCCGCCGCCGGTGGGCATCAGCACCAGTGCGTGGCCACCGTGGGCAACGTGGTCGACAATCTCCCCTTGCTGCCCGCGGAATTCGGGGTAGCCGAAGATTTGATTGAGTAGGGAGAGCGCGTCCTGCATAAGCCATCATCTTGCGTGAAGGGGCTTATTGTACGGCAAGTGGCCGGCAGCGTCCCGCCTGGGGTGAAATGGGCAAAAAAAGGGCCGCTGGAGTGCAGCGGCCATAAAGTTGGATGGAGACAATGTGAAACGAAGAGGAAAAATGCTCTCGCACTACCATGGACCTGTGGGACACTGGCGAAGTTCCTTTTTTTGTATTTATTTTTTGCGATATTTAGGCAAAAAATATTTATACGGCATTATGAATTTTTTGCTTGCCATCGGTGTCGAAGGCCCCCATGCCAACCTCCCGACGCCCACGCCGGCCGGTTCGGCGCATCAGGCTTGGAGCGCTCCGCCGGCTGTGCGACACTGACGGCGATTTCGTGGAGGCATCAATGCGTAAAATTTGGCCAGTACTGTTGGCAACGGCTCTAATCAGCGCCTGCGCCAGCGCGCCGAGCAAGGCGCCCAGCCCGGCGCCGGTCGGCAAGCCGACGACATCCGGGGCCAGCCCGGCAAACGCCGATTGGCAAAACCTGGGGGTCTCCCCCAACGGCAATATCCTGAACGAGCTGGACAAGCTGTCGGTTCGCAAGCAGGGACAGTTGGTCAGTTTTCGCGACCGCAAGACCATCTTCAATCTGAAGAAGGAAAACTTCTTGTCCACGCCGCGCCACAAGGTGTCGATCAATAGCTGGCAGATTGACTGTTCGCAACGCACCTTCCGCCTGCTGGACATGGTGCTGTTCGACGAGAACGGCCGCCAGATCGCCAGTTTCACCTATAATGACAACCAGATAAAACCTATGCCGGTAGTGCAAAATTCGGCCAGCTATCAACAGATGCTGCTGGTATGCAAGGGCGAACCCGGATTCTGAGAACGTGTTCACGATTTCGCGAGCCAAGACGAGACAAGACGCCCGCGGATCGTGAATCCGTTCCAAATCCGGCCCGCCCCGCGCGCGGCTTGATCCTTGCCGCGCGCGAACGCAAGCCCTCTGCCTAGCGGCCGCGCCGCCCAACCGGCCCATGCCTGGAGCACCCATGCAAGCGATCCGACGAGTGGTCTTCAATCAAAAAGGTGGGGTGGGCAAGTCCACCATTACCGTCAACCTGGCCGCCGTCGCCGCCAAGCAGGGCAAGCGGGTGCTGCTGGTCGATCTGGACCCTCAGGGCAACGCCAGCCATTACCTGCTGGGCGCCGCGGCCACCGGCGACGCGCCATCGCTGGCCGGGCTGTTCGAGCAGATGCTGAGCATTTCCATGTTCAGCAAGGAGCCGGCGGATTTCATCCGCGCCACGCCGCTGGCCGGCCTCAGCCTGCTGGCCTCGCATCCAGAGCTCTCCGAGCTGATGGGCAAGCTGGAAGCCCGCTACAAGATGTTCAAGCTCAAGGAGGCGCTGGACAGCGTGAGCGAGCAGTTCGACGAGATCTGGATCGACACTCCGCCGGCGCTGAATTTCTTCACCCGTTCGGCACTGATCGCCGCCGACCGCTGCCTGATCCCATTCGACTGCGATGCCTTTTCCCGCCAGGCGCTCTATAACCTGAAAATAAACGCCGAAGAAATCCGCGCCGATCACAACCCCGATCTGTTCATCGAGGGCATCGTGGTCAATCAGTTCCAGGCCCGCGCCAGCCTGCCGACACGGCTGGTGGAGGAACTGAAGCAGGAAGGCCTGCCGGTGTTGTCGTCCCCGCTGTCTTCCTCCGTGAAAATCCGGGAGTCACATGATGCGGCGCTTCCCATGGTATACCTGGATCCACGCCATAAACTGTCGCGCGAATTCGAAGCCCTGTATCAGGAGCTGGCGCACAATGGGCGCCGGACCTAGCCAAGCCGCTCCGCAGCCGGGCGCGGCCTGCGCGCGCCGGGGTGCCCCTCCTTGAACCGTCTCAGTTCGCTGATGGCCAGCGGCCTGCTCAGCATCTGCCTGTTATCGGCCGAGTACTGGCTGTTGCTCAACGATGAGCGCGCCGAGCTCATCGACCGCCAGCATTACTGGGGCGAACTGAGCGCCGAACTGTTGCGGGTGCGGCTGCAAGCGTTGCTGGACCACTCCGCCCTGCTGGCGCAAAGCCTGGCCAACAGCCCGCAGCCGCGGGCGCTGGCCGAGTTGGCGCGCGGCACGATACGTGACGACACCCCGTTCGGCGGCCTGGGCATCGTCGAATACGTGCGCCCGGAACAGCGCGAAGCCTTTGAAAATCGCATCGCCAACAGCATACGCGTATTGCAGGACCGTCACCTGACGCCCAGTCCGCGCCGCCCGCTGTATTACCCGGTATCCAGCTATCTGCCGGACGACAGCAATGCGCTGCCGCAGGGCCTGGACCTGGGCGGCATAGGCAATGCCCGCCGCAAGATGGACCTGGCGCGCCACAGCACCCAGCCGGTGCTGATGCCAACGGCCTTGCCCGGCAGCAACGGCAGCCGGCTGGACATCGTTGCGCGCCTGAACGACGACAATACCCTGTTGCTGCTGAACCTGCGCAAGGACAAGCTGATCCAGGACAGCCAGCGCGAACCCGGCACCTCCAGCCCGCTGCGCCATGTGCGCATCGTCGCCTGGGCCCAGGAGCAGCCGGACTCCCCGCTGCTGGACTCACAGCCCACTCAGCCGCTGCCGTCCGCGCCACCGCTGTATACCATCCGCCACAATCTAGGTGGCAACGAACTGCTGTTCGGCACTTACCCGCAGGACAATCTGGAACCGCGACTACGGCTGACCCACTGGGCGGTGCTAGCCACCACCGCCGGCTTTCTGCTGGCGCTGTTCTGGCTGCAACAACGCCAGGCGCTATCCCGGAAGCGGATGCAGGACCAGCTCAAGCGCAGCCAGCAGCAACTGGAACTGAACACGCGCACTTTGCGCGAACAAATCAACGACCGGGTGATGTCGGAGCAGGCGCTGGCGCAAAGCGAGGCGCGCCAGCGCGCGATCCTGCAGGCCAGTTCCGACGCCATCATCCTGATCGACCACCGCGGCCTGGTACTGCAGCTCAACCCGGCGGCGGCGCGCTTGATCGGCCAGTCGGCGGACATGATGCGCCAGTTGCCGATAGGCAAGCTGCTGGACGAGTTGCACGACCGCGATCCGGCGCGCAGCTTCGAACACATCGCCCAAGAACATGAAGGCCGTCCGTTCGAGGCCAATCTGCGCCGTAGCGACGAGCATCTGCTGCCAGTGGAGCTATCGCTGAGCCGAGTGACCTTGCCGGACGACTGGTTCTACGTGGTGGTCTGCCGCGACATCTCCATCCGCAAGGAACAGGAGGCCGCGCTGATCGAACTGAAAAACAGCCTGGCCGAACAAGTGGAGGTGCAAAGCCGCCAGCTGTCCGCGTTGCTGGACGCCAGCCCGATGGCGATGGCCTATATCGTGGACCGCCATCTGCTCCAGGTGAACCGCGCCTTCCTCGACCTGTTCGAGCACAGGGAAACCGAGATCCTGGGCCACAGCACGCTGCCGTTCTTTGAATCCCCGGAGCAATGGGAACGCACCGGCAAGGCCTTGTACAGCCTGCTCAACGACGGCAAGGTGGTGCAGACCGAGCAGCGGCTGCGCACCGGCACCGGTAAATTGTTCTGGTGCCGGCTATACGGCAAGGCCATCAATCCCTCGGTGCCCAAGCTCGGCACCATCTGGCTGTACCAGGACTTCACCGCCCAGCGCGCGCTGGAGGAAACCCTGCGCCACGCCAAGGTGCTGGCGGAGGAAACCAGCCGCGCCAAGACCGAATTCCTGGCCAATATGTCCCACGAGCTGCGCACGCCGCTGCACGCCATTCTCGGTTTCACCGAAATGGGGCAAGCCCGCTCGCGCGGGCAGCACGACGACAAGATGGAACAGTATTTCAGCCGCATCCAGAGCAGCGGCAACCGGCTGCTGACCCTGCTCAACGACCTGCTCGACCTGGCCAAGATGGAAGTGGGACGCATGGAATACACCATAGGCCACAACAATCTGTGCCAATGCCTGCGCGACATCTGCGACGAGATGACGCCGCTGGCCGCGCTCAACGATGTCCACATCTACCTGAATTGCACCCCAGACAAGCTGGGCTCCGACATCGACCCCTTCCGCATCGGCCAAGTGATGCGCAATCTGCTGTCCAACGCCATCAAGTTCAGCCCTCACGGCGGGGAGATCCACGTCAATGCCGCGCTGCGCCAGGACGCGGAGCGGGAAAACGTGATCGTCACCGTGGAAGACGCCGGCCCCGGCGTGCCGGAAACGGAATTGGAAACCATTTTCGACAAATTCATCCAGAGCAGCAGCACCAAGACCGGCGCCGGCGGCACCGGTCTGGGCCTGGCCATTTGCCGCGAGATCATCACCGCCCACCACGGCCGCATCTTCGCCAGCAATCTGCCAAGCCGCGGCGCGCTGTTCACCTTCATCATTCCGCGCGTCAGCCCGGCCGGCGCCACGGAGGGTAACAACCATGCCCCACAAACTACTGCTCGTTGACGACGAACCCTTCAACCTGGAGCTGATGGCCGAGCTGCTGCAAGACGCCGGCTATGAGGTCACATTGGCGGAGGACGGCGAAACCGCGCTGGACATCTTGCAGCGCGAAGGCGAAACCTTCTCCACCGTGCTGCTGGATAAAATGATGCCGGGCATCAGCGGCTTCGACGTGCTCAAGCGCATCAAGGGCGAGCCGCGGCTGGAGTTCCTGCCCGTCATCATGCAAACCGCGATGGGCGCGGCCTCCAGCGTGCAGGAGGGCCTGGCCGCCGGCGCCTTTTACTACCTGACCAAGCCATTCTCCCGCGATATGCTGCTGGCCATCGTAGAAGCCGCCATCGGCCACTGGGACCGCTACGCCCATTTCCGCGAATTGGCCAATCTGCATGTCGACGCCTTGCGCCATTTGAACCAGGCCAGCTTCTCCTTCCGCAGCCACAAGGAGGCCCAGACCGTCACCGCCCTGCTCGCCAAGACCTGCGCCCAGCCGGAGCGGGTGGCCACCGGGCTGTTCGAACTCTTGGTCAACGCCATCGAGCATGGCAATCTCGACATCAGCTTCGATGAAAAAAGCCATTTCATCGCAGAAGGACAATGGGAGGCCGAACTGACACGCCGCATGCAGGACCCGGAGCGCGGCCAGCGCCAGGTTCGTGTCGATTTCAGCCGCGAACCGGATCATATGCGCTTCACCATCAGCGACATGGGCGCGGGCTTCGACTGGGAACGTTATCAAAATGCCGAACCGGCCTCGCTGATGTCCAGCCACGGCCGCGGCATCCTGATCGCGCGCAAACTGTCTTTCGACGGCCTCTATTACCAGGGGTGCGGCAACATCGTTGAAGCCCGCGTCAACAGCCAGCGTTGAAACCGCATCAGGGCGGCTCCCCGCAAGTGCCGCGCGCGCGCCAATAGCGCCGCTGGCTGTCGCGCAGACAGCTCCACTCCACCCCGTCGCCAAACTCCAGCGTCAGCGCGCCATCCTGATCGGTGCGCAGCGCCGCGATGCCGGCCTCGCGCAAGCGGTTCAATACCGAAGGATGCGGATGACGGTAGCGGTTCAGGTAGCCGGCGCTGATCAAGACCACCTCCGGCTGCGCCGCGGCCAGCCAGGCCGCGCCGGTGGCGGTGCGGCTGCCATGGTGGCCGGCCGCCAGCACCGTGCTGCGCAAGCGCAGGCCCGGCTGCGCGGCCAGCGCGCGCTCCACTGTTTCCGGCGCATCGCCGCTCAACAGCAGCGCATGCCGCGGGCCGGCCACCCGCAAGATACAGCTGCGCGCATTCTCGTCATTCGCCGGCGCCGTATCCGGCGGGCCCAGCACATCGAAGCGCACGCCGTCCCATACCCAACTCTGACCGGGCCGGCATCCTTCGCCGCTCAGCCCCAGCTCCGGCAAGGACTCCGGCTGGCCGGCCAGCACCCTTCCCGGCGGCAAGGCCGCCGCCAGTTCCGCCGCCGCGCCATCATGGTCGCTATGGCGATGCGACAGCATCAGCAGGTCCAGGCGTCGCACCCCCAGCCCACGTAGCTGCGGCAGCAACACCCGGTCCACACCGCCCCAGCCGGTGTCGAACAACAGCGTGCGGCTCCGGGTCTGCACCAACACCGCCAGCCCCTGTCCCACGTCCAGCATGGTGGCGCGGAATGCGCCCGCCACCGGCGGGGACGGCTGGTAGACCAGCATCGGCAACAGCATCAGCGCCGCCAAGCTGCGGCCTGGCACCCCGCGCGGCGCGATCAGCCACAGCGAGCCCCACAGCGCCAGCAAGAACACCGGCAACGGCGACCCCGCCACCGCCAAGCCCGGCGCCTGCGCCAGCCACTCCACTCCCAAGTAGAAACCGCGCACCAGCCACGCCGCCAGGTGCAGCGGCCACTCCAGAGGCAGCAGCACCGCGCCCAGCGCCAGCGGTGTCAGCAGCAGCGATACATAGGGAATCCCCAGCGCATTGGCCAGCGGCGACACCAGCGGCACGCCGCCAAACCACCACACCAGCGGCGCCAGCGTGCATACTCCGGCCGCCCACTGGCCGGCCAGCGCCGCACGCCACTTGCCCGGCGCGCGGCGGCGGGCGATCGCGCTGGCCATCAGGGCAGCCACCAGGCCGAAGGACAGCCAGAGTCCCGGCGCCAGCACGCAGAAAGGATCCATCACCAAGACCACAGCTAGCGCCAGCCACCAGATGCGGAACGGCGACAGGCCACGCCGCAGGCATAGCGCGCCCAAGCCGACGCCCAACATGAACAAGGTGCGCTGGGTGGGCACTGAGAACCCGGCCAGCAGCGCATACGCGGCCGCCGCCATGAACGCGCCCCCGGCCACCGCCAACCTGGGCGGCAGCCGGCGCGGCGGCCAGCGCCGCAGCAGCCAGGACAGCGCCGCCGCGCTCAGACCGGCCAGCATGGTGATGTGCAGGCCGGAGATCGAGATCAAATGCGTCAGGCCGGTGGCGGAAAATAGCTGCCAATCCTCGCGCGCCACCCGCTGCTGCGCGCCCACCGTCAATGCCGCGATCAGCGCAGCCTCCCGGCTGTCGCCCAATATCCGCTCGATGCGCGCCACCAGCGCAGCGCGCGCGCGGTCCACCCAGGCCAGCGCGGCGACGCTGTCATCCAGGCGACGCTCGTCCTGGCCTAGCACGCCATTGGCCTGCACGCCTTCCGACCACTGCCATTGCTCGACATCGAAACCAAAGGCATTGACGGTGCCGCGGCTGCGCTTGAAGCGCGCCTCCACCCGCCAGCGGCTGCCGG
Organism: Chromobacterium sp. LK1; assembly: GCF_001043555.1. Classification (NCBI taxonomy): domain Bacteria; kingdom Pseudomonadati; phylum Pseudomonadota; class Betaproteobacteria; order Neisseriales; family Chromobacteriaceae; genus Chromobacterium; species Chromobacterium sp. LK1. The sequence continues at coordinate 20,441 of NZ_LDUI01000031.1, read as the reverse complement.
AGGGCCACGTCCGCTGACGGTAATCGGTCAGCTGCACGGTTTGCGGCAGATTGACTCCATCCGTCAGCGTGCGCTCCACCTCCATCTGCAGTCGGGTGCCGTATTCGCCGGCGTAGGGCAAGCCGCGCACCGCGCCGATGAACGCCACCGGCCGCTGCTGCCAGGCTTCCGGCAATTGCTGGACCAGCCGCAGCTCCGCGCGCCAGGCAGCGTAAGCCAGCCCTAGCAGCAAAGCCGGAACCAGCGCGGCCCAAGGACGCAGCCGCCGCGGCAGGCAGGCCGCCAATGCCGCCGCGCCCACCGCCAGCCCAACGCAGCCGGCCGGGTCCGGCAAGTCCGGCAGCGCGGCGCACAAGGCGATGCCGCATAACAGAGCGATCAATACAGGCATGCCGGCCATCTTAGGCAGCGCGCCAAACCGCCGCAATCTATTAAACACATTCACTAAACACGGCCGCGCCAAACATGCAGAATGGTTTTCACGCCACCGCTTCGCGGCGGCCATAGCAGGAAAAATGGAAAAGTAGAACCAGTACTAATGCGTATTGCATTAAACGTCCGCTGAACTACAACCTAGGGCAAGCGCGGTGAAAACCGCGCCGCCACGGCCCGCTCCTTGCTGCCGCAGTCTCCGTGGCCGCGCGGCGCGCGGGCATGCCGCGGCCCCCTGCCTCTGACAATGACTTCATTCCGTTTTACTCGTCCGGCCAACATCCGGCGGACCAATCTCAAGGAGGAACTATGGACGCATACATGGGCACCATCACGGTCTACGGCTTCAACTACGCGCCGCAGGACTGGGCGCTTTGCCAGGGCCAGACTTATCAGATCTCGCAATACGAAGCACTGTACTCGCTGCTGGGCACGCTCTACGGCGGCACGCCCTCGCAAAACTTCAAGCTGCCCAATCTGACCGGTCGCATGCCCATCGGCACCGGTCCCGCCCAACCCACTTACAACTTGCCGGCCTACAACCCCGGCCAGTTCGGCGGCACCCAGAACGTGGCGCTTTCCGTGGCCAACCTGCCGGCGCACTCCCACACCGCTACCTCCATGGCGGTGACCTTCCACGCCGCCGGCACGCCGACGCCGGCCACGCCGGCCAGCGCGCCCAGCGCCAGCAACCCCTATCTGGGCGCATCCGGCGCCGGTACTGGCCTGGCCACCATCTGGTCCACCGCGCTGAACAACCCGGTGTCGGTGCAAGGCCTGTCCGCCACCGGCAATACTGACTTGACCGGCGGCAACACTCCGGTCAGCGTGCTCAACCCCTTCCTGGCGCTGAACTTCTGCATCGCCATCAACGGTCTGTACCCGGTTCGTCCATAATCAAAATACGCGGCTTAACGCCGTCTCCGGCCGCCGCCATCGCAGATGGACGGCGGCCGCACTCCATAAGGGGAATCCACATGCTCGCCACCGTTCAAGCCGAAGACTTCATGCACCTGCTTGGCAAACACTGCATTTTCCGCAATCCGGAACATCCCGACATCGCGCTGCAGGTGCAGGCGGTCAAACTGCGTCCGCAGGCGCAATCACCCCACCAGAGCGCGCGGCGCACCCCTTTCGTGGTGGAGCTGGCCAGCGATGGCGCCACCGACATGGCCGACGCGGTGGGACAACTGGAGCTGCCGGCCACCGAGCACAGCACGGCGATACGGCTGGATCTGGTGTGGATAGGCCGGGTGATTCCGGCAGGACGTGATCCGGCGCGGGCGTATTTCCAGCTGCCGTTCAATTGAGCCGGACTGCCGACAGCCCATGGGCGGCCGGCGGACGGATAAAAAGGAAAAGACTCCGGCCGGGCGGCGCGCCCGGCAAAAATATTACAAGCCCACCCGCGCCTCGCCCTGCGGCGAATGGCGCTCCGGTCGCCACACCAGCTTGTCGGCCATGTCGCCGGCTTCTTCCAGCACAAAACCCAGCTGGTGGTAAAGCCGCCGCGCCTGCACATTGCTGTGCCACACAACCACCGCCAGCGGCGCGCGCACTTGCCAGGCGGCCTGCTGCAGCCCCATCAACACTTCCTTGCCATAACCCAGGCCGCGCACCTCCGGCGCCATGGCCAGGAAGATGATGCGCACCTCGTTGTGGCCGAAGTCCACCATCACCACGCCGATATTGGCGCCGGTCTTCTCGATGACAAAGTGCATCGCGTCGGGGTAGTTGTCGCCGGCGCCGCGCTGCAGCACCTGATATTGCTGCTCCTGCACCGTGCGTATCAACTCGTCTTCGCCGTCTATCAATTGCAGGTCGGGACGCGCGCTGCGGTAGAGCTGGCCGATGAAGGCTTCGTCATTGTGGCGCGCCGGGCGCAGACGCAGCCCGTCGGCCAGCGCCGAGGTATTCAAGAATGCGGACATGGTGAACGGCTCCTTTCCAAAACCTGTTGCAAGGCGCGCCGGCGGCGCGCCCTTCTCGTTCTACGCGCAAGCGCGCGCATGGTCTTGCGAATCAGGCGAAACCCGGCCTTGAAACATGTTTACCATCTCGCGAGCCAGGGCGAGACAAGGCGTTGCGGCGGAGAAAGCGGAATGTACACGTGGTACATGAGCATTTCGAAGCGGGTTTCAACGCCCTTGTCTAACTATTCCGCCGACGCGCAGCAGATCGTACGCAGCTTCTTAGAGCCTGTTCAAAGTCTCGCGAGCAAGAGCGAGACAAGGCGAAAACAGCTGAGAAAGCAGAATGTACAAGCGGTACATGAGCATTTCGAAGCGGTTTTCAACGCCCTTGTCTAACTATTCCACCGAAGCGCAGCAGACTTTGAACAGGTTCTTACAACCCGCCCTCCCGGCGGAAAACCGCCAGCAGCTGACGCAACCCTCGCTCCAGCAAACTGTAGCGCTCCCCCTGCAAACGCGCCACGCCGGCCAATTCCCGCAACGGCGCGCCGCGGCGCTCGCATTGTTCCAGCCGCACGCGGAAAGTGGCGGCCAAGGGCACCAGGCCATGCTCGCGCTGCTCGGTGGGTATCGGCCCGCCATAGGTGGACGCCAGCAAGGGCTGGTCCAGCAAGGGCAGATTGAGCCGGTCGATCTGGCCCAGCCGGCACTCCACCCCGCGCCATTCTCCGCCGTCTGCGACAAAGCGGGCGACATGGCCCGGCTTGAGGCCGGACAGCGCGGCTTCGTCGACAAAAGCCTCGCCCTTGACGCCATTCGGCCCCACCACATCCAGCAGGCGCTCGCCTTCGGCCACCGCGGTGCCGGCGCGCAGCGCGTCGCTGACATCCACCGCGCGGCCGGCGAACGGCGCCGTCAACGTCAGGCGCGCCATCTGCTGGCGCAACGTGGCCACTTGTTCCTGCGCCACCTGCCATTGCTTGCGCAAGGCCGGGCCGCGCTGCTGCAGTTCCGGATCGAACGGCTGCTGCGCGGTCTGCCAGGCCAGGTCGCGCTCGCGGACGCTGGCCAGCGCCAATTGCGCCTCCAGCGACGAGGAATGCAGCCGCGCCAGCACCTGGCCGGCCTTGACGCTTTGGCCATCGCGCACCAGGGTTTCAGCCACCTCGCCGGCCGCCGGCGCGTACAGGCCTTGCGATTGCAAGGCGCCCAGCACCGCCGGGCTGGCCACTTCCCGCTGCCATGGCAGGATCAGCGCCAAGCTCAGGATCAGCAATGCCGCCGCGCTACGGCGGCTTTGCCGGCACCAGCGCAGATCGGCGCGGCGCTGCCACCACACCATCAGTTCACCGACGATGGGACGGGCGATGAACCAGCCCAGCTCCACCGCCAGCAACAGAATGCCCAGGGCCTTGAAGAACAGGTGGTAGACCAGGAAGGCGATGGAGAGAAACAGCACCAGCCGATACAGCCAGGTGGCCCAGGCGAACAGGATCAGCCCGCGCCGCCGCGCGTCCGGGAAATGTTCCGGCACCGGATCGTCCAGGCCCAGCAGCGTTTTGCGCAGCCGCCAGCGCGCCAGCGCGAAGGCGCGATTGTGCAGATTGGGCAGGCCCAGGTAGTCGGCCAGCAGGAAGTAACCGTCAAAACGCATGAAGGGACTGGCATTGACGGCCAGCGTGGCCAGCCAGGTGGTGGTGGCCAGCAGGAACACGCCGGCGCGCAAGGGGCCGTCCGGCAGAAAACTCCACAACAAGGTGGCCCAGGCCGCCAGCACCAGTTCCGCCAGCATGCCGGCGCCGCCTATCAGCAGGCGCTGGCGCCGATTGTTGAGCTTCCAGGCGTCGTTGGTATCGGTATAGAGCACCGGCATCATCACCAGGAAGGCCACGCCCATGGCCGGCACCCGGCAGCCGAAATGGCGCGCGGTCAGCGCGTGGCCCATCTCGTGCAGTATCTTGGCCAGGCTCAGCGACAAGCCGATGCCGATGGCGGCGCTGAGGCCGCCGTAGGCGGAGAAGGTATGGGTGAATTCGTCCCAGCGCCGCGACACCAGCGCCAGGGCCAGCAGCAGCACCCCGCCCATCGCCAGCCAGAAGCGCGGATGGAACAGCCAGCCGATCCACGGCAGCAGGCGGTTGAGCAAGGCTTCCGGCCGCAGCAGCGGCACCCGGAAGAACAGATAGTTCTTCAGCAGCCACATCGCATGGCTGGGTCGCCCTCCCTCGCGCAACTGCCACAGCCAAGCGCTCTGCTCGGCGCTGGCGGCTTGCAGCAGTTGATGACGGGACAGGAACAGCAGCACGGCGTCGATATCGTCCGCGTTCAGCTGCAGCGTGGTGTCGGCATTGACCGCCTGCAACACCGCCTCGGCGCTGCCCAGCTGCCAGCGCGACAGGATTTCGAAACTGGCCCAGCCCAGTTGGTAGAAGCGGTTGGCGCAGGGGTCGTGCAAGGTCCAGCTGGGCGCGCCGTCGGCTTGCACCGGGCCGGGATGCAGTGTCAGTTCCTGACGCAATGCGGGCAAGACTTTGGGTTTCATGCTCACCACCCCAGCCATTGCCGCGCCGCGGTCAGCGGCCGGCGCAGCGCGTAATAGATCAGCGGCACCCAGTCGCCATAAACGCGGGCGGTGCCCATCTGGCCCAGCCGCGGCTTGTCGCCGCCGACGAAGCGGGCTTGCAGCCGGTAGGCGAGCAGGCCGCCCTCCACCGCTTCCGCCTTGTAGGCGACGCGGATGATTTCCGCGTCGTAGGATTCGGTGGGCGATGCATTGGGGTAGAGGGTGATCTTGCCGCCGGGCGCCACATCGATGGCTTCCGCCGCCGGCAGCCAGGCGGCCAGCTCCACGTGGGCGGGATCGGCCAGCGTCATCACCCTTTCCCCCACCGTCACCGCCTTGCCCTGCCAGTCGTTGCGGTCGGAGAACACCACCACGCCGGCATTGGGCGCGGTGACGTGCAACCGTTGCAGTTCCAGGCCGGTGTATTCGGCGGCGATGCTTTTTTCTTCCAGCTTGGCGCGGTCCTGCGCCATCGCCAGCTTGCCCTTGTCGTCGGTGACCGCCAATTGGGCGCTGGCGCGGAAGCTTTCCTGCGCGGCGTCGCGTTCGCGCGCGGCCATCGCGAACTGGCCGGCCAGCGAGGTGGCGTCCAGGTCGAACAAGGCATCGCCGGCCTTGACGCGCTGATTGGGCTGCACCTGGATGCGATCGATGACGCCGCTGAGCGGCGCGCGCAGCAGCACCGGGTCCTGCGGCGCGACCTCGCCGCGCGCCAGCACGCTGAGGCGTATCGGCATGCAGGCCAGCAGCAGCGCGGCGATGAGCAGCCGCCGCTGCTTGCGGCCGGGCCGCAGCCATTGCCGCGCCAGTTCGCGCCAGTCGCGGCGCGGCGCGAAGCGCAGCAACGCATGGCCATAGCCGTGCGCCAGCTCCTCCGCCAGCTTGCGCTCGTAATCGCTCCACGGCAGTTCGCGCGCCAGCAGGCAGGCGCCCTGTTCGCCCAGGCGCAGCCACAGCGCATGGGCCGGCAGCCAGGACGCCCACTCCGCGGCCAGCGCCGGCGGCAGGTCGTCGGCGGCGATCAGCCGGCTGGCCTGCTCCGCGTCCGGCGCGCCCGGCTCCGCCAGGTGGCGGAACACGCGGGACAGCCATTGCATGTACGGCGCGGTGGGATCGAGTTCGGCCAGGCCGGACAGCGCCGCCACGTGGCGGTGCAGGCCTTCGCGCCATACCGCCGCCTGGCGGTAGGGCAGCAATTGCTGGCTCTCGTTGACGATGATGAAACCCAGTTGCTCGGCGCTGACGGCATCGCGCGCGCGGTGCAGCAACTGCAGCAGGCCGGCCAGTTCCCGGCTTCTATCGGCGTGCCCCATGCACCGCCTACTTGAAGCTGGCCCAGCCGCTCATCCCCGGCAGCAGGCTGGCGCCCTTGCCTTCGATGACGCCCACCGCGAGGATGGACTGGCTGACCGGGTCGATTTGCGCGCCCAGGCGCTCGATCTTGGCCGGAAAGCTGGCGCCCAGCTCATCCACCGCCACAGTGAACTTGCTGCCGGGCTTGAGCGTGGGCAACCATTTGGACGGCACCAGCATGCGCAGTTCCAGCGCGCCGGAATCGACGATGTCCAGCACCGGGTTGCCCGGGCTGACGTATTGATGCACGGCGGCGACGCGGCGCGCCACGCGGCCGTTGAACGGCGCGCTGATCACGCATTTGCCCACTATGGTCAGCATATAGCTGGCATCGGCGGCGGCTTCCTTGGCCTTGCCCTGAGCCTGGGCCACATCCAGCGCGCCGGCGGAATTGAGCTTGGCCAGTTGATTGTTCACCTTGAGCAACTGGCTGGCGGCCTCCAGCGAGGCCTGGGATTTGCGTAGCTGGGCGCGGTAGCTGCCGCAATCGAACTGCACCAGCGGCTGGCCCTTGCTGAAGCTGCCGCCCTCCGGCACCGGCAGCGCCGCGATCTTGGCGGCCACTTCGCCGGACAAGGTGACGGCGTTGCGCGCCATCAATTGCACGCGGATGCGGCCGTCGCTGGCATTGGTCACCGGCGCGGCCAGCGGCTTGGGCTTGGCCGGCGGCGTCGCCGCCTGGGCGCAACTGGCCGCCAGCAGGCAGGCCGCGGCCCTAAGTACCGTCAACCTCATGGCTTGCTCCCCGCCACCTGCCCCTGCCAACGCGTTTCCGCGCCCTTGAAGGCGGCGGCCAAGGCCGGCAGTTCATAGCTGGCGGTGCTTTCCGGCAGCGGATCCAGGCCCAGGCTGGAGCCCATCTGGCCATAGGCGTTCTGCAGATCGCCATAGCTCTGATACAGCCGCAGCGTGGAGAACACCGCGTTGGCGTCGGCCAGGATAGCCGGCAGGCGGCCTTGCACGCCGCTATCGGTGGCGTTGCGGTTCTGCACGTAGATGCGCTGCTCCACGTCGTTGAGTTCCTGCTCCAGCGCGAACTGGCGCGAGCGGCCCTGCAGGTCCAGGTAAGCCACATGCACCTGGGTCAGCACCGCCATGTTCAAGGCCATGCGCTGGGCCTTGGCCACTTGCAGCTGAGCGTCGGCGGCCTTGGTGATGGGGCCGGCGCTGAACAGATTGAGCAGGTTCCAGCTGACGCGCAGGCCGGCGTCGCTCCAGGAGTTGTTGACCAGGAATTTATTGCTGTCGTAGTTCTGACCGAGGCTGAACTCCAGGCCCGGCAGCAGCTTGGCGATGGCCTTGCGGGTTTCGGTGACGCTGATGCGCTCGTTGTAACGCGCCTCGTTCAGCTCCGGCCGATTCAGCAAGGCCATTTCCTCCATCTGACCCAGCTTCAGTCCCAGCGCCGGCGAAGGCAGGCCCTGCGGCACCGCCACCTTGAAATCGGTGCCCGGCTGCACATTCATGATGGCGGCCAGCTTGGGCTTGGCCTGGGCCAGCGCATTGCGGATCATGCCCATCTGACGGATCACGTCCAGCAGTTGGCGGCGGTAGTTCAGCGCTTCCAGCGGCGCGCGCAGTTTCTGCTTTTCCACCTGGCGCGCGTCTTCCAATGCGCGGTTGGTTTCGGCCAGCAGCGCATCGATGCGGCTTTCCAGCTGCTGCGCGCCCACCGCCTGCCACCAGGCTTCACGCACCTGCTGCATCAGCTGCTGCGCCACCTTGCGCTTGCGCTGCTGCAAAATCAGCATGCGGTCGGACTGCTGTTGCGCGGTGTAATAGCTGACGCCGAAATCCAAGACGTTCCAGCTCAGATTGAGGTCGGCGGTGCGGCTGCGCTTCTCCGAGGAGATGGACGGCACCAGCGATTGCTCGCCGGTGGCGACGTTCTGCGACGAGGAGGCGTTGTCCTTGTTGCGCGCGGTGTAGCCGGCGGCCAGCGCCAGCTTGGGCAGCATGTCCAGGCTGGACAAGTCCAGCTGGCGCTGCGCCATCGCCTCTTCCATCAATTTGACCCGGTAATCCAGGTTGTACTTCAGCGCGCGCGCCATCGCCTCCTGCAAGGTCACCGGCCCGGCCAGCGGTTCCTGGCTGCCGAACATGGCCTGGCGGTCAGCCGCCAGCGTGGCCTGGCGATCGCCCAGGCTCATCGGCGTGGGCGTCACCGCGCAGCCGGTCAAGGCCAGCGCGGTCAGCGCCGCCAGCACCGGATAAGCCCGGGATGCGCTCCCTTTGAATTGTCGAGTCATAGTGTCCCCTGAGTCTGATACTTGGATTACTTGTTGTTGATCTGTCCGCGCTCTCGCCGCCGGCGCCTCAAGCCACGTCCGCCGGCTGCAGCCATTCAGCCACTTGCTCGTCGAAGGCCGGCTTGCCGTGCTGGCGGAACTGCTCATGCAAGGCCGGCTTGCCGGATGCCGCCACTTTGTCTTCCGCCGCGGCGGCAGCCTGCTGGCCGCCACCGGATTTCAACTGCATGTGCGTGACGCCACGATGGCCGTTCTGATCGCTGACCGTCACTTCCAAGGACAGCGATTGGCTCCAGCCGGCCGGCGGCGTGCCGCTGAAGCGGCCCGTTTGCGGGTCGAACTTCAGCCAGGCCGGCAAAGGCTGGCCATTGCTCTGGCGTACCTGGATATTCAGTTGCGCGTCGGCGTTGCGAGTGATCACCGTGCCCGGCGGCAGGCTGAAATTGAAGCTTTGCCCGGCCTGCAACGGCCGCACGCCCAGATCCGGCATCACTTGCAGCGCGGCGCCGGCGCTGCCGCTCAGGCTGGACACGAAGGGCAGGCCGGCATTGCCGCGGCCAAACGCTTCGGTCGGCGTCGACGTGAAGCGGTCCTGGCCAAACTGGATCTGAAGGGGAATCGCCGTCTGCGGCCCGCTCAGCATCGCCGGCATCAGGCTGCCGACGCCGCCGGAGCGGCCGATATTGCTCACCGCGGCCAACACGATATTGGGCGTGATGGGGCCGACATTGATTACCGGCGCCGCATTCGACTGCGGCGGCGCTTCCGCCGGCGGTGCAGGCGGGAGCGTCACTGTCGTCGTGCCCCCCAACTGGTAAACCGGCGCCACCGTCTGCTGCTGGGTCACATTGCCGGCCAGATCCGCCGCGGCGCCGGACTTGAGCACCAGCGCCACCGAACCCGAGCCGCCGACCCCTGTCAACTGCACCACGTAGTGGCTGTCGCTGATGCGGACGATATTGCCGATGCTGGCGTTGGCACTGCCGCTGGTGATCACGCTCAGGTCGCTGGCGCTCAGGCCGACAATGGGTTTGTTCAGCACCAGATCGTAGCGCAGGCTGCTAGCGGTGCTGGAAGCCGGGTCCAAGCGGGTGAAGGACTGCGGAGCGGGCGCGGTGGTATCCACGGTAACTGTGAACGACGCCGACTGCGCGCTGATATTACCGGCCGCATCGGTGGCCGTGGCACGCACGCTGTGGCTGCCATCCGTCAACGCCTGGCTCAGATTGAACAACCAGACACCACTGCCGTCGGCGGTGGCTGTGCCCACTTGCACGCCGTCGATGAACACCGCCACCTTGCTGCCCGCCTCTGCAAGACCGGTGACGCTGGGGCGGTTGACATTGGTGACCCCGTCGCGGTTGCTGGAGCCGCTGTCGGTGACTAGGCTCAGACCGGTATTGGCCGGGCTGTCCGGCGCCACGGTGTCCACCGTGATGATGTAGGCCGTCGATTGGCCACTGGCGTTGCCAGCCAGGTCAGTCGCCGTGGTGCGGATACTGTGATTGCCATCGCTCAAGGGGGTGGTGATGTTGTAACTCCACGCGCCGCTGCCGTCCGCCGTCGCCGTGCCCACCGCCGTGCCGTCCACGTATACCGTTACCGTGCTATTGGCTTCCGCCGTGCCGGTAACCGTCGGCTGATTATTGCTGGTAATGCCGTCGCCGTGGTTGCTGCCGGTATCCGTCGCCGTGCTCAAGGCCACGCCAGACGGCGCCGCGGGCGCGCTATTGTCTATCACCACATTGAAAGCGCCGGACTGGCCGCTACTGACGCCGCCGCTGCTGACCACGGCGGTGATGGCGTGCGCGCCGGAACTCAGGCTGGACACAAAGCTATAACTCCATGCTCCGCTGCCGTCGGCGGTCACGCTGTCGATCAGTACGCCGTCCACGTAGATCCGGACCGTGCTGTTGGCGATCGCGGTACCGGTGACGGTGGGCGTGGCGTTGCTGGTGACGCCGTCGCTATGGCTGCTGCCGGTGTCGGTGCCGCTGGTCAGGCCGGAGACACTGGGCGGCATCAGCTGCATGTCGATATTGCGGGTGACCGCGGCGCTGTTCTTGGTCCCATCGTTGACGGTGAAGCTGACGGTGCGGGTGGCGGTGTTGGGCGAGCCGGCGGTATCGATGTAAGTGACCGCGCGCAGCGCCGCCTGCCATTGCGCCAGCGTCGCCGTCGCGCCGCTGGACGTCAGCGTCAGCACCCCGGTGCCGCTGTTGTAGCTGGCGCTGATGTTGCCGAAAGTGGTGCTATTGGTATTGCTGAAGGCCAGCACGTCCTCGCCGCTGTGGAAGTTGCCGGAGATGGACACCGTGGCGCTGGCCAAGGTGGTGTTGTCCAGATCCGACACGGTCAGGCCGCCGTCCACCGGCGTGGCGGCGCCGCCCACCACATAGGCGCCGGCGCTGCCGGTGGTGGTGGCGATAGGCGTTTGATCCGTGGCCGTCACCGTCACCGTGCGCGTTACCGTCGCGCTGTCCTTGCTGCCGTCGTTGACGCTGAAGCTGATGGTGCGGGTAGCGGTATTGGGCGTGACCGCGCTGTCGGTGTAGGTCACCGCGCGCAGCGCCGCCTGCCATTGCGCCAGCGTCGCCGTGCCGCCGCTGGAGGTCAGCGTCAGCACCCCGGTGCCGCTGTTGTAGCTGGCGCTGATGTTGCCGAAGGTGGTGCTATTGGTATTGCTGAAGGCCAGCACATCCTGGCCGCTCTGGAAATTGCCGCTGATGGACACCCTGGCGCTGGCCAGCGTGGTGTTGTCCAGATCGCTGATCGTGATGCCGGCATCCACCGCCACCGGGGTGGACGTGGTGTTGTCGCCGGCGGTGAAGGCGGCGCTGCCGCCGCTGGTGGTGGCGATAGGCGTTTGGTCGGTCGCCGTCACCGTCACCGTGCGCGTGACCGCCGCGCTGTCCTTGCTGCCGTCGTTGACGCTGAAACTGATGGTGCGGGTGGCGCTATTGGGGGTGATGGCGCTGTCGGTGTAGGTGATGGCGCGCAAGGCCGCCTGCCATTGCGCCAGCGTAGCCGTGGCGCCGCTGGAGGTCAGCGTCAACACCCCGGTGCCGCTATTGTAGCTGGCCACGATGTTGCCATAGAGACTGCTATTGGTATTGCTGAAGGCCAGCACGTCCTCGCCGCTCTGGAAGTTGCCGCTGATGGACACCCGGGCGCTGGCCAACGTGGTGTTGTCCAGATCGCTGACGGTGAGACCGGGGTCCACCGCCACCGGGGTGGACGTGGTGTTGTCGCCGGCGGTGAAGGCCGCGCTGCCGCCGCTGGCGCTGGCGATCGGGGTCTGGTCGGTGGCGGTCACCGTCACCGCGCGGGTGACGACGCTGCTGCTGGCGCTGCCATCATTGACCTGGAAGCTGACGGTGCGGGTGGCGGTATTGGGGGTGATGGCGCTGTCGGTATAGGTCACCGCGCGCAGCGCCGCCTGCCATTGCGCCAGCGTGGCGCTGCCGCCGCTGGAGGTCAGCGTCAGCACCCCGGTGCCGGCGTTGTAGCTGGCGACGATATTGCCCATGGTGCTACCGTTATTGGTGAAGGCCAACACGTCTTCGCCGCTCTGGAAGTTGCCGGTGATGGACACGGTGGCGCTGACCAGGGTCGGGCTGGCGCTGTCGGTGACGGTGAGACCGCCATCCACCGCCACAGGAGTGGAGGCGGTATTGTCGCCGGAGGTGAAGGCTGCGCTGCCACCGCTGGGGGTCACCACCGGCACCACGGCGACATTGACGGTGGAAGCCAAGGCCAGCGTGGTGGTGTCGACGCCGCCATTGCTGGTGCCGCCGTTGTCCTTGACGCTGGTCAGCGTCACCACGCGGTTGCCGGCGGTGGGGCTGCCATTGCTGTCGCGGTAGCTGATGCCGTTGATCACGCTGGCCGCGGTGCTGCCGGAGATGCCGCTGCTGCTGATGGAGACCGTGGCGGTGCCGCCGCTGAGCGATACGGTCACGCTCAGGCCATTGCCGCTGGTGGTGACCGAGTTACCGTTGCTCAGCGCCACATTGCTGCCGTCTATGGACAGGATTTCGCTGCTGCCGTCATGCAAGCCGGACACCGTCAGCGTCAGCAGAATGATGCTCTGGCTGGATTCAATCGCGCTGACGCTGGCGCCGCTGAACACCGTCACCGCGGAGCCGCCCATCGCGAAAGTCGGGTTGCTGGCGGTGGCGCTGGTGGTGGGCGCGTCGTTCACCGCCGCCACCGCCACCGTCACATTGCTACTGCCGGTACCGCCGCGGCCATCGTTGACACTGACGTTGACGGTGCGGGTGGAAGTATTCGGATCGTTGCTGCTATTGCTATAGGTCAGCGCCGCCACCAGGGTGCTCACCCGGGCCGCAGTGGCGTTGCTGTTGAAGGTGACGATCAGATCATGGCCGCCGACACCGTCGCCATTGCTGGCGATCACACCGATGGACACGCCGCCCACCGTCACCACGCTGCCCACGCTGGTGCCGCTGGACAGTGTCACCGAGCCGCTGGTGTCGACGCCCAGCACATCCTGGCTGCTCTGGCCATTGGCGGAGATGTGCACGGTCAGATTGCCGCTGTTGAAATTGGGGGTGTCGCTATCCGTCACCGTGGCCGCGGTGCCGGTATCCAGCTTCACCGCGCCGCCCTTCTCGGTGAAGGTGGAGCTGTCGCCGTTGAGGTTGCCTATCACCGGCGCGGCGTCCGCCGCCACCGTCACCGTCTTGGTCACTGCGCTGCTGTTGATCGCGCCGTCGTTAATGGCAAAGCTGATGGTGCGGTTGCCGGTATTCGGCGTCAGCGAGCTGTCGGAATAGGTGACCGCGCGCAAGGCCGCCTGCCATTGCGCCAATGTCGCCGTGGCGCCGCTGGAGGTCAGCGTCAGCACCCCGGTGCCGCTGTTGTAGCTGGCGACGATATTGCCCATGGTGCTGCCGTTGTTGGTAAAGGCCAGCACGTCCTCGCCGCTGCGGAAATTGCCGGTGATGGACACCGTGGCGCTGGCCTGGGTCGTGCTGTCGGAGTCGGTCAGGGTGATGCCGCCGTCCACCGTCACCGCGGTACCGGTGCCGCTGCTATAGGCGCTGGAACCGCCGCTGGCGGTCAGCGTCGGCGCGAAGCCGAAATTGATGGCGTTGATGGCGCCTATGCCTATCATGCCGGTCACATTGTGGCCGCTAGCGGCCAGCACCCGGAAGGAATCGATGCCCTGGAAGGCGCTATTGCCGGACACATTGAAAGTCACCAGCCCGCCGCTGCCTTGCAGCACATCGCCCACGTTCAGCGTCAGCGTCGCGCCGCTGACCGCCACGCCGTTGATGTAGCCGACCAATTGCAGATTGCCGCCGGAGGTGGCGGAATCGTAGCCATTCAGCACCACGCCGATGGAGTTCAGCGTGAAGCGGCTGCTGTCGTTGGACTTGACGCTGAAATAAGAGATGGGAATGGTGCCATCGCTATAGCCGTCCACCGTTTCCGTGGTCACCGCGCCGGCCTTTTCGACAATAATCGTCTGGCCGCCGTTATTGGTGGAGCCCAGTTGCAGCGAAAAATCCCAGCCTTGCAGGTTGCCGGCGTTCACCGTACTACCGGAGGGGTTATAGGTGTTGCCATCCGAGGTGCTGAAATCGGTGGTGCCCGTCACCGGCCGCGCCAACAGGGCGTCGTAGCTGAAATGCAAGGCATCCACGTCGATATGGCCGCTGCTGCGTTCCAGCGTCCAGTCTCCGCCCAGCTTCGCCGCGCCGGTGGCATCGGTGGACGCGGCCACGTCGGCATGGGTATAGCGGGACAGCGCGCTGACGAAGGCCGCGCCGCTGCTGCCGGCGGCGATGTCGCAGCCGTAGAGCAGGATGTCGCCGTCCGGCCGCAAGGATTGGCCTATGGTTTTCAGGTCCGCCTGGCGGCTGTCCAGCTTGGTCGTGGTCAGCTCATTGCTGCCCAGCATCAGGTCCGCGCTCTGACCATGGGAGATGATGTGGATGGCGGCATAGCCGTGATGGGTTTTGGCCCACTCGGCGATCTGGCTCAGGCCGTCCTTGCCGGCGTCCAGCACCACCACCTCCATGCCGGCCGGTACCTGCGCCACCAGGCTCTGGTAATTCACCACATTGGATTCGATGAACACCACCTGCTTGGGAGGCTGCGCCGGCGCCAGTATCGCGGCGATTTTATCGGCCAGATGCTCGGCCGGCATTTCACGCGGCGCAGCCGGCGCATCCGGCTGGGCGCGCTCGGCCGGATGCGGCACATCCGCATGCGCGACGGCGGTGGCGGCCGTGGCCGCCACCGCGCCGTCGAACATCAACCTGGGCTCCAGGGCCTGCAATAACAGGCGCGAGCGCTTGGGTGCCGGCGTCTTCTTGTCACTACCTTGCGATTGCCCCGCTGATTTCCACCATCCCATCTCGCTCTCCCGGATTATTTCAACTCAGCGCCCAGATCGCACCACGCTCGCGCCCTACTTCCAAAAAGCTGCTTAGCGGATTAAAACCTAGAATCAAAGCAAAAATAAATGACAATTAAATAAATCAAAATCAGTACAATAAATTAGCAAACAGCACAGCATGCAAGCTGACAAAAGCTGTCAAACACCAAAACGATGCTTCCCTCATTAAAAATAGTTGTTCCTCATGCGAAGCAAGCTAAGTGCAAATACGTAGTTCAGCGAATATTTCATGCATATCGGCAGTAAATCCGCCGCCGGCTTGCCCTGGACCGCGCCATCCCGTATCGTTCCAGCGCCGTTTTCACCAAGGATTTGCCGACATGCCCGCCACCCCGCTGTATTGCGCCGCCGCCGCGCGCCAGGACGCCGCCCGCGCGCTGGCCGAGCGCTTTGCCCTGCCGCTGCTGACGCAGAGGCCCGAGCAAGGCTATTGGCTGGAATTGGGCGAGGAGCGGCTGGAACTGCTGACCACCGGCAAGCACGGCGCGGTGTATGCGGAATTCGTCGAGGGCGCGGCCAAGCATCGGCGCGAACAGGGCGGCGGCCGCGGCCAACCGGTGGCCAAGGCCATCGGCCTGAAAGGCGCCAAGGAACTGCCCTATGTGGTGGACGCCACCGCCGGCCTGGGCCGCGACAGCTTCGTGCTGGCCGGCCTGGGCTGCCGCGTCACCCTGGTGGAACGCTCGCCGGTGGCCGCCGCGCTGCTGGCCGACGCGCTGCAACGCGCCGCCGCCCACCCGGACACCGCCGACATCGCCGCGCGCATGCATCTGGTGCACGCCAGCTCCATCGCCTGGCTAGCCTCCCTGAGCGAGGCCGAGCGCCCGGACGTGGTGTTCGTCGATCCGATGTTCCCGGACACCGACAAGAAAAGCGCCGCCGCCAAGAAGGACATGCAGGCCTTCCAGCAGGTGATAGGCGACGATCAGGACAGCGCCGCGCTGCTGCAAGCCGCCATCGCCGCGGCCAAGAACCGCGTGGTGGTAAAGCGGCCGCGGCTGGGCGCGGCCATCGAAGGCGTGAAGCCGTCCGCGGTGCTGGACGGCAAGTCCACCCGTTTTGATCTTTACGTGATCAAGGCTCTCCGTTCTTAGAGCCTGTTCAAAGTCTCGCGAGCAAGAGCGAGACAAGGCGAAAACGAGCGAAAAAGCGGAATGTACGAGTGGTACATGAGCATTTTGAGCTGGTTTTCAACGCCGTATCGCCGAAGCGCAGCAGACTTTGAACAGGCTCTTAAAGCGGCGATCAAAAATTAGCTCTGCGTCTGAGGCAAGGCGCGCCGACGCAGAAAACGAAGTTTCTGCGAAGCTACAGTACCAATCGTACGACCAGGAGGCGCAACGCCGCATCAGGGTTTTTGGTCGCCGCTTTTAATCGGGCGCTTGCACCCGCTCGTTCATCCCATAATCCCGCAACACCGCCGCCACCCGCAGCCGGTAATCGGCGAACAAGGCCTCCCGCCCCTGCCGCTGCGCCGCGCGGTGTGGCTCCAGCCGCCGCCAGGCCGCCACCGACGCCTCATCGCGCCAGAACGACAGCGACAACATCTTCTCCGGCCGATTCAGGCTGGAGAAGCGCTCGATCGACAGGAAACCGTCCGCCTCCGCCAGCTCCCGCCCCAGGCGCTCCGCCCAGCCCAGATAGCCGTCCCGGCCGCCTTCGGCCAGCTCCACCTCGAAAATCACCGCAATCATCCCGCTCTCCCTTCCTTGCCATAAATGCGCACCCGCGCGTTGGGCAGCCGGCGAAAACGCGCCGCCGCCGTCAAGTCTTGCCAATCCGGCCGCGCCGCCGCCAATGCCGCCAGGCCGCCGCGCGCGATCTCCAGCGCCAGCACCCGGCCCGGGCAGGCATGCCGCCCGGCGCCGAACATCAAGGCCTCGCCCGGCCCGGCCGGGTCCAAAGCCGCCGCCGCCAACACCACCAATACCGAAGCGCCGGCCGGCACCGTCTGGCCGCCATAGGACCAATCCCGCGCAACGAAACGCCGGGTGTTGTGCAAGACCGGGTCCCGCAAGGCCAGCCCATCCCACTCCGCCGCCGCGCCCGCCGCCAGCGGCCGGCCCTGGGCCTGATGCCACACCGCGGCGGCGAACAGGCCGGCGCCGGCGTCCAGGCTCTGGAACAATAGGCCGATCACATTCGCCGTCAGCGTCGCCTCATCCGGCGCCAATTCATTTCTTAGCTCAGCCAGCATGCCGCCGGCTCGTGGCAAGACCTCCGCCACCCGCGCCTGCAAAGCCGTCAACGCCTGTTCTCCGCGCACCAGCGCTTCAGCGTCGGCATCCGCCGCCAGCGCTTGCGCCACCGCAGCCACCGCTGTGACCAAGGCTGGCGCATCCGCCGCCGGCAGACCCAGCAAGCCGGCCAGCGTCAGCACCGGCAGGCCCTGCGCCATCCGGTCCAGCACCTCGCCGTTCAACGGCTCGCGCATCAGCCAGTCCCGCGCCAGGCTTTCCGACAAGCGCCGGGCCTCCTCGCCCGCCGCCATCGCCAAGGCCCGGCTCAAGGCCGCCTTCAGTGCCGGATGGCGCGGCGCCTCGCTCATCCGCGCCCACAGACAGAACGTGCGCGCCAAGCCGCCATCGCCCAACTGCGGCGGCACCGGCTGATCCAGCGGCCGCACCCGGCACTCCGGCGCGGCCAACACCGCCTGCGCCGCCGCGTGGCCGGCCGCCACCCACAAGCCCAGGCCGGCGTCAAAATACAGCGGCCGCCGCTGCGCCAGATCCTGGTAATAGGGATAGGGATGGGCGTGAGTCACCGCCGCCAGCGGGTCCAAAGGCCAGGCGCTCATGCCGCCTCCGTCAGGTAAAGCCGCCGCGTCAGCTCCACGCAGCGGGCACGCGAACTGGCCGCCCGCTCATGCGGCGCAAACGGCGCCGCCACCCCATCCAGCACCGTCACCGCCCAGGCCAGGCGCTCGCGCCGGGCCGGGTCCAGAGCGGGTCGGCTTTGCCGCTCGGTCAGCGCGTCGATCAAGGACACCAGCGCCTCCTTCTGCGCAATCTCCCCCGGCAAGCCGGCGCGGGTGCACACCCCGTAGCCGCCGGCCAGGAAATCCCGCCACGCCGCCTCCCAATCCGGCTCCGCCTCGGCGCGCGGCAGCTCCAGCGCCGCCAGCCCAGCGCGCCACTGCCGGCCGAAACAGGCGCGCAAGCGCTCCGGCTCGCCGTCCAAGGCCAGCGCCTGGCCCAGCCAGCACAACATGCCCTGCGGATACCAGGCCGACTCCGCGCTCAGCGCCGCCGCGCCCATGCAGGACGCCACCTCCCCCCTCTGCGTCAGCCGGTAGGACGGCCATGGCGCCGCGCCGGCCCGCTGCCAGGCGCGCAAGGTGTCCAGGCTCACGCCGCTGCGCGCCAACAGCTCCGGTTCCGCCAGAAAATGACGGCGCAAATAGTCCAGCAAATCCTCCACTCCCGCTCTCCTTGTTCAAGCTTGACGATGGGTTTATCGTAGCCGGCGGCATCCGCCAAAGTTTCAGCCGAGGATGAACCATGCTTGCAGCCCCGCACGACCGCATACCCGACATCAGCCGCCTGGCCAGCCTGCTGGCCGACCCCGGCCGCGCGCTGATGCTGCTGCTATTGCAAGACGGCCGCCTCTACCCGGCCAGCGATCTGGCCCAGGCCGCCGGCCTGTCGCCGCAAGCGGCCAGCAACCATCTGGCCAAGCTGCTGCATGGCCAGGCAGTGCGAGTGGAACAGCGCGGCCGCCACCGCTATTACGGCCTGGCCAGCCCGGCCATCGCCCACGCGCTGGAAGCGCTGTCCGCCGCCGCCGGCGAAAACCGGAGCGCGGTGCGCCCCAAGGGCAATGCCGACATCCGCCTGGCGCGCAGCTGCTACGACCACCTGGCCGGCCGGCTGGGCATCGCCGTCGCCGACTTCCTGCAACAGCAGCAACTGCTGCAACGGCGCGAGGAGCGCGAGTTCGCGGTGACGCCGGCCGGCGCGGACTGGCTGGCGGCGCGGCTGGACATTCAACTGGCCGGCATCGCCCGCCCGCGCCGGCCCTTGGCGCGCGCCTGCCTGGACTGGAGCGAACGCCGCGACCACATCGCCGGCAGCCTGGGCGCGGCCTTGTGCCAAGCCTTCTTGCAGCGCGGTCTGACCGAGCGCCGCAGCGACAGCCGCGCCTTGCGGATCACGCCGGCCGGTTATGCCTTCTTGAAGCAGGAATGCGGGGTGGGCAGCGAGCAGCTGCAAGGGGAATGAGGCGGTTTGGTGGCATCGCCAAACGACGCCACCCACCTGGCAAACAGGCGGGCGGCGCTACCCGCCGTGACGACTTAGTGCTTGCGGCCGAAGCGTTCTTCCAATTGCCTGCGCCAGATCCTGCCCTCATGCGTGCGGTGGTAATGGTCCACATAAGGGAAGACCTTGAGGTGCAGCGCGCTCAGCAACAGCGCGTGTTCCAATAGATTGAAGAAGCCTATCCAGTAGCCGCGGCCATCGATGTCGTCAAAGTCGATATCTCGGGCGATGCGGCTGAGCAAGCCGCCTCCGGCATAGGGCTGGTTGTCCTTCAGCCATTGCAACAAATGGCCGGCGCATTCGCGGCCATAGGCAGCATTGGCGGCAAAGTCGTCATTGGGGGCCGGCATTTGCCAGTAATGCGGGTAACTGCGTTCTGGCAGATAGCTGACGAAGGGAAGCAGGGTGTCTTGTTGTTCGTGGGCCGGCAGTTTGTAGCGGCGACGGCGGGGGAAGGAGTGAGTTTGTTGCATGGTGTTTCTCCTGCTGTGACACAAGATAAACCACCTGCCGGGAGAAGCGGAGGAATTAGGCAGGCGCGTGGCAGGATTGGCGTACCGGAACAAACTAACCGGCGAGTGCAGGCACTCTCCCACAACGCACCTGCCAATCAGGTACAGCCATGGAGAGATGACGAATATATGCGCAGAGGCCTATATCCGAGTTTGTTAACGAGACGCCAATCCCGTGTGCCGCATGTGGGCGGCAACGGGGGGATTGTTGCTGAGGGAGTGCTTGGGGTCAAGGTGGGGTGGTTGCTTTGCTTGAGTGTGGCTTACTTGTTGAGTGATCTGGTTTTGAATCCGCTGCACGGATATTGATTTAGGGCTGGTTCCGCCCGGCGAGCAGGCCTGAAGGAACCAGGGGTGTGTCGGATACGTGCGTTCTTTATAGGTAACAAGACTTACCCACAGAAAAGAGCAATGGAGCCAAGTTATCCACAAGAATGACCCACTTCGCTAAACCGCCCCTCTTATTCAAAAAAAGACCACCTTGTGTAGCGCCCAAGTGTCCCCTCGGGGCGCGCCGGAGAAAAAGAGGTCTGCAAGGTCTTAAGCGGCTGCTTTGTTTGAGCGATTTGACGCTAGCAAATCGCGAGTTCAGCCGCGCCTTGCAGACCTCTTTTTCTTCGGGGTTTCGTGTCCTGGGGGACGAGGGGGGCTGGAAGGGGGCGGCGGCCCGCCCCCTCCCCGTTCGCCGGGCGGAACCGGCCCTAAATCATTATCCGCGTAGCGGATTCAA
>NZ_LDUI01000030.1:0-242384 GCF_001043555.1 Chromobacterium sp. LK1 | reverse complement strand
TTGAACAGGCTCTAAGAACCGGTTTACGCTCGCGCGCCAGGCCGGAGCAAGGCCTTGAAGTCCTTTAGCTTCTAAGGCTTGAACGCCGCCAGCGCCGGCCCCAGGTCGCCGGCCAACTGCCGGCTCAGCTCCGTCACCAGCGCCTGCAGCGCCGCGGCGGCGGCCGTGGCATCGGTGGCGGCCAGCGGCTGGCTACGGTTGAAATAGCCGCTGGCCAGCGGCTGACGCTCGCCGCGACCCGGCACAGCCTGCCAGGCCACCTCCAGCGTCGCGTCGCGCCCCGGACGCAGCCGCAGCTGGCGCACATCCAGCAGCAGCCGCACATCGCCGCCGCCCATGCCCGGCTGCGGATAGGCGTAGACGCTGACCAAGCCCAAGGCGCGGGACACATCGGTCGCCACCGTCTGGCTCAACATGCGGTCCAGCGGACCGGCCCAGCGCTGCAGATCCAGCAGCTCGATATTGCCGCCGGCGCCCTCCACCACCAGCTGCGGCCGCTCCAGGCCGGCCGGCAGCGTGGCCGGGCCCACCATCACGCTGACGCCCTGCGCCGGGTTCTGGCTGGCGGCCGGCAACGCCGGGCGCAGTTGGTGAAAAGTGGTGGCCGGCGACGCGCAGGCGCTCAGCAGCGCCAGCGCCGTCAGGCTCAATGCGATGATCTTCATTTCTTATCTCCCTTGCCGCGGATCAGTGCCTCCGGATGCCGGTCAAGATAGTCGGCCAAGGCGCGGAAGCTGCGCGCGGTTTCCGACACCTCCTGCGCCGCGGCGCGCACGTCCTGCTGCAGCGGCGAATCCACCCGCATCGTCTGACGCGTGCTTTCCAAGGTTTTCTGTAAGTCTTCCAGCGTCTTCACCGCCTGCGGCAATACCTTGCCATCCATGTTTTCCGACAGCTTGCGCATGCCGTCCAGCGTCTGATGCAGTGATTTCAGCGACTGGTTCAGCTCCTCGCCTATGCTGTCGAACGGCACTTTGTCCAGACGGCGCGCAATGCGCTGCAGCACCCGCTGCAACTCCTCCAGATCGCCCGGCAGCGTCGGCAGCTCGGTCATGCCGTTGCGCATCACCACCTTGGCGGGCTTGGCCTCGGGGAAGAAATCCAGCGCCACGTAAAGCTGGCCGGTGATCAGGCTGCCGGAGCGCAGCTGGGCGCGCAGGCCGTTGCGCACCAGCGATTCCACCGAAATCTTCGCCGACAGCCGATGGTCGCCGGACAAGGTGTTGAGCCGGCTGGGATAGGTGCGGATATCCACCGTCATGTCGAAATCCTTGCGATCCGCCGCGTATTCGATGCCGATGGCGGTGACCTCGCCGAAAGTGATGCCGCGGAAATCCACCGGCGCGCCCACGGTCAGGCCGCGCACCGACTGGCGGAACTTCAAGCGGAAGGATTGGGTTTCGCGGTCGCGGTTTTGCAGCGCCTTCTCGCGGGTTTCATTGAGCAGGAATAGGTATTTGGCGTCCGGCGTCTTGTCCGGGCCGTCGCTCAACGGGGTTTCGAAAGCGATGCCGCCCAGCGCGATCGCCGCCAAGGACTGGGTATTGACGCTCAGGCCATTGGCGCCGATGGCCACGTCGATGCCGCTGGCGTGCCAGAAACGGCTGTTGACGGTGACGAAGTGGTCGTAGGGCGCGTTGACGAACACCGACAGCTTCACCGCGCTGCCGGCCGGGTCCAGCTCATAGCCCACCACCTGCCCCACCGGCACGCGGCGGAAATACACCGGCGATCCAGCATTGAGCGAGCCCAGGTTGTCGGAGCGCAGCACGAACATCTTGCCCGGCAGATCCGCATTGATGATGGGCGGCACTTCCAGGCCCTTGAACTCGGTGCGGCGCTCCTTGCTCTTGCCCACGTCCATGCCGATGTAGGAGCCGCCCAGCACCGTGCCCAGGCCGGACACGCTGCCGCCGGAGATGCGCGGCCGCACCACCCAGAAGCGGCTGTCCGCCACCAGGTAGTCATCCACGTTCTTGCTCAGTTCGGCGGTGACCAGGATGGCCTGGCGATCCGGGCTCACCGACACCGCCTTCACCTCGCCGATTTCCACATCCTTGTACTTGATGCGGGTCTTGCCCGCCTCCAGGCCTTCCGCGTTCTGGAAGGCGATGGTGATGGTGGGTCCGCGCGACAGCACGGCGTTCACCGCCAGCCAGCCGCCTATCACCGCCGCCAGCACCGGAATCAGCCACACCAGCGAGGGCGACCAGCGCCGCCGCTTCACCGGCACCGCCAGCGGCAGATCGTCGTCGGCCTCGGCCGGGGTTTCGGGTTTATCACTGCTCATCATCTTCCTTTACCGGATCCCAGATCAGCCTGGGATCGAAACTCATTGCCGCCACCATGGTCAGCACCACCACCGTGCCGAAGGCGATCGCCCCCGGCCCCGCCTTGATCGACGCCAGCGACTGCCATTGCACCAGCGCCACCATCAAGGCCACCACGTAAATATCCAGCATCGACCACGGGCCTATCACCTCGACGATGCGATACAGCCGCGTGCGCTGCCGCGGCGCCCAGCCCGAGCCCAGCTGCACCGTCACCAGCAGCAAGAGCAAGGCCAGAATCTTCAGCAGCGGCACCAGCACGCTGGCGGTGAACACCACCAGCGCCAGCGGCCAGGAACCGGACTTCCACAAATACACCACCCCGCTCATGATGGTGTCGTTCTGCATGCCCATGATGGTGGAGGTTTCCATGATAGGCAGCAGATTGGCCGGCAGATAGGCCACCATCGCAGCCAGCAGCAAGGCCCAGCTGCGCTGCAGGCTGTGCGGCTTGCGCGAGTGCAGCGCGGCGTGGCAGCGCGGGCAGGCTTGCGCGCCCTCACCGATCCGGCACAGAAGGCCGCAGCCGTGGCATAGACACAAGCTGGCGTCGGCAGCGGTTTTCACTTCTAAGCCCGACATTGCTGATAACGCTCCCACAAATCTTCCGGATTGAAACGGCTGGCGGTGGCCGCCATCAGCATGATCAAGGCGAACAAGGCCATCAGGCCCACGCCCACATGCACGGTGGCCAGACTGACCAGTTTGACCAAAGACACCAGGATGCCCAGCAAAAACACCTCCACCATGCACCACGGGCGGGTCAATATCTTCAACCGCATCAGCCAGGGAAAGCCGCGCGGCACGTGACCGAAGGCCAGCGGCAGCCGCACATACAGCATGCTGCCCAACTCCAGCGACGGCATCACGATGCCGGTGAACATCACCAGCATCGCCACCGACAGCATGCCCTGGCGCTCCAGCGCCACCACCGTCTGCCACAGGGTGGCCGCGCTGCGGACGCCGGCCGCCTCCAGCGTCACCACCGGATAGACATTGGCCAGCAGAAAGGCGATCACCCCGGTCAGCAGCAGCGCCAGCTCGGCATCCTGGCGCTGCGCGCCGTAGCGGTGCACCACGGCGCCGCAGCGCGGGCAGCACACCCGGTCCTCGCCCACGGTCGGCACCCGCAGCAGCAGATCGCAATCGTGGCAGGCGCTCAATTTGAATTCGGGGTCCGGCCGCGCCATCAATAGCCGCCTTTCGCCTTGCGCTCGGCGGTGAAGCTCCACCACGGCCGCGCCTCGTCGCTGTCCATGTAATGCACCACCGACATCAGCGTGTCCAGCACGCACGGGTCCTGGCGCGCTCCGGTGAGCTCGCACAAGCGATGGTACAGCCGCAAGGGGTCGGCGCCGCGCAATTGGCGCGGCTCGTCGATGCCGAGCAGGCGCAGGTCCTCGGCCAGGCTGGGGCCGATATTGGGCAGCTCGCGCAAATGCCGCGCCAGCGCGGCCGGCGGGCAACGTGATGGATGCATAAACTCTCGGCGCAGATGACAACAACCCGCATCATAAAGGACGCCGCGCCAGAGTTCAAAAGCCGGCAGGGCCCAAAAGCCTTTGACGATGCCGCCAGCCCGCGCGAGATCTAGAGGGAAAACAGTGGAGGAAATGAAGGGAGCGCGGCGCCTGCGCTTGGCGAAACAGCGCGCGCCGCGCCGGGTCTAGCCAAGCGCGGCGGACTTGAACAGGTTCTCAGCCGTGGAAGATGTCCCAGCCCAGCTTGAGGATCAAGGTGGAGGTCAGCAGCAGGAACAACACCCGCACAAAGCCGGTGCCCTTCTTCATCGCCACCCAGGTGCCCACCGTCGCGCCGGCCATATTGCACACCGCCATCGGCAGCGCGTACTGGAACAGCACATGGCCGGCCGGAATGAAGAACAGCAGCGCCGCGCAATTGGTGGTCAGGTTCACCACCTTGGCCGAGGCCGAGGCGTGCAGAAAATCAAAAGCGAAGAAGCGGATGAACAGGAACATCAGGAAGCTGCCGGTGCCGGGGCCGAACAGGCCGTCGTAAAAACCAATCGCGCCGCCTATGGCCATGCCTATCGCCATTTCGCGCCGCCCTATCGCCACCGGCTTGTGCAGGGAGCCAAAGTCCTTCTTCCACAAGGTGTACACCGCCATCACCACCAATAGCGCCAGCACCAGGGGCCGCAACACCGCCTTGTCGATCAAGCTGACCGTGGCCGCGCCGGCGATGGACATGAAGAAGGCCGCCACCGCCGCCGGCAGCACCAAGCGCCACGGCACCTTGACCCGCTTCAGATAGGAACGCGCGGCGGACAAGGTGCCCATCGCCGCCGCCAGCTTATTGGTACCGAACACCGTGGCCGGCGCCAGATTGGGCAAGGCGCTGAACAGCGCCGGAATCTGAATCAGGCCGCCGCCGCCCACCGCGGCGTCCACCAGACCGGCGGCAAAGGCAATCACGCACAGAAAACTCAAGGTCAACAACATTCACTTCTCCTGGCTAGACGCCGCTTGCGATCAGGACAATATTCTATGCCTTGCCAGCCGCGCATGCTTGCAATACCGTATTGCGGAAATTGCAACGATCTGAATGAGGCCGGAGATGAAATCGCTTTGGGAATTGCGCGTGTTCTGCGCGGTGGTGGAAAGAAAAAGCTTTGTCGCCGCCGCGCGCCAGCTGGGCACCTCGCCCAGCAGCGCCACCCGCGCGGTGCAAGCGCTGGAAGAAGCGCTGGGCAACAGCCTGCTGGCGCGCTCGCAAAAACAGCTCAGCCTGACCCTGGCCGGCGAAAGCTATTACACCTCGGCGCGCAAGATGCTGGACCTGCAGGAAGAAGCCGAGGACGAGCTGGCGACCATGAGCGAGGCGCCGCGCGGCCTGTTGCGCTTTTCCGCGCCGGAGGCGATGAGCCACGCGCTATTGCCGCCAGTGCTGGCGCGCATGGCCGACGCCAATCCTGAACTGCGTTTCGACGTGCTCTATAGCGACACCATACTGGACCCGATACGCGAGAAACTGGACTTCAGCATCCGCGGCGCCTTCCCCGCCTCCAGCGAGTTGATCGGCTACCCGCTGTGGGACTACCAGCGCCACCTCTACGCCAGCCCCGCCTATGTCGAGCGTCACGGCGCGCCGCAAACGCCGGAGCAACTGCCGGAACACCGCGTGCTGATCCATTCCGCGCCGCGGGTGCTGAAAGCCTGGAACTTCGTCTCAGCCGGCCACCAGGTCAGCCTCAATCTGACGCCCTGGCACCGCGTCAGCTCCGGCAGCGCCGTGCTCCACGCGGTGCAGTCCGGCCTGGGCATCGCGCGCATGGGCGATTGGCTGGCCGAGCCGCTGGTGCGCGCCGGCCAGCTGCTGCGGCTGTGCCCGGATTACCGCATCGTTTCCAGCCATGGCGACAATCCGCAGATGCACGCGGTCTTCGCCAGCCGCCGCATTCCGCGCAAGGCGCGGCTGCTGCTGGAAGCGGTGCGCGCGGCGGCCCGCGATGCCGGCCACGGCCTGAACCCGCGCTGATGCCATGAAAAAACGGAAGCCCAGGCTTCCGTTCGTAGAGTGCATCAGGCGAGGCCGGAACACCGGCCCGCCATGGTCCCGCCGCTCAACCCACCCAGCGGCGGGCGGTGGCGAACATCCGGTACCAGCCGCCGTTCTCGCCCCAGTCCGCAGGGTGCCAGCTGTTCTGCACGGTGCGGAACACCCGTTCCGGATGCGGCATCATGATGGTGAAGCGGCCATCGGCCGTGGTCACCCCGGTGATGCCCGCCGGCGAACCGTTCGGGTTCAGCGGATAGGTCTGTGTCGCGCGGCCGTCGAAATCGACATAGCGCAGCGCCGTCAGCGCCTGGTCCTGCGCGCCCGGCGCGAACACAGCGCGGCCCTCGCCATGGCTGACCACCACCGGCAATTGGCTGCCGGCCATATCGGACAGGAAGATGGACGGCGAGGCCATCACCTCCACCATCGCGAAGCGCGCCTCGAACTGCTCGGACGCGTTGCGGTGGAACTTGGGCCAATACTCGGCGCCCGGGATGATGGACGACAGATTGGACATCATCTGGCAGCCATTGCACACGCCCAGCGCGAAAGTGTCGCCGCGGCCGAAGAAGGCCTCGAACTGATCGCGAGCGCGGGCATTGAACAGAATGCTCTTGGCCCAGCCCTCGCCGGCGCCCAATACATCGCCGTAGCTGAAACCGCCGCAGGCGGCCAGGCCCTTAAAGTCCGCCAGCGACACACGGCCGCTGATGATGTCGCTCATATGCACGTCCACGGTATCGAAACCGGCACGGTTGAACGCCGCCGCCATCTCGATCTGGCCGTTGACGCCCTGCTCGCGCAGCACCGCCAGGCGCGGCCGGGCGTCGCGGGCGACGAAGGGCGCCGCCGGGTCGGCGTGCACATCGAAGCTCAGCTTGGCGCTCAGACCCGGCGCTTTCGGGCTGGAACGCAGCAGGTGCTCGCTGTCGGCGCAGGCCGGGTTGTCGCGCAGGCGCTGCATGCGGGCGCTGGTTTCCGACCATTCGCGGTGCAGATCGGAACGGCTCTCGTTGAACAACTCGGCACCGCGGTGCTTGATCACCAGGCGGTCCTTGTTATTGACGCGGCCGATCACGAACAGCTCGCGGCCGATGCCGGCCTTCATGAAGCGCGAGATCACCTCCGGCGTGTCGGACTTCTTCACCTGCAGCACCGCGCCCAGTTCCTCGTTGAACAAGACCCGCATCAGGCGGCCATGGGTGGCGGCCTCCTGGGTGGGCTGCACGAAGTCGTCGATGATGCGCTGAGTGTTCTTGCGCTCGATCACCAGTTCCTGCAGATCGATGGTGACGCCGATATGGCCGGCGAACATCATCTCCGACAAGGTCACGAACAGGCCGCCGTCGGAGCGGTCGTGGTAGGCCAGCAACATATCGTCGCGCAACAGCGTCTGCACGGTGTTGAAGAAGGCCGCCAGCTGATGCGGACTTTCCACATCCGGCGCCTTGCCTTCCATCGCCTTCCACACCTGGCCGTAGATGGAGCCGCCCAAGCGGCAGCGGCCGTAGCCCAGATCGATCAGGATCAGGTCGGTGTCCTTCTCGTCCTTCAGTTCCGGCGTCACCGTCTTGCGCACGTCCTCCACCGGGGAGAAGGCGGAAATGATCAGCGACAGCGGCGCGGTCACCGCCTTTTTCTCGCCGGCCTCTTCCCACACCGTCTTCATCGACAGGGAATCCTTGCCCACCGGGATGCTGATGCCCAGGTCCTGGCTCAGCTGGGACACCGCCTGCACCGTGCGGTACAAGCGCGCCTCCTCGCCCGGATGGCCGGCGGCGGCCATCCAGTTGGCGGACAGCTTGACGTTGCCGATATGGCCGACAAAGGACGCGGCGATATTGGTCAGCGCCTCGCCTATCGCCATGCGGCCTGAAGCCGGCGCGTCGAACAGCGCGGTGGGCGTGCGTTCGCCCATCGCCATCGCCTCGCCGCGATAGGTGTTGAAGCCCATGGTGGTGACGGCCACGTCCGCCACCGGCACCTGCCAGCGGCCCACCATCTGATCGCGCGCGGTCATGCCGCCCACGGTGCGGTCGCCGATGGTGATCAGGAAGGACTTGTCCGCCACCGTCGGGTTGCGCAGCACGCGCAGCGCGGTTTCCTTCAGCTCAAAACGCGAAGCGTCGAAAATGTTCAGCTCGCGCTCGCGGGTGCTCACGTCGCGCGTCATCCGCGGCGGCTTGCCCAGCAGCACTTCCAGCGGCATGTCCACCGGCTTGTTGTCGAAGTGATCGTCGCGCACTTGCAGATGGCCGTCGTCGGTGGCCACGCCCAGCACCGCGAACGGGCAGCGCTCGCGCTCGCACAGCGCGCTGAAGCGTTCCAGGTCCTGCGGCAGCACCGCCATCACATAGCGTTCCTGCGACTCATTGGACCAGATCTGCATCGGCGTCATGCCCTTTTCTTCCAGGTGCACCTTGCGCAGATGGAAGATGGCGCCGCGGCCGGCGTCGTTCACCAGCTCCGGGAAGGCGTTGGACAGACCGCCGGCGCCCACATCGTGAATCGACACGATGGGGTTGGCGTCGCCCATCTGCCAGCAGCGGTCGATCACTTCCTGACAGCGACGTTCGATTTCCGGGTTGCCGCGCTGCACGGAGTCAAAGTCCAAGTCCGCGCTGTTGGCGCCGGTGTCCATCGACGAAGCCGCGCCGCCGCCCAGGCCGATCAGCAAGCTGGGGCCGCCCAGTTGAATCAGCAGCGCGCCTTCCGGAATCTCGTTCTTGTGAATTTGCTGCTGCTGGATATTGCCCAGGCCGCCGGCGATCATGATCGGCTTGTGATAGCCGCGCATCTCGCCTTCCACCTCTTCCTCGAAGGTGCGGAAATAACCGGTCAGATTGGGACGGCCGAATTCATTATTGAACGCCGCGCCGCCAATCGGGCCTTCCAGCATGATCTGCAAGGCGGAAGCGATGCGGTCCGGCTTGCCGTACTGCGCCGCCGCGTCGCCATGACGCTCCCACGGCTGCACGAAGCCGGGGATGTTCAGGTTGGACACGGTGAAACCGGTCATGCCGGCCTTGGGACGCGAGCCGCGGCCAGTGGCGCCCTCGTCGCGGATCTCGCCGCCGTTGCCGGTGGACGCGCCGGCGAACGGAGAAATCGCCGTCGGGTGGTTATGGGTTTCCACCTTCATCAGGATATCGGTGGGCTCGCTGTGATAAGCGTAAGCGTGGTTGCCCGGCTGCGGATAGAAGCGCTCGATGAAAGCGCCCTCGATCACCGAGGCATTGTCCTTGTACGCCACCAGCGTGCCTTGCGGATTGGCGTCGTGGGTATCGCGGATCATGCGGAACAGCGATTTTTCCTGCTCCTCGCCGTCGATGATGAATTTGGCGTTGAAGATCTTGTGGCGGCAGTGCTCGGAGTTGGCCTGCGCGAACATCATCAATTCCACGTCGGTGGGATTGCGGTGCATCTTGGTGAAGTTCTCCACCAGATATTCCACCTCGTCCTCGGACAGGGCCAGGCCCAGATCGGCGTTGGCCGCCTCCAGCGCCGCGCGGCCGCCGGCGAGGATGTCC
The DNA here is from genome assembly GCF_001043555.1 of Chromobacterium sp. LK1. Lineage (NCBI taxonomy): Bacteria > Pseudomonadati > Pseudomonadota > Betaproteobacteria > Neisseriales > Chromobacteriaceae > Chromobacterium > Chromobacterium sp. LK1. The sequence goes on along the minus strand of NZ_LDUI01000030.1, from coordinate 233,005 downwards.
ACGCTGCTCATCGGCTGCGGGTCTTGATGGACAAACAGACGCGCGGCATCGTCCAGCGAGGCCAGCACCGTTTCCGTCATCCTATCGTGCAAGAGGCCCGTCAAAATATGACGAGCCTCTTCATTTAAAGATTGTTGTGCGGACTTAACCCAGAAGGCGGTGCCGCGTTCGATGCGGTGAATCCCTCCCAGCCCGCAGTGCTGGGCGATATCGGTGGCCTTGGAGGCCCAGGGCGACAAAGTGCCCAATCGCGGCGTCACCAGGAACAATTCGCCATCAGGCTGGCCGGCCAGCGGCGCTTCGCCGTAGCTCAGCAACTTGCCCAGGGTGGCCTGCTCTTCCAGCGTCAGTTCGGTTTCGCTTTCGGCGAAATGCCAGAATTCGGCACTGATGCTGAGATCCGGCAGCCCGGCTTCGGCGGCTGCGGCAAGCAGTTTTTCAAGACGGAACGGCGACAGCGCAACGCCGCCACGGAGCTTGGTAAGGTAAGACATTAGACACCCGCGACAAGTATCAGGAAAGCGCGTCATAATACAGCAATTCACTGTTTGTTTTAAGCGGCTAATTGCCCCCAAGGCCGCCGCTTAATAAAATATTCCGCATTTGGATAGCATTTCATCTCATCAGCAAGGAGCTTCCAGCATGAAAAAGGTTGAAGCCGTGATCAAGCCGTTCAAACTGGACGAGGTGCGCGAAGCCCTGTCCGAGCTGGGCATCAACGGCCTGACCGTCACCGAGGTCAAGGGCTTTGGCCGCCAGAAGGGCCATACCGAGCTCTATCGCGGCGCCGAATACGTGGTGGACTTTTTACCCAAGGTGAAAGTGGAAGTGATCCTGCCGGACGACCTGGTGGACCGCGCGATCGAAACCATCGTCGCCACCGCCCGCACCGGCAAGATAGGCGACGGCAAGATCTTCGTCACCCCGGTGGAGCAAGTGGTGCGCATCCGCACCGGCGAAACCAATGAGCAAGCGATCTAATAACCTGTTCAAAGCCTGCTGCGCTTCGGCGATACGGCGTTGAAAACCGCTTCGAAATGCTCATGTACCAACCCAACCGTACACTCCGCTTTCTCAGTCGCAACGCCTTGTCTCGCCTTAGCTCGCGAGATCGTGAACACGTTCCAAGCCCACGACCAAGCGGCAGGCCAAGCGCCTGCCGCTTGGCCACTCAACGCATCTTCAGTTGATCGCCCTTGCCGGCGAATACATCCACCCGGGATTCCGGCCGCCGGCGCATTGCTCCAACTTCACCGTCTTATAGGTGCAAAACGCCTTCCCCGGCGCATTACGGTTTGAGTGCTCCACCCCATCCCAGCACACCGCGGTCGTGCCTTCGATCAGATAATTGGGATGCGGCGTCTTGCCATCGGTTTGCGCATAATCCTGCCCCGTGCAATCGCCAATGCCGCCAGCCTGCCACTTCATCGCGGCAACCTTGGCCGGCGCGTACACCCAGCCGGGGTTGCGCCCGCCCGTGCAGCTCTCCACCGTTGCCGATTTGTAAGTACAGAACGCCTGCCCCGGATTATTGACGTTGTTGTAAGTCTTGCCATCCCAGCACACCGCTATCGTCCCCGCCGTGGCCAGCGCCTTGGAGGGCAAGCTGGAACCATAACTCGCGTTCACATCGCGGCCGGCGCAGTCGCCAATGCCCTTCTCCTCCCAGGCGAACTCCTTGACCGGCGCCGCGCTGTACGCCTTGCCGGTATTGATCCCGCCCACGCAGGCGGTGCGGCTGACATTCTTGTAGGTGCAGAACGCAACGCCGGGGCTATTGCGGTTTGAATAGACCTTTCCATCCCAACACACGGCGGTCATGCCGCTTGCCGCATAATGATTATCCGGAACGCTGCCGCTGGTACTGCCCACATCCCGCCCCGTGCAATCCGTCAGCCCCGTGTCCAGCCATTCAAACTCCGCCGCGCCCGCGCCCGCAGCGCACAATGCCAGGCCAAGCGTCAACACTTTCAGTTTCATGTTTCATCCACACCAGGTTAATAGACGTCAAATGCGCGCCGGCCCCGCCTGGCGTGCTCAAGACGAAATCATAACCATGGCCCTGCGCATTCAAAAACCCGCATATTCACAAAACATAAGCTGACAACAATCAACATATCAAAGAAATAAACTCGCGACTCATCCTGACGCCCCGCCTCCGCGGGGCGTCGTCATTTGCATCAGCCCCTACGCTTGCGTTCCAACTGCGCCAGCGTGTCCAGGCCACGGTGAACCTGATGCATCGCTTCCACGTGCCGAACCAAGCTCACCCGCCGCCCGGCCAGACCCAGCAACACCTCCAGATAGTTGAAAAAGCCCAGCCGCAGGCCGCGGCGGTGGCTGCGGTCGCTGTAATCGATGTCGCGCGCGATGCGATGCAACAAGCCACGCCCGATATGCAGCTGATTGCTTTTCAACAACTGCGCCAGGTGCGCGGCGTACTGACGGCCAAGCGCGCAGGCGGCCTCGTAATCCGCTACCTCTTCCGGCTGCCAGTAATGCGGGTAAGTACGTCCCGGCAGATAGCGGACAAAGGGCAGATGGGTTTCCTTGGTTTCCAGCGCGATGAAATGGTAAAGCAAGCGCGGCATGGCCGGCTGTTGTGGAGCATCGATGATCCGGCGGACGCCAGAGGGGGATGCGGAAAGAGAGGGTTGATTGCGAGCAGACTTCGTCATTGCAGCCTCCTGAGCAAGTAGCGCCAAGCCGCGAAAGCGGCAAGGCGGGCACATGACAAGGCTGGCCTACCGGATGGAAACTCAAAACCGGCGCGCCCGAGCAAGCGGACGCCCCCTGCCATGGCCCGCCCGGATCAGGCATAGCAATGGCAAGCGGACATGCGGCGAAGCATGTCCACTAAGTTTCCATAATCAGGAGGCCAGTCCCGAGCGCCGCGATTGCTGCGGCGCGCGGCTATTGTGACATGACGCGCCTGGGAGTCAAGGCGGCGCGGGCCGCCGAAGCGTAGCAGCCCTTTGAGCAGCTTCTTAATCCAAAGACCCGAACAGGCAAGTATGCACCTTGCCGTGCTTCTCCTGGCCCGCCGCCACCACCTTGCCGTCGCCGGACATGACGATATGGCTGCTGCTCCTCGCCTCGCCCGGGCAGAACAGGCGCTGCGTCTTCGGCGCGCCAAAATGCCAGCGCAAAGTGGCGTAGCCGCCCCGCTCCGGCTGGGTGGAGGTACCCGCCACCACGCGGCCGTCCTGACTAAAAGCGGTCAGCGTCAGATCGTCGATCACCGGCGGGAACGGCGCCAGCTTGCCGTTTTCCAAGCGCAGCGGGAACATCCCGTCTGCCGTCAACGAGTTCAGCCATAAAGAGCGTCCATCCTCGGAGACCGAGCGCAAGAGCATCCCCAGGCTCTCCTTGTGGGTTTCCGCGCGCACCGCCGCCTCTAGGTCCACCTCGCCCTCCGGCGAGATTTGCACGAAGGCGCGGCTATGGTCGCTTTCCCGGTTAAAGGACACAAAAACCGTGCGCCCATCCGCGGACAAACCCTCCAACACGGACTTGGCGCGGATCACGCTGACGCCCTCGCCCGCACGCCAACGCACGGCGTCGCTCTCCATGAAGATATTGCCATCCTCGCGGCTCATGCCGGCCCAGGCCAGCACTTGCGCCTCGCGTTGCGCGTCAGCCGCCTTGCCTTCCGCCGCGGCAGGCCACGGCAAGGGTTCGCGCCGGCTAGGCTTGCCCTCGTCCAAGTTCCAGACAAAGCCGTGCCAAACGCCGGTGTCGGCATGCTTGAAGGAGCCGGCCACATCCCCGCTCACCGGATGGACGCCGGCAACTTGCAGCTTGGTCACCTCGCTCTCGCTCATCAGCGGGCTTTCGTTCATGAAATCTTGCATCCACCGCATCCGCCGCAGCACGTCCAGATTGCCGCGCAAGGCAAGACCAGCCGTTACGCCCCCGTCCGCGCTCAGCGCCAGCGGCAGGCTCATGGGTTCCGGCAACAAGCTGAACCCCTTGCCCTCCACCCATTGGAAGCCGCGCAGCATCGCCTTTTCGTCGCTCAGCAGCCAGCCAATCACCGTGCGGCCGTCGGCGCTGATGTCGGTGACACCGGACAGCCAGGCCTGGCCCGCCGGCACCAGCGTCTCCAGCGCGCCGGCGCGCCGCCAACGCACCGCCTCCAGCTTGCCATCCCGGCCGCTTCCAAAAGCCAAGGTCAGGCCGTCTCGCGACATCGCCACATAGCTGCTGGTGAAATAGCCGCCCTTGGGCAAAGGCAGGGCCGCCTCCGTTCGGCCCTGACGCAAGGTCAGGCCATTGTTTGAACGCAGCGCCCACAGCTCATGCCAGGGAAAACGCAGCTTGAGCGCGTCGATCAAGCCCATCACGGAATCGCTCAGTTCACCATCGCCAGCGCTCAGCAGCTGCGCCGAGCCGTCGTAGGATAGCTTTTCCGGGTAACGCGCTTTCAATAGGACAAAATCAGGTTTTGTGGCGGCGGCAACCGGCGCGCACAAAGCGGCCAGCACCAAGAGGGAAGCGAAGGTTTTGGACATGACTAATTATGATTATCGATTTAATAAACGAAATACTATCATCCCAAAGACATCATTCTCAAACCAGTCACCCGCTGCGCCTGCCCGACATCAAACAAAAAGCCCCCGGATTCCGGGGGCTTTCACGCGGTTCAAAGCCGGCTTATTTCCACAGCTTCCACCACGGCATCTCTTCGATGGACCAGCCATCGCGCAGATACGGGCTGTTCGGGTAGTTCAGCGCCAGCACGCGCTTGGCGTCGTCACGCAACTGCGTCATGCCCAGCTTGTCGTAAGCCGCCATCATGATGCCCAGCGCTTCTTCCTGGTACTTGGTGTTGGCATAGCTCTTCACCACGCCCTGAGCGCGGTTGGCCGCCGCCAGATACGCGCCGCGCTTCATGTAGTAGCGCGCCACATGCATCTCGTTGCCGCCCAGCGCATCCAGCAGCCGGTCCATTTTCTTGGAGGCGTCTTCCTTGTAGATGCTGTTGGGGAAACGCGTCACCAGCTCGCGGAAGGCGGTGAAGGCCTCGCGCGCGGCGCGCGGATCGCGCTCGCTCATGTCCTGGCCGGCCCACTTGGCCAGCAGACCGGAATCATCGTTGTAAAATACCAGGCCTTTCAGATAATAGATGTAGTCCAGGTTCGGGTGGGTCGGGTGCAGCTTGATGAAGCGGTCGGCGGAGGCGATGGCCTGCTCCGGCTCATTATCCTTGTAATGGGTATACGCCAGATCCATCTGCGCCTGCTGGGCATAGCGCCCGTAAGGGAAACGCGCTTCCAACGTTTCGTAGAGCTTGACAGCGCGGGTATAATTGCCGCTGTTCAACTCATCATGCGCTTCCGAATACAGCTTTTCCACGGTCCAGCCGCGAGTCTCATCGTAGGTTTCCGTGGTTGCACAACCGGCAAGCCCCATCACCAACATTGCAGCGACAACGTATCTTTTCATGACTGATCCTTACTTTGACCCGGACGATTATAGCGATATCTCAGAAAACGAGGTATCCGCTACACAACAACTTAATGTTCCGCTGTCGCTGGGCGGCGAACGGCTGGACGCCGCGCTGGCGAAATTGATGCCGGAATACTCGCGCAGCCGGCTGACGCAATGGATCAAGGACGGCCATGTGCTGCTGGACGGCAAGACCGCCGCGCCCAAGACCAAGGTGCTGGGCGGCGAGAAACTGGACGTCACCCTGATGCGCAGCAACGAGGAGATGGCCTTCCAACCGGAAGCCATGGACCTGCCCATCATCTTTGAAGACGACCACATCCTGGTGATCAACAAGCCGGCCGGCCTGGTGGTCCACCCCGCCTCCGGCAACTGGAGCGGCACCCTGCTCAACGGCCTGCTGCACCACTGCCCGGCGCTGGCCCAAGTACCGCGCGCCGGCATCGTGCACCGCCTGGACAAGGACACGAGCGGCCTGATGGTGGTGGCCAAGACGCTGCCGGCGCAGACCGAGCTGGTGCGCCAGTTGCAGGCGCGCACCGTCAAGCGCATCTATCGCGCCATCGCCGACGGCAATGTGCCGTTTGACGGCACCATAGAAACCCAGATGGGCCGCGACCCGCACAACCGCCTGAAAATGGCGGTGCTGAAATTCGGCGGCAAGCAGGCCATCACCCATGTACGGGTGCTGGAGCGCTTCGCCAGCCACTCCTATATCGAATGCAAGCTGGAAACCGGCCGCACCCACCAGATCCGCGTGCACATGCGCGAGGCCAACCACCCGCTGGCCGGCGACCCCATCTACGGCAATCTGCGCCACAAGATGGACGAGGACATCGCCGCCGTGGTCAAGGCGCTGGGCCGCCAGGCGCTGCACGCCTACTCGCTGACCCTGGTGCACCCGGCCAGCGGCGAGGAGCGCAACTGGAAAGCCCCGCTGCCGGACGACCTGCGCCACCTGCTGGACGTGCTGCGCGGAGACGGCGACACCGCCGACGCCGCGCCGCTGCCGCAGTTGCAGGACGAGACGGAAGACGAGGACTGGGACGATGAGGACGACGAAGACGACGGCGACGTGGAGGTGATCTATGTCCGCTGACAGGCCCGCCGAGCAAGCGCCGGACTGGCTGGAGGCCGACTGGCCGGCGCCGCCCAATGTGCGCACCCTGATCACCACCCGCAACGGCGGCGTCAGCGCCGCGCCCTATCACAGCCTGAACCTGGGCCAGCACGTGGGCGACGACCCGGCCGCGGTGGCCGCCAACCGCGCGCTGCTGCGCCAACAACTGCCGGCGGAGCCGGCCTGGCTGAACCAGGTGCACGGCGTGACGGTGGTGGACGCGGCCACCGTGGCCGCCGCGCCGCCGGACGCCGACGCCAGCTTCAGCCGCCAAAGCGGCGCGGTGTGCGCCATCATGACCGCGGACTGCCTGCCGCTCTTGCTGTGCAATAGCGAAGGCAGCGTGGTGGCCGCAGCCCACGCCGGCTGGCGCGGGCTGTGCGAAGGCGTGATCGAAGCCGCCGTGGCCGCCTGCGACGAGCGCCCGGCGCGGCTGATGGCCTGGCTCGGCCCCGCCATCGGCCCGGACGCCTTTGAAGTGGGCGCGGAAGTGCGCGCCGCCTTCATGGAACGCGATCCCGCCGCCGCGGCCGCCTTCAGCGATATCGGCGACGGCAAATACCTGGCCGACATCTACGCGCTGGCGCGCCAGCGCCTGAACGCCGCCGGCGTGGAGCAGATCTACGGCGGCGAGGAATGCACGGTGATAGACCGCGCGCGCTTCTTCTCCTACCGCCGCGACGACCAGACCGGACGCATGGCCAGCCTGATCTGGCTGGAGTAAGCGTCGCGCCCGGCCTCGCCCCCCCTCCACCCCCGCTCCGGCGGGGGTTTTCATTGCCAGGCCGTGACAAGCCAAAAATCCAACACGCCATGGCAAACCATGCTGCCGCGGCCTAGCCGCTGCGTTATGATGCAAATCCACAACATCTAGTGATGGACAATGCCGCCCCCGCTGTGGCTTGTTCTAACAAGGTTTTTTGACTACACAGTGAAATGTGTCCACTGGACAAAAAAAAATCTCACGCCCCGCAAAGCCAGCAACCACGGGCTTTCGCCATAAATCCCAGGCAAATCTGCCGTTAAATCTCCCGCTGTCAAGACTTGTACTGCCCCATACTCAACACTAGAATTTGGGTGTGTCTCGAGCTACAAACAATACATATTGTGTTTACCCACAGCTCGCGCACAGCTTTTCAACAGATTTGTCCACAGCCGGCCTGCCCCTCGGGAAACGCAGTAACGGAAGGACGCAACCACCCACCTTATCGAGGGCTACATGCAATTGACCACCTTTGAAGGGCAGACCGCCGCAGAACTCGGCCGCGCAGCCGCGCCCAAGGCCGATTTCAGCCAGTACAAAACCATCCGTCGCAACGGTGCGGTGGTGCCGTTCGAACCCGTCAAGATCTCCATCGCCATGACCAAGGCCTTCCTGGCCGTCATGGGCCATCAAGGCGCCACCTCCGCCAGCCTGCGCGAAAAAGTCGCCCAGCTGAGCGAACAGGTGGCCAGCGCCCTGATGCGCCGCAAGCCGGAAGGCGGCGCCATCCACATCGAAGACATCCAGGATCAAGTGGAACTGTCCCTGATGCGCTTTGGCGAGCATGATGTAGCCCGCGCCTACGTGCTGTACCGCGAACAGCGCTCCCAAGAGCGCGCCGCCCGCGGCGAAGCGCTGACCCAGGTGCAAATCAACGTGGTGCGCAAGGATGGCCGCAAGCTGCCGCTGGACATCGCCCGCCTGCGCGCCACCATCGAATCCGCCAGCCAGAACCTGGCCGGCATCGATATCGACGCCATCCTCAGCGAAACCCTGAAGAACATCTACGACGGCGTCAGCGAAGACGAAGTCAACAAGTCCGCCATCCTGGCCGCCCGCTCCATGATCGAGCAGGACCCGGCTTACGATTACGTGACCGCCCGCCTGTTGCTGAACAATATCCGCCTGGAAATCCTGGGCGAAGCCGTCAGCCAGGAAGAAATGGCCAAGCAGTACGCGCTGTACTTCCCCACCTTCATCAAGAACGGCATCGACGCCGAACTGCTGGATGAAAAGCTGGCCGAATACGACCTGAAAAAACTGGGCGCCGCGCTGGACGCCAACCGCGACCTGAAATTTGGCTACCTGGGCCTGCAAACCCTGTTTGACCGCTACTTCCTGCACGTGGACGGCAACCGCATCGAAATGCCGCAGGCCTTCTACATGCGCGTGGCCATGGGCCTGGCGCTGAACGAAGTGAACCGCGAAGCGCGCGCCATCGAGTTCTACAATGTGCTGTCCAGCTTCGACTTCATGTCGTCCACCCCCACCCTGTTCAACTCCGGCACCCGTCGCAGCCAGCTGTCCAGCTGCTACCTGACCACCATTGCCGACGACCTGGACGGCATCTACGAAGGCATCAAGGAAAACGCCCTGCTGTCCAAGTTTGCCGGCGGCCTGGGCAATGACTGGACCTCCGTGCGCGCCATGGGCTCCCACATCAAGGGCACCAACGGCAAATCCCAAGGCGTGGTGCCGTTCCTGAAAGTGGTCAACGACACCGCCGTGGCGGTGAACCAGGGCGGCAAGCGCAAGGGCGCCGTCTGCGCCTACCTGGAAACCTGGCACGCGGACATTGAAGAATTCCTGGAGCTGCGCAAGAACACCGGCGACGACCGCCGCCGCACCCACGACATGAACACCGCCAACTGGATTCCGGACCTGTTCATGAAGCGGGTGATGGAAGGCGCGGACTGGAGCCTGCTGTCCCCGTCCGAAGCCCCGGACCTGCACGACCTGTACGGCGCGGCCTTCGAGAAGCGCTACAAGGAATACGAAGCCATGGGCGAGCGCGGCGAGCTCAAGGTGTACAAGCGCATTCCGGCGCTGTCCCTGTGGCGCAAGATGCTGACCATGCTGTTTGAAACCGGCCACCCGTGGATGACCTTCAAGGACCCGTGCAATATCCGCAGCCCGCAGCAGCACATGGGCGTGGTGCACAGCTCCAACCTTTGCACCGAGATCACCCTCAACACCAATGAGGACGAGATCGCGGTCTGCAACCTGGGTTCCGTCAACCTGTCCGCCCACCTGAAGGCGGACGGCAGCCTGGACTCCGAAAAACTGCAGCGCACCATCCGCATCGCCCTGCGCATGCTGGACAACGTGATCGACATCAACTTCTACCCGGTGAAGAAGGCGCGCAACTCCAACCTGAAACACCGTCCGGTGGGCATGGGCATCATGGGCTTCCAGGACTGCCTGCACCAGAAGCGCGTGGCCTACGGCTCCGACGCCGCGGTGGAGTTTGCCGACGAATCCATGGAAATGGTGGCCTACTACGCTTACTGGGCATCCACCGAGCTGGCCGAAGAACGCGGCCGCTACCCGTCCTACAAGGGCAGCCTGTGGGACCGCGGCATCCTGCCGCACGACAGCATCAACCTGCTGGCGGCCGAGCGCGGCGGCTTCCTGGAAGTGGACCGCAGCGAACGCATGGACTGGAACGCGCTGCGTGAACGCGTGAAAACCCACGGCATGCGCAACAGCAACTGCCTGGCCATCGCGCCCACCGCCACCATCGCCAACATCATCGGCGTATCGGCGAGCATTGAGCCGACCTACCAGAACCTGTTCGTCAAATCCAACCTGTCCGGCGAATTCACCGTCACCAACGAATACCTGGTGCGTGATCTGAAAGCCGCCGGCCTGTGGGACGAAGTGATGGTGGCCGACCTCAAATACTTTGACGGCAGCCTGGGCCAGATCGACCGCGTGCCGGCCGAGCTGAAAGCCATCTACGCCACCGCCTTTGAACTGGACCCGCGCTGGTTGGTGGAAGCGGCCTCCCGCCGCCAGAAGTGGATCGACCAGGCTCAGTCCCTGAACCTGTACATGGCGGGCGCTTCCGGCAAGAAACTGGACGAGCTGTACAAGCACGCCTGGTTGCGCGGCCTGAAAACCACCTACTACCTGCGCACTCTGGCCGCCACCAGCGCCGAGAAATCCACCGGCCGCGGCGGCGAGCTGAACGCGGTGTCCAACAGCCACGGCCAAGCGGCCGCGGCTCCGGAAGCCGTGGTGGACAATACCCCGGCCACCGACGCCAAGTTCTGCAGCATCGACAACCCGGATTGCGAGAGCTGCCAATAAGGCGGAAGCAGCCATCCTGGCTTGAACGGCCGGCCCCTCGGGGCTGGTCTAGCCTGGCCCCGGCCAGGCTCCATCTCACAGCCCCCTGCCCGCAGCCGGCTGTGACATGGCCCCGCCGCCCGCAAGCGGCCTGGCAACACAGGCGGCCACCCGCCGCGCGGCAAACCGCGTGGCCCACACCCAGGGGAAAGCGGATGGAGATAGAGGCGTTTTTCAACAGCTACGCCAAAGGCTACAGCCAACTGGACGTGGCCCGGGTAAGCGCGCACTTCACCGTGCCCTTCACCGCCATCCACCAGGGCGACCTGAGCAGCTGGGAAGACATGGCATCGCTGCGCGACACCACCACCGCCTTGCTGGCGTGGTACCGCAGCCAGGGCTTTCTCAGCGCCAGCCACCAGCTGGACAGCGTGCTGAACTTTGGCCCCGACGCCGCCAGCGCCCGCGTGCGCTGGACCGTGCAGCGCCAGGACCAGCCGGCCTGGGAATATTGCACCGGCTACCACCTGAAACGGGTGGACGGCAAATGGAAGATTTACGGCCTGGTGCAGTACCAGGACGCGCCGCAGCAGTAAACGGCAACCCAGCCTCAAGCCGCTTGCCCCCAGGCGGCTTCGGGATGGAAACGCCGCCGGCCCGCGATGCGGGCGGACGGAAACAGCTCAAGGCCAAGCAAGCAAGCGCGGCGGGTGTTGAGCGGTTTCCAGGAAGACGAGGCCCACGGCCCCGCCGCCACCAGCCAGGCTTCAGCAGGAGGTCAGATGCAAACGTTTGAAAACATCCGGATCAACGGGTTTTGCGAACAAAGAACCCACAACCCCGACAAGCAGTTTGTGCTGTTCAATATGTACCTGACGCTAAACCAGGCCCCGCCCTGCGAATGGAAGGACCTGTTCAACGAAGCCCGCCGCCTGCCGCGCCAGAAAGTGTGGCGCAAAGCCTGGGTGGAAGCGGACGCGCTGGTGGTGTACTGCCAGCCGGAAGAACTGCAGCAGCAAATAGAGCTGCTCAAGCAAGACATAGAACAAGCCAACCGGCAATACCGCCAGCTGCTGAAGCTGCGGCAGCCGCGCGGCAGCCAGGTGGAGCAGGAGGAAAGCAGCGAACGCCAGCTGATCCACCGCCTCAGCCAACAGCTGCGCTTCTGAAAGGACGCCGCTCATGAGCGCCACCGCATTCTGTATCGCCCGCCATGGCGAACATGGCAAAGACGCAGGCTACCGCAAACTGGGCAGCCTGCATGTGGACCTGGACCCGGTGCCGGCACTTGTCGCCGCGCCGCGCCAGATACAAATACTGCGCAAAAGCAGCCTGCCGCTCAGCCCCAGCCTGGCTGGCGACAAGCAGCCGCTGCCGCCCCAAATCACCGCGCCGGACGCGGAATAAATCCAGACAGGAGCCCTTAATGCTGAACTTTGACGACACCATCGAAACCAAACCGGCCGCCCCCTCCGCGGGCGCCAACGCCGCCGGCCGCGTCAACGTGGTGGACAAAAAAGTGATCAACGGCACCACCGACGTCAACCAGCTCGTGCCCTTCAAACACAAATGGGCATGGGAAAAATACCTGGCCCAATGCGCCAACCACTGGATGCCGCAAGAAGTGAACATGCAGCGCGACATCGAACAGTGGAAAACCGGCCAACTGACCGAAGACGAAATGCGCATCGTCAAGCGCAACCTCGGCTTCTTCGTCACCGCGGACTCCCTGGCCGCCAACAACATCGTGCTGGGCACCTACCGCCAGATCACCAGCCCGGAATGCCGCCAGTTCCTGCTGCGCCAAGCCTTTGACGAAGCCATCCACACCCACGCCTACCAATACATCGTGGAAAGCCTGGGCCTGGACGAAGGCGAAGTCTTCAACGCCTACAACGAAATCAAATCCATCCGCGACAAAGATGAATTCCTGATCCCCTTCATCGACGTACTGTGCGACCCGGCCTTCAAGACCGGCACGCTGGAAAATGACCAGAAGCTGCTCAAATCCCTGATCGTGTTTGCCTGCATCATGGAAGGCCTGTTCTTCTACGTGGGCTTTGTGCAAATCCTGGCGCTGGGCCGCCAGAACAAGATGACCGGCGCGGCGGAACAGTACCAATACATCCTGCGCGACGAGTCCATGCACTGCAATTTCGGCATCGACCTGATCAACACCATCAAGCTGGAACAGCCGGAAATCTGGACCGAAAGCTTCAAGGCCGAGATCACCGAACTGTTCAAGCACGCGGTGGAACTGGAATACGCTTACGCCGAAGACACCATGCCGCGCGGCGTGCTGGGTCTGAACGCCAGCATGTTCAAGGAATACCTGCGCTTCATCGCCAACCGCCGCATGCAGCAGATTGGCCTGGACCAGCTCTACCCCGGCGTGAACAACCCCTTCCCGTGGATGAGCGAGATGATCGACTTGAAGAAAGAGAAGAACTTCTTTGAGACGCGGGTTACTGAGTACCAGACTGGCGGGGCGCTGAGCTGGGATTGATTTTATATAGAACATTGACATAAAGCTATGCAAAAGGCACACTTTCGAGTGTGCCTTTTTCATACCGATAACATAATGAAAATCTATCACTTCACTGAAGCCTCTGCACAGGAATTACTGATTTCAAATTATCGCAGCAGCACCCTGATACCATTTCTAGGAGCCGGATTTACAAAAGATATGCGCTGTAAACGAGGCAAAACTCCCGATGGAAATGAACTCAAGAAAATCTTGAAGGATATTCTTGCCCGCCACAATCCAGAAGAGGCATCTGAGATTGAAGAAATTGATGATCTAAGAAGCATATTTTCCCTTTTTGAAAACTCAGAATCAATCTCAAGCGACATACGGAAAAACACATTATTAAATTTATTCTCTCAAGTAAAATTAGACGATATCAGAAAAAAGATTCTCTCTCTTGGCTGGAGAAATATAATAACCCTCAACATTGATGATGCAATTGAAAAGCATTCACACACTGATTACAACAAAATATCTCCATCTGACAAAATCTCAATGGAGAGAGTAAAAAGTAAAAAAAATATAATAAAATTACATGGCTGCATAACTGAATATGACAAAAACGAAGACAGTCAATTAATATTTACATGGCGGAGTTATGTCCACAATATAAGAACCCAAAACTCCATCTTAGAATATCTTGAAAACCTAGCAAGAGAGCAGGCTTTTATTTTTATAGGCTGCAGCCTTGATGGAGAAATAGATTTAATTCCAATAGGACTAAAAGGCCATTTGGAAAAATCCATATACATAACAAAAAACAAGCCATCACTATCAATTAAACTTAAACTTAAGGAATATGGAATTGGGCATGTTGTTTATTTTGACAGCTACGATCAAATATACAGTGAAATATTCAACACAATTGGAGAAGTTGAAGTAGAAGACACCGTAACAGAATATCATATAGATTATCTGCCAACAATAAAAGATGCAATTAATACAATAGAACACATAGCCAATGGAGGGCCACATCACAAAACCACAACTGAAAGCAATATAAGTTATGAAATTCTTCTGAGACCTGGATATGTTATAGAACGCGACGCTGAGCGTGAAATTCTCAACAATATTTATAGCTCAAAGATTATTGCAATAACTGGTAGACGATTTTCAGGAAAAACAACGACCCTAATACATTTGTATGAAAAAATAAAACAATACCAAACATACATATTTTCATCCCACCACCCATTCAATCCAAACTTAACTAGGCTAATAAGAACGGTTAGCAATTCCCTATTTATGTTTGACACCAACTACATCCCAAGATCCATGATGAGAGATGTTGTCAGGGAGATTTCCAGATCAAAAAATAAAGCCATTTTTGTTTTCAATAACCATGACAAAGACTCTCTTCTTGAAGTAATGTCCGACGACGAGATCAACTGTGTACAGTTTGATATGAAATCAAGATTATCAGCAGAGGAAATGGACAAGTTAAATGTAAACATGAACACAGTCGGCATACAACGAATTGAAGAAGGCATGACCATTCTAACATTTGCTTACAATACACACGAAGTATACAAGTCAAGCTCTAAAAGTTCATCATTATTTGATTTCAAAACACCAGACAGTTCAACGTACAAAGCATTAATACTTACCGAGCTCGAATCAAAGCTTGATTTAGACATAACAAATAAATGCCTAGGAAAATATTTTAATACAGACCAATTTATCAAATCAAACCCACTACTATTTGATTTGGAGTGGCACTCCGGAATACGCCACATAGTCTGTAACTCTACACAAATAGCGCTTCGAATACTTTCTAAATTTTCGAAAGAAAACATCACCTCTTCGGCAAAGATAATATCAGAATTAGCGGTCAGTCTAAAAGAAGGTGGATATATCGACACAGCAGACAAGCTAATTAGTTTTGACTTTTTAAACTCAACATTCTCATGGGAAAGCAGTGGAAATGCACGCCTAATAAAGCTTATCTATGAACAATTATCTTCGGCATTCGGTCAGAAAAATCATTACTGGCTTCAACGAGCGAAGTGTGAGCTTAGGTCATCCAACAAACTGGCCGATATTGACAACGGCATAATATGGGCAAAAAAAGTACGGAGTGAAAATACCTTGATGAAGAACAAGACCTATTACAGCGCTACACTAACGATGGCGCAACTATATGGAAAAAAAGTTGTTCTACTATCGAAATTATCTCAAGATATTAATCGGGATATTTTAAATGGCGTAATCGATTACTACTCAGAATCAATAAGCAATTACATGAACAACAAAGGCCATATTGATGACATATCAAAGAAATTTAGAGAAGGGAGAAGTGAAATATCAAAATCTTTCGAGATATTGAGAAAAAATCCCATTTCTTTGGAAAGAGTCGCCGACATTAATGCTGTGACAACATTCCTATCTAATAAACGTTGAGAATTAAAAAAATGGCAGATTGGACAGAATCTGTGAAGCCCAAAATTTACCACGCAATAAAATCAATCAATTAAATTGGAATCCGCTTCGCGGATACATTTTTGACATGCCGGCTCCGCCCTGAAAATGGGCAAGGGGATTGCACTGCCAATCCCCTTGCAGCCCCAGCCCACCCCTACAGTGCTGCGAAACCCCGTCTTTCAAACCAGCCTCGGGGAGCCACCAGAACTACATGCGTGCGAATCTTTGATTCGCTCAGCGGTACGACGTCAAACAACCAGCAGCTTAAAACCCCGAGTCTGGCTTGAAGGCCGGCTTGCGCTGAAGGGAGTTGCTGGCAAATTGGCTCGATTACACTTCTAAGCTTATAATTCAGCATCCGTAGACCATAAATACTTCCCACAATCATCAACCCAGACTAAATCACCCTCTATCCAAGCATGCGTCTTTGATACTCCATCACAGTCGTATGGCAGTACAGTCAAAAATTGATCATCATCAAACTCATCATCATCAGGCCAGCAGCTCTCCATCATCTTAAGAACAAGATTAAAATCTTGAACAATCTCAGATCGACAGCCCCATTTAACTAGGTTTGAATCAAAAAATAAGCGTAAGATGTAAAGAACTATTTCTCTTTTTTTTCCATACTTAGGGTTGATTCAATCTGACACCAAACAGCAGCAACACCCATTCCATAGGCATTTTCATGAAATTCATTAAGCTGCGCTTTTAACCTCTCGCGCTCATGCACCAACAACACTCTCACACCTCTCCTGCAGAGTCATGGCTAACCAAAAGTCCAGTTCCAAATGACGACACTTCCATAATCGCCACTGTCTCAGATTGATAGATGTAAGTTTTGAATCCAACGGCAAGAACATCATCAATACAGCTTATAACTTTTGAAACACACGAAGCTGGAATTTCCAAAATGGGAACAGCAGCATCATCCCAACAAATATAAAGCCTTCCACTTTCCGTATTGAATTCATCCAACAGCTCCCTGGCCTCCCCTCTCTTCGAGAGGTGCCCATCGCCAACTTGAAGACTGCCGGATACTGAAAACCGAAAATTCTTTTCAATATCATAAAAAATAACTTCCGCATCGCTAGCACTTACAACCTTCGCATCACTACCCAAAGCTTGCAGACATTCGGAAAATAAAACTGACATAACCATCTCCAAAGCCAAGTTACTGTCCATTCTACCTGAATGAATTGCTACCAAGCAGCGTCGCTGCTAGATTGATCAATGGTGCTCAACACACCTCCGTTAGCGGTGGCCCACGCCCGAAAGCCGTGGTTGTTCAACACGCCCATACATTGCACCCAACGCGCCCTTGCGCTCGCAATGCTTGGTCGGGCAAGCCGTTTGGAGATATCGCTATGGATGCTCGTCTTATCGTTTCCCCTCCCCTAACTCATTCTCCCCACCGCCTATCACATGCCTGCTTGCGACTGCGCGCCGCGTATCGTCTTGCGTTTTTGGCGGTGCCGCTTGCACGCTTCACTGGGGAGGCCCGGCCATGAATGCCACCATCGATCAGCAGATGAATACGCCGCTACGGCTGGATTTCGCCAAGGATTTGTCCATGCGGGTGCTGCGGCGGCCGGAGGGGTTCTGGTTTGTCGCAGCGGAGGTGGCTGCGTCCATGAAGCTGGAGGTAAAGGATTTGCAGCAGGCCCTGGGCGAGCCGCTGGGACAATCCTTCCGCCTGGCGGATGGGGCGGAGCCGGTGCTGTGCCTGTCCGAAAGCGAGTTGGACGAGGTGTTCCGCCGCATCAAGAAGCCAGGCGCGCGACGGCTGCGGCGCTGGTGGCTGGAGGAAACCCGCCCAGCCTTGCTGCATCAGGCCGGCGCGGCCAGCACCGCGGAAACCCTGCACCTGGCGCTCGCCCTCGCCGCGGAGGCGGCGCAACAGGTCAGCCGCGCGGTGTTGGACACCGTGCTGCGCGAACCCGGCCCGTGGCTGCATTCACGCTGGGTGCTGACGCTGGATTACGCGCCCAACAACAAGCAGCGCTGGCCGCACGGCAGGCTGATCGGCTTGAACAGCAGCGTCTCCACCCTCAGCGGCCTGGCGGAGCTGATCGCCCCGCCCGGCAAGATGCCTGTCACTAACGTGGAGTTGCTCAAGCTGGCCACCGCCTGCCAACGGCGTCTGGCGGAGCGCATAGAGAGTTAGAGCGGCTAATCGCGCAGCGTAATAAGAACCTGTTTACGATCTGCTGCGCGTCGGCGATACGGCGTTGAAAACGTCTTCGAAATGCTCATGTACCGCTTGTACATTCCGCTTTCTCAGCCATTTTCGCCTTGTCTCGCCTTAGCTCGCGAGATCGTAAACAGGTTCTAAGAAACACCGCTTCAGTGTTGCGAAGCGGTGTTTTCATTCCATGCCTTACCAGATATCTAGGAATGTGTGGCGATTCATGTGGGCTTGCTTACCTTGCCAGCGATAAGTAAACCGCCACCACTCCCAGCAATGAAGCTGCCATTACCGGTGCATAATGCAAGATGCGCGCTTTTATCGTTCGTGAGGCGTCACCAATCTTTTCGAGTATCGACAAGCGCTGCTCAAACGCGCCAATCAATGCCCGCTGCTCAACATCAACTCGCTGCAACTGGGTGATCTGTCCACTGAGCTGTTCCAGTCCAGCCTTCACCGCATTGTCTCGCTCAGTCAACATCCGCACCTGCTCGGCTAAGTCAGCGCACTTAGCTTCCAATACATCCACGCGACCAGCCAGCACCCGATTGTAGCTGTCAGAAGCTTCCAGTCGATCTGTCACGACCTGCGCCTCCCGCTCAAGCTCAGTAATGCGCCTACTGTCAGAGGTCTGAAGCTGCGCGAGTTGATCTGTCCGATCAGCGTGGGCTTTCGCGGAGCCTTCCATTTCCTGAATACGCTCGGTTGCCACTTTCTGGCTCTCGCCCTGAATGGCCAACTGTGTGCTCACCAACTGATCATTACATTCCTTTTCCTCACGCCATGCTTCGCAGTCGATCATGCGCAGCTCAAGGCTATCAACCATTTCTTGCTGTTGGATCTGGTCGAACACCTGCTTTTGCAGCTGGGTAAGAAAGTCTTTGACCACCACTTTCTGATTACTATCAAGTGTGCGGGTGTCTGCGGTCACCATTGCAATCTTTTTGACCAGCGCTTCATTGAATGCATGAAGGACTTGGTTTTTCTGGGTCATGACCTTGAGCACAACCTGCACCACCTTCTGGGTGATGGAGAGACTAGCGCCCAATCCCTGTACCAGGATGGCCAACTCCTTGTCCGTACCACCCGACAACCCCGAGGTCACTTGGCCCCACCAGCCCCGGCTCTCCAGATTACTCATCAGTGCGCCAACCTTTTCTTTGACGTCTGAGCTCTGCTTTGCTGCCAATCCTATGTCTCGCACGGCGTCTTCTAGGTCGCGCGTGAAGTCCATGATGTCTTGGCGGTTTACCACGGTCAAAGTGCCGCTCGCGCGTGACGATAAAACTGGAGAATGGTCTGGCTTGGTATGCATGTTCATAGGAGTGCTTTCTCGCATCAGGAGCGGTCCATATGCAAGGAGAAGGGGTCGATCGGCTGGATGGGCTCATGGATCGATAACGTGCGGGTATAGGCTTCCATTTGCGCGAAGACCTTCAACTCTGACCCAATATACTCGCCCAGATCGCCAATCATCGTAAGTTCGTTTTCGGCCACGATGATGAGCTGTTCGCACGCAGCGCGCTCGGTCTCCAGCTGCTCCACATAGCCGCATTTGAAAGCAATCACCGCATCGATGATCCGAGTGACAAAGCCCTGCAGGGCGTGAGTGGAAATGCCAAAGCCAATGGCCGTGACTGCGGCCGAAATATAAGGCGAGAATGGCGCCAAGGCTCCTCCTGTCTGCGCCACCAGCCACTTTTCCAATATCAAATCGAGTGAATCCCAGATCATTAATGAGCCGCTGACAATGACAGTTTCACTGACTTTACGGACAAGCTCCTCACGGGATATCGTCTGCGCACCTTTGTAGAGCTGCCAGCCATTATTGGCTAGATCGAAGATATTGCGCGCCAGGTTGTAGATCTGGCTGATGGTCTTAGACAGCGCATTGACGATGAACTCAACAATCCCGCGCAACAGTTGCAGTGGGTTTTCCAGCACATTGCGCAACACGGTGAAAATCTTCTTGAGCATGCGGTCCACGCGCACCTTGATCTTGTCAACGCCGCCACGCAGCACGTCCACCAGTTCGTCCTTGATAGCCTTGATTGCAGTGGTGGTCAGTCGCTCGAAGATGTCATAGCCAACGTTCTTGAAGGCCTCACCGGCCGCACCGGCCACAAGGGTGGCGGTCGTACCCGAAGCGTCCTTCATCTTCTTGGCCTCTTGGTTGCTACGGGACCCCTGTTCCTTTGCCAGCTCATCCTTTTTGTTTTTAAGCATGCCATCGTCCAATGCTTGATCTCGCATGGCGGCTTCGTCGGGGGAAAGATTCTTATCGGTCTTACGCACCCCCTCGAACTGAGCGAAGTTCTCCTTGATCAGATGAGCTTCCAATGCAGCAGCCGTCTCTTTGGAGTCCATGACGATGAATTTGACGGTGCAGCCAGCCTCCATCTCATCAGCCAGTTTGTAACGCTCAGCATCGGGCCGCTGCCCCTGCTTGTATTCGTTGAAGTGGCCGGCGTTCCAACGTGCCTGCATGTTGTCGCTGTCGCCCACATACACGGGCTTATCGTTGTGATCGAACACGACGTAGACGCCTGGGGTATTGGGCATCTTGTCCTTGAAGTCATCCGGTCGTTGACCGTCTCGTATCGTAAACTGACCGTCAAAACTAATGGTTGCCAGAGATGAAATGCCATGCGTTAAACTCTTTTGGATCATCTCCTTCCATGCTTGCCCTCGATTTGCAACCTGCATGGCGGACTGGGCCGAGCTGGCCTTTAATGCTTCTTTAGCCTCGGCGCCAAAATCGACTTGATTGGCATTGGGTTTAGCATTGCGCTTATTGCGATAACCTGCCACCAGCTTGCGGGTCATGTTTTCTATAGCACGATCAACAATCAAGTTGGCCATCGGCGGCAGAGTCGCCAGGACTGCATCCTGATCGCTCGCACTCGGTAGATGGGCAGCATGCTTATTGGTAGACATAAATCATCCCTGAATTATTTGGTTCCCTTGATCCACGGCTAATGCGGGCCAGGAAGCGAGGGGGGTCTAGCTTTGCCCCACTCGATAAACACCCTTGCGGCCCAGTTGCAAAGCAACAACCACGATAGCACCGGCGGCGAGACAGGTTGCGTTGGTCAGCAAAAATGTAAACGGTGAAATTGTGTGGTTTATCAACGAACACGACCGGTTGCGATTGCACGAAAAATTTCATCAACTTGTTACCCGTGCATCACAATTACCACAGAATCTGGCATCTACAGCGAGGGGCATTCTAAACCTTGGATTCTAATGCTCAGTGCTACTGAGAATGAGGGGACGTCGCCAAAGCATGAAATCCTGCTTTGCAGAAAGAAAAGGCCCTGCGACCGCAAGGCTTTTTCATCGCATCGCAAACTAGCCGTGTGTTCCCTTAATAGAGATTTTAGCAAGTGCTCGCTGCGCCACCAAAGCCGGGGCAGTCCTGTAGCGATAGCTCCATGGCAGCAGACATATGATCATATTGCGGCAGGAAACAGCTTGTTCATGAATACAGAATCGCCACTGCCTGTGACCAGCAGTTGATTCGTGGATCGCGTCGCGGCGATATAGAACAACCGCGCCTCCTGTTCGAGTTCGGCTTCTTTGGTAGACAGCAACCCCACTCCAGGAATTGCCACAAACGGATACTCCAATCCCTTGCTAGCATGCATGGTCAGCACCGTTACAGCGTCTGCAGTTGGCGAATAAGATTTTTTATCGCGCTGTTGCCACTGGTGCGGAATTTTGGCGCGTACCAGCGCCTCAACGCAGGCTTGCCCCACAGACCAAGTACGGTAAACAATCGCCATGTCTTGCCATGCAACCCCTTGTTGGTAGGCTTGAGTCATATGGCGAGCAATTTCAGCAGCTTCATCCTTGATCGACGGCAACTTGATTAACTGAGGCGGCGGGCCGCCTCGTCCACAACTGATTGGTCGAATCAGTGGCACACCATCGTCATCCGTCGCCTTCGGGTCCAAAATGTCCTTGGCAATCAATGCGGCCAATTCAAGAACCTGCCGGGTGTTGCGGTAGTTGACTTTCAGAATCGTTGTGCGGCCTTGGGCTTGCACTCCAACACTCTTGAAGCTGAAACCACGATGGCTTGATCGTTTGAAGATAGATTGGGCATCGTCATATAAAACGAGCAGATGATTGCTCTCCGGTGACACCATCTGAACCACAAGCTTGAACCAGCTCGGCTCAAAGTCATGCCCCTCGTCAATAAGAATCGCACTGTACTGACTGGGTGGAATGAAGCCACGATCAACACTGTTGATCACCTGCTGAACAAGCGCAGGAAAAAAGTCATTTCCTTTCTCCTCTGGCCGGGGCTGGTTGTATGTTTTTAGTTGATCTGAGCACCAACCATGAAAATGGCGAACAGAGACTTTATTAGACAAACCTTTCATATCCATCCAGCTTTTCAGCTGCTTAGCCAGCGGCTCGCTGAAACAGAGGATCAGCACAGGCTTCTCTGACATGCCTGCGAGATACTCTGCGCGATAGCCCAGAATCATCGTCTTGCCTGAGCCGGCAACGCCGTGGATGACGCGGTGCCCATCGCCCAAACTACGGGCGAGCTGCTCTTGTTGAACATCCATTACGGCCATAATGTCTGGCAATTCCAGCTCATCCGCAAACAACTCTTGCTGCTTGGTTGGTACACGAACTTCCGGGAACAGAATCCAGCGAATCCGGTCGATCTGTGGCAGTGTCAACTTGTCCCGGAACTGAAACCTGAACATTTGCCACAAGAGCTTCTGGAACCGTTCAATGTCGACGGACTCGGTCATCTCGTCCGAGCAGATCACCCTTGTCGGATCAATGGCATGGTCCAGCAAGCCCTCGGTAAACTGCTTGCGTGAGATGTTGGGAAACACCACGCCAAACGTCCACGGAAATCGTAGTTTTCCCTGATGTGGGTGTCCTTGTGGATGAACAAGCTGCGGATCTCGTTCGAGGGCATTGATAATCCCAACAGTATATCGCCTGGCCTGTTCAAGTGGATTCGCCACCGATTTGGGGCCATGAGTACCCAGAATGTCCCAGTCCCCAGGAGAGGCTTTTACGATGGTACTTGGCTTCCAATCTTTGACTTCAAGGACAAGTAGGCCGTGCTGCGGATGCAGAATGACAAAGTCAGGATACTCCTGCATCGATGTGATGCGCACGTCGTACCAAATCTTGTAGTCGTCATCCAGCTTCTGCTCAAGCCGTTCGGCAAAACGTCGTTCTCCCGGCCACATTCTTCCAACGCATGAAGAGAGCGAGGGAGCGATGACTGCTTTTGCCATGATGTTGGGTTCACGAATGGTTAACCCATCGATTATAACACATTGGCATTTTATTGTAATGAAATGCTTGTGTTTGGCGTGTTGGTCTTAGAGCCTGTTCAAAGTCTCGCGGGCAAGAGCGAGACAAGGCGAAAATGGCTGAAGAAACGGAGCGTACATACGGTACATGAGCATTTCGAAGTTGTTTTTAAAGCCGCAGCGCTGTAGCGCAGCAGATTCTGAGGTTGGGCTGTCCCGCCTACCCGCTCCTGCCCCATGGCCACATTAGTCGACATAGAAACGTCTTATTTTTAATAAATTAAGTTGTTTTTTTCATCGTCCTGTGCTTCTATGCGTTGACGGCTCCCTGGGTCAACGCCGCGGCTTGACTCGCGCGTCGTCAAACCAGATGTTTGTGCTCAAGGATTGTTACTGCGCAGGCAGGCAAAACCTGATGACTTGGCTTCACCCAGCCGTCAGGTTTTTTGCTTTCTGGATACGCGATATGAAAATCAGCAAAATCTTGAATAACAATGCGGCCCTCGTATTGAACGAACAGCATCAGGAACTGGTGGCCATGGGCCGCGGCGTGGGGTTTCAAAAGCGGCCGGGAGACGCGCTGGATCCGGCGCTGGTCGAAAAAATCTTCGCCTTGCAAAACCACGAGTTGATGTCTCGCTTGAGCGAGGTCTTGAGCGGCATTCCCGCCGAGGAGATGGCGGTCTGCAACGACATCCTCAAACTGGCGAAGAAACAATTGGGCAGACTGCCCGACGAGGTCTACCTGGCCTTGCTGGATCATTGCCATTTCGCGATTGAGCGCCAGCGCCAGGGCATTGCCCTGCACAATGCGCTGCAATGGGAGATGCGCAGGCTCTACCCGACGGAGTTCGCCCTTGGCTTGCAAGCGCTGGAGCTGATCGAGCAACAGCTGGGGCTGAGCCTGCCGGAGGATGAGGCCGGCTTCATCGCCTGGCATTTGGCGAATGCGCAATTGAACAGCGAGGCTTCGGAAATGCAGGCCATTAACCAGCTGATGCGGCAGATTCTGCGCATCGTCAAAGACCAGCAAGGGCTGGAGCTGGACGAGCAGGCGCTGAACTACCACCGCTTCATCGCCCACCTGAAATTTTTTGCGCAGCGCGTGTTGTCGCAACAGCAGCTACAAGCGGGAGACCCCAGCCTGCACGCGGCGGTGAAAGCCAGTTATCCGCGGGCATGGCTCAACGCGGAGTGTGTTGGCGGCTTTATTTGGGAGCAGTACCAGAGGGCGCTGGAACCGGACGAGCTGATGTTCCTCGCCATCCACATCAGCCGTTTATAAAGCAGAGCTTTACTCGCCGGCTGGCTTGAGCAGCCGAAGCATCATCAGGATTGTTACTGTCTAGAACAGGCAAAACCTGGCCACGCCTCCCCATTGCGGGTGGCGCGGCCAGGTTTTTTTTTGAGCGTTCGCTCGCCACATGGAGGGAAGCAATGGACACACTCGCCAAGCAAATCGTCACCGGGGTTGGCGGCAAGGACAATATTCTGAGCCTGGTGCATTGCGCCACCCGTCTGCGCTTCAAGTTGCGCGATTCCGGGCGGGTGGACGCCAAAACCCTGAACCGCCTGCCCGATGTGCTCATGGCGCAGGAAAGCGGCGGGCAATTCCAGGTGGTGATCGGCAACCGTGTCGCCGAGGTCTATCAAGCCATCTGCCAAGTCACCGGGCTGGATGACGAGATTCCGCCGGCCGGCACCGCGGTGAAGGAAGGCGTGCTCAGCCGCTTCATTGATGTGGTGTCCGCCATTTTCACGCCCACCTTGGGCATCCTGGCCGCTTCCGGCATCCTCAAAGGCTTGTTGTCGCTGGCGCTGGTGAATGAATGGATCAGCGAAACCAGCGGCACTTATTTATTGTTGTTCGTGGCCAGCGATGCCTTGTTTTATTTCTTCCCCTTGGCCTTGGGCTATACCGCCGGCAAGAAATTTGGCGGCAACCCTTTCACCGCGATGGCGCTGGGCGGCGCGCTCACTCATCCGCTGTCCATCGGCGCGTTCAATGCCGCGCAGCAGGCCGGCGCCTTGCCGCTGGATTTTATCGGCATTCCCATCGTGTTCATCAATTACAGTTCTTCGGTGATTCCCATCATTCTTGCCGCCTGGGTCAGCAGCCATCTTGAGCGCCGCTGCAACCGCCTCCTGCCCGCGGCGGTCAAGAATTTCCTGACCCCGCTACTGTGCTTGTGCCTGATCGCGCCCATGACTTTCCTGCTGATCGGCCCGGTCGCCACCTGGCTGGGCCGCTTGCTGGCGGAGGGGTTTCAAACCCTCTACGGCCTGGCGCCGATGTTGGCCGGCGCGGCGCTGGGCGGCTTGTGGCAGGTGTTGGTGATCTTTGGCCTGCACTGGGGCCTGGTGCCGCTGATGTACAACAACTTGAGCCTGCTGGGCTATGACACCATGGGCGCGCTCTTGCTGCCGGCGGTGATGGGGCAAGTGGGCGCTACGCTGGGGGTTTTCCTGCGCACCCGCGATGCGCGCATGAAGTCCTTGGCCGGCTCGGCGGCCACCTCGGGGCTATTCGGCATTACCGAACCCGCCATCTACGGGGTGACCTTGCCGGCCAAGCGCCCCTTCCTGTTTGGCTGCATCAGCGGCGCCTTGGGCGGCTTGATGCTGGGTTACGCGCGCAGCAGCGTCTATTCGCCCAATCTGCCCAGCATTTTTACCTTCTCCCAAACGATTCCGCCCACTGGTGTCGATTTCTCCGTTTGGGGCGCGATTGCCGGCAGCCTGCTGGCGGCGGGCCTCGCCGCGCTGCTCACCTTCTGGTTTGGCCTGCCCAAAGCCGCCGTTGCCGCCGCGACAGCGGATGAGGCCGTTGCGGACACGGCGTCCCATCAAGTCTTGTCCCCGCTGCACGGCCTGACGCGACCGCTCGGCAGCGTGACGGACCCCGCCTTCGCCAGCGGCATCTTGGGCCAGGGCGTGGCCATTCTGCCGCTAAGCGGCCGGGTGGTGGCGCCGTTCAGCGGTCGGGTCGAATCCCTGTCCTACTCTGGCCACGTCCTGGTCCTCGTCGCCGACGACGGCACTGAAATGCTGATCCATGTCGGCATCCATACCGCCAAGCTCGATGGCAGCCACTTCCGCGCGCAAGTGCAAAGCGGCGACTTGATCGCGGCCGGCGATGTGCTGCTGGAGTTCGACCACGCCGCCATGGCCGGGGCCGGCTTCGATACCACCTGCCTTGTGCTGATCTGCAACCCCGGCGGCGCTCAAGTGCGGCCCATTCCCTCGGACACGGTGGCGGAGTTGGCGCCGCTGCTGGCCGTCAGTCCTCAACCATCGCATCAGGAGAGTAGAGATGACCTTGTTTCCCGCTGATTTTCTTTGGGGCGGCGCCTTGGCCGCCAATCAGGCCGAAGGCGCTTACCTGGCCGACGGCAAGGGCTTGTCCACATCGGACTTGCAGCCGCAGGGGATTTTTGGCCCCATCGTCAAGCGCGCTGCCGGCGACAGCAGCCTCAAGGATCAGGCGATAGACTTTTATCATCGCTATCCGGAGGATATCGCCCTGTTCGCGGAGATGGGCTTTGGCTGCCTGCGGGTATCCATCGCCTGGAGCCGCATCTTCCCCCAAGGCGATGAGCACGCGCCCAACGAGGCCGGGCTGGCGTTTTATGATCGCCTGTTCGGCGAGATGGCCAAGCACGGCATTCAGCCGCTGGTCACGCTATCGCATTATGAAATGCCTTATGCGCTGACCCAGCGCCACGGCGGCTGGGGCAGCCGCCGCACCATCGCCTTTTTCGAGCATTACGCGCGCACGGTGTTCACCCGCTATCGCGACCAGGTCAAATACTGGCTGACCTTCAATGAAATCAATATGGCGCTGCACGCGCCGTTCACCGGCGTCGGCTTGCCGCCGGATAGCGGCAAGCAAGCCATCTACCAAGCCATCCATCACCAATTGGTGGCCAGCGCGCGCGCGGTGAAAGCCTGCCATGAGCTGGTGCCGGATGCCCGGATCGGCAATATGCTGCTGGGCGACATCGTTTATCCGCTCAGTTGCCGGCCGGATGACCAATTGGCCAGTCAGAAACAAAACCGCGGCTGGCTGTTTTTTGGCGATGTGCAGGCGCGCGGCGCTTACCCGGCCTATATGCGGCGCTTCTTCCGCGACGAGGGCATCGCGCTGGACATCCGCGCCTCTGACCATGAAGACCTGCTCGCCACGGTGGACTTCATCTCCTTCAGCTATTACATGTCCGGCTGCGCCTCGGCCGACCCGGCCTTGGCGGCACAGGCCGGCGGCGTGCTGGGCATGGTGCCCAATCCTCACCTGCCCAGTTCCGACTGGGGCTGGCAGATCGATCCGCAGGGCCTGCGCTATCTGCTCAACCTGCTGTACGACCGCTACCAGAAACCGCTGTTCATCGTGGAGAACGGCCTGGGCGCGCGCGATGAAGTCACGGCGGACGGCCGCGTCCACGACCCCTACCGCATCCAATACCTCAACGATCATCTGCTGCAAGTGGCCGAAGCGCTGGACGATGGCGTGCCCCTCCTCGGCTACACCAGTTGGGGGCCCATCGACCTGGTCAGCGCTTCCAAGGCGGAAATGTCCAAGCGCTACGGCTTCATCCATGTCGACCGCGACGACCAAGGCCAAGGCAGCCTGGAGCGGCGGCGCAAGGACAGCTTTTACTGGTACCGCGATGTGATCCGCAGCCGGGGACAGACGCTGAAGCCGGCCGGCTAATCGCAGGAACGAGAACATTCGCGGCCTGCCGACGGCAGGCCGAAGCACCAAGGGCGCTGCCATAGGCCAGGGGCGGGCTTTGCCCGCGCCTGGGCAGCCGCCGGAATCATTGGGAGAGAATCATGCGCTTCGCTTTTTTCACTGCCATGTGGTCTTCGCCACGGATTTTGAGTCTGATCTTTGGCGCTTTGCTGTACACCGCGGCCCTCGCGGAAAATAGCCGCTGGAACGGCGCCGCGCTGGGTTTCGAAGCGCCGGCCGGCGATCTGTTCAGCAGCCGCCTCGGGCTGCGCCAGGCCTTGCAAGCCCATGGCTTCGAATACCAGCTGGCCCATGTCAGCCAAACCGCCTACAACGCCAAAGGCGGTTACAACACGGACAAGAAAGCCGAATACATCGACCAGTTTTCGCTGACTTTCAGCCAAAGCCTGGCGGCGATGACTGGCATGCCCAATGCCGCGATCGAGGGCAATATCGTCAACCGCAACCATGACAACAACCTGACCAGTTCACGGCTGCAAGATCCGCGCGTCGGCTTCAACGATCTGGCGCAGGAAAGCTGGGGCGGCCAGTCCATTACCCGGCTGGGTTGGCTGAATTTCCGGAACAGCTGGCTCGACGGCCGCTTGCAGTGGCGGATAGGCTTGATGAACAAGGTGCAGGACTTCGATCAGATCATTCCCTGCGACTTCCAGATGCTCAGCCTGTGCGGCGGCAAGTCGGCGGATTCCGGCACTTGGTATAACTGGAACGTGCATTACTGGGGCAGCACCGTGCAGTATCGGCTCACGCCGGAACTGACCCTCTTGGCCGGCGTGCTGGAGCAAAACCCGCAAGCGCCGTCGCGCGGCCACGCCTGGAGCGTGTCCACCGACGGCAGCCGGGGCTTGCTGCTGCCATTGGAAGCCGAGTGGCGCACCCGCCGCTTCGGCCTGCCCGGTATTTACAGCCTGGGCCTGCTGTACACCAATGCCAAGCAAGCCGATCTCTATCTCGGCCAGTCCGGCGGCCCCGGCGCGCTGGACCCCGGGGGTTATCGCCACTACCGCGACACTTGGTTCCTATATACCGGCTTCAACCAGCAACTGAACCGCCACGCCGATAACGCCAACCGGGGGCTAAGCCTGGCCTGGAGCCTGGGTTTGGCGGACCAGCGCAGCAATAAGTCGCGCTATTCCACCTCGCTGGCCTTGCGCTATCGCGGCCTGTTTGACGCCCGGCCAAACGACTGGCTGGCGCTGGGCGTCGCCAAAATGCAAGGCAGCGCCAATTTTCGGCGCAGCCAGCAGTTCCTGAACCTGCATGGCGGCGTCGAGGACCATGGCGATCCACGTTACGCGCCGCTGCCGGAATCCTCGGTGAATGCGGAGCTGTATTACCGTTTCAAGCTGGCGCCATGGCTGGAGTTGCAACCCTTGATCCAGTATTGGGGACGCCCCGGCGGCCTGTCCCAAACTTCAGACGCCTGGGTGCTGGGCCTGAAAACCGCGGTCAATTTCTAAGAACCTGTTCAAAGTCTGTTGCGCTGCGGCGGGATGGATAGAAATGGGCGTTGAAAACAGCATTCGAAATGCTCATGTACCACTTGGACATTCCGCTTTCTCAGCCACAACGCCTTGTCTCGCCTTAGCTCGCGAGAGCGTAAACAGGTTCTTAGCCCGGATTCAAGCCGCCCCGGCACCACGCTCCAGTTCTTCGCGCAGTATCGCGAACAGGCTTTCCGGCCTCCCGTTCAGGAAGAAGTGATCGCCGGGCAGGATCTCGCTGCGAAAACCGCCGGTGGCATAGCCCTGCCAGGAAGCCGCCGCCTCGACGACGCCCTCTTCTTCGCTGCCGCCCAGCGCGACGATGCGGCAGCTCAAAGGAGGACGCGGCGCGGGACGATAAGTCTCTATCGCCTCGAAATCGGCATACAGCACCGGCAGGACGATGTTGACGAGTTCGGGATGTTGCAGCACCTCAGGCGGCGTGCCGTTCATCCGCAGCACTTCGTCGATGAACTCATCATCGGGCAATGCATGTATCGGCCGCCGCCTGGCGGGCAGATGCGGCGCGGCGCGGCCGGACACGATCAGGCAGCAGGGCGCCGGCAAGCCGCGCGCCCGCGCGCGCTGGGCCACCTCGAAGGCCAGGCTCGCGCCCATGCTGTGCCCGAACAAGGCATAAGGCCGGTCCAGCAGCGGCGCGATCGCGTCCGTCGCCTCGTCGGCCAGTTGATCCAGCCGGTAGCGCAGCGGATCGTGAAAGCGCCGCCCCCGCCCCGGCGGGTGCATGGGCCGGAGATCCACCGTGGCCGGCAAGCGCTCGGCCCAGCCGCGGAACACCGTCGCGCTGCCGCCGGCGTAAGGGAAGCAGAACAGGCGCAAGGCCGCGGCTTGGCCGGCCGGCGCGGCATCCACCCAGCCGCGGTTCATGGCGCCACCTTGCGGATGAAGCCGCCGGCTTCTTTGATCGCAGCCCTCGCTTCCGGCAGCATCGGCGTCAGGGTGGCCCAGGCGTGCGGCAGCCGCCGCCACACCTTGAAGTCCACGCCGACGCCGGCCGCGCTCGCCTTGCTGGCCACGCGCGCGGCGTCGTCCAGCAGCACCTCGCTGTCGCTGGCCTGGATGAACAGGTCCGGCAGGCCCGCGTACTCGCCGTAGAGCGGCGAGGCGATGGGATGGTCGGCGGCGGCGTCGCCAAGGTAATAGCGCGAGAAATTCCTCACCGCCACCGCGCTCAGCATCACGTCGGACGCGTCGTTCGCTTCCAGCGAGGCCCCGGTCGCCGCCAGATCCGTCCACGGCGAGAACAAGACCGCGCCGGCCGGCATCGGCGCGCCCGCGTCGCGCAGCGACAGCAGCAGCGCCAGCGCCAGCCCGCCGCCGGAGGAATCGCCGGCGACCACGATGCGCTCAGGCGCCACGCCCTCGTCCAACAGCTCCCGATACGCCGCCAGCGCGTCGTCGACGGCGGCCGGGAACGGATGTTCCGGCGCCAGCCGGTAAGCCAGCGAAAACGCGCGCGCGTCCGCCTCCCGCGCCAGCGCGGCGGCCACGCCGCGGTGCGTCAGCGGCGAGCAGAAGCAATAGCCGCCGCCGTGCAAATACAGGATCACCCGCCCGCTCGCCTCGCGCCGCGCGGCGGCTTCAGGCTCTATCCACTCGCCGCGCAGCGCCTCCGCGTCCAGCTTGCGCACCCGCCAGCCGCGCGGCGGCTTGATTTCGCCGCGCGCCCATTTCGCGCTGCGCTCGCGCATTTCCTGGGCGGTCAGGCCGGGCTTGCGGGTCAGGGATTTGGCCGTTCTGCGCAACAGCCAGGAGAAACATAGGTTTTGCCAACTCATGAATCGTTTTCCAGTAATAGAAGAGAAAGAAGTCTGCCGTCGCGCGCGTCTTATCCGAACACCAGTTTGCGATGCGCGGCGATGCCCGCCAGCGCGCCGTTGCCGATGGCCAGCGCCACGGTGCCGCCCCGCTGGGTGATGTCGCCGCAGGCGAATACGCCCGGCGCCGATGTCTCCATTGCGTCGTCGGTCCGCACATAAGGCCCCAGCGGCCCCTCCTCGATCACGCAGCCCAGCTGCTCCGCCACCGGGCTGGACAGGCGGAAGCGGTTCATCATGAACAGCCCGTCAAAGGCCAGCCGGCGTCCATCGGCCAGCTCGACGGTGGCGCGCTCGACGATGCGCTCTATCCGTTCGCGCACGATATCGACGCCCCGCTGCGCCAGCGCCTCGCGCTGCGCCGCGTCCGGCTCGAAGCCGCCGTCGCTCAGGAAGACGGTCGGGCCCCATTCCGGCATCAGCATCGCCGACAGATAGGACAAGGGACCGCCGCCGAGCACGCCGATGCGGCCCTGCTTCAGTTCGTAGCCGTGGCAGTAAGGGCAGTGGAACACGCTTTCGCCCCAGCGCTCACGCAGGCCCTCCAGCTCGGGCAATTCGTCCACCACGCCGAAAGCCAGCACCAGCTGGCGCGCGGCGTAGCTTTGGCCGGAGGCGCAGCGCAGCGCGTAGCCGGCCTCGCCGCTCTCGGCCCGGACCACGGTGTCCGCGCGCCATTGCGCGTTGGGATAGGCCAGCAATTGCGCCTTGCCGTCCGCGGCGATCGCGTCGGGCGAGCGTCCGTCCAGGCCGATCACGCCCTCGTCCAACAGCTCCCGATACGCCGCCAGCGCGTCGTCGACGGCGGCCGGGAACGGATGTTCCGGCGCCAGCCGGTAAGCCAGCGAGAACGCGCGCGCGTCCGCCTCCCGCGCCAGCGCGGCGGCCACGCCGCGGTGCGTCAGCGGCGAGCAGAAGCAATAGCCGCCGCCGTGCAAATACAGGATCACCCGCCCGCTCGCCTCGCGCCGCGCGGCGGCTTCAGGCTCTATCCACTCGCCGCGCAGCGCCTCCGCGTCCAGCTTGCGCACCCGCCAGCCGCGCGGCGGCTTGATTTCGCCGCGCGCCCATTTCGCGCTGCGCTCGCGCATTTCCTGGGCGGTCAGGCCGGGCTTGCGGGTCAGAGATTTGGCCGTTCTGCGCAACAGCCAGGAGAAACATAGGTTTTGCCAACTCATGAATCGCTTTCCAGTAATGAGGAGAAAGAAGTCTTCCGTCGCGCGCGTCTTATCCGAACACCAGTTTGCGATGCGCGGCGATGCCCGCCAGCGCGCCGTTGCCGATGGCCAGCGCCACGGTGCCGCCCCGCTGCGTGATGTCGCCGCAGGCGAATACGCCCGGCGCCGACGTCTCCATCGCATCGTCGGTCCGCACATAAGGCCCCAGCGGCCCCTCCTCGATCACGCAGCCCAGCTGCTCCGCCACCGGGCTGGACAGGCGGAAGCGGTTCATCATGAACAGCCCGTCAAAGGCCAGCCGGCGTCCATCGGCCAGCTCGACGGTGGCGCGCTCGACGATGCGCGTGATCCGTTCGCGCACGATGTCGACGCCCCGCTGCGCCAGCGCCTCGCGCTGCGCCGCGTCCGGCTCGAAGCCGCCGTCGCTCAGGAAGACGGTCGGGCCCCATTCCGGCATCAGCATCGCCGACAGATAGGACAGGGGGCCGCCGCCGAGCACGCCGATGCGGCCCTGCTTCAGTTCGTAGCCGTGGCAGTAAGGGCAGTGGAACACGCTTTCGCCCCAGCGCTCGCGCAGGCCCTCCAGCTCGGGCAATTCGTCCACCACGCCGAAAGCCAGCACCAGCTGGCGCGCGGCGTAGCTTTGGCCGGAGGCGCAGCGCAGCGCGTAGCCGGCTTCGCCGCTCTCGGCCCGGACCACGGTGTCCGCGCGCCATTGCGCGTTGGGATAGGCCAGCAATTGCGCCTTGCCGTCCGCGGCGATCGCGTCGGGCGAGCGTCCGTCCAGGCCGATCACGCCGTGGGATTGGGCGGCGAAGCGATTGCGGCGCGCGCCGGCGTCGATCACCAGCACGCGGCGGCGCGCGCGCGCGATCTGCAAGGCGGCGGATTGTCCGGCGTGACTGCCGCCGATCACGATGACGTCGAATACAGTCGTGGAAGTTTCGCTATTCATGATGAGATGTCCTTATTGGGATGAATCGGAGGGCGCGCGGACGGCCGTCACAGCCGGCCGCCGCCGCAGGCTTCCGCCGCGCGGTCCAGCAGCCAGCGCACGATCAGCTTGGCGCGCGGCACGCGCTGTCCTTCGTCGCGGCGCCGCAGCACCAGTTGTTGTGTGATCACCGCCAGCCGCAGCAGGCCGTAGGCGTACCAGTAGGCGGGTTCCGTCACCTCGCGTCCGGCCGCGGCGGCGTACAGGTCCACCAGCGCCGCGCGCGTCGGCGCGCCCGGCGCGCAGCTCGGCCCGGGCGCGTCCAGCCGCAGCAGCGACGAATCCCGGCCCTCTATCCAGTAAGCGAGCGCGGCGCCGAGATCCGCCAGCGGATGGCCGACTGCGGCCAGCTCCCAATCGACGACGCCCACCAGCCGCGCCGGATCGCCCGGATCGACGAGGATGTTGTCCAGCTTGTAGTCGTTGTGCAGCCAGGCGGAGGGCGCGGTCTGCGGCATCCGCTCGCTCAGCCAGTCGGCCACCGCCCGGAAGTCGGCGTCGGCCGCCGCGCCCGCCTCCTCCGCGTTCCAGCGCCGCCGCCATTCACTCAGGATGCGCCGCAGATAGTCGGGGGGCCGGTCGGCCGGCTCAACCTCCAGCGCATGCAGGCTCGCCAGCGTCTCGATGAAGTTTTCCGCGAGCCGGCGCACGGTGTCGGGGCCGAGCGCTCCGCAGGCGGCCGGCGCGACGCCGTCCAGCTTTTCAACCAGCAGCAGCGCGGCGTCGCCGTCCTCGTCCACCGCCAGCGGCCTGGGCGCCAGCCGGAACTGGCCGGACAGCCGCTCCAGCAGCGCGTAGCGGCGTCTCGCCTCGCGCGCGCCGCCCTCCGGCAGCCAGTAGGCGATGAGCTCGCTGTCGCCGCCCTGCACCAGGAACACCTCGCTGGCCCGGCCGCCGCCCACCCGCGTCGCGCGCGCGCCGACGCGGGGGCGGCCCAGCGCCGCCATCGCGCGCTCCGCGATCCGCGCGCTCATGCCAGCTCCCGCCGGAAGCCGGCCAGCGCATGGCGCGCCACCAGGCTCTTGTGCACTTCGTCCGGGCCGTCGTAAATCCGCCCCGCGCGTTCGTGCCGCCACAGCACATTGAGAATCGTGTCGCCGCTGACGCCCAATGCGCCCTGCACCTGCAGCGCGTGATCGAGCACGGTCTGCGTCACGCCGGCCACGAAGAACTTCGCGATCGAGATGTCGATCTGCGCGCGCTCGTGGCGGTTTTGCAGCCGCGTGGCCGCCTGGGTCACCAGCAGGCGCGCGGCGTCTATCGACGCGCGGCTCTCGGCGATCCAGTTCTGCACCGTCTGGCGCGAGGACAGCAGCTCGCCCGCCGCCAGTTCCCGGCGGCAGGCGCGCCGGCACATGATGGCGAAGGCGCGCTCGCACACGCCTATCCAGCGCGCGCAATGGTGCAGCCGCCCGGTGGCGAGCCTGGCCTGCAGCACGACGAAGCCCTCGCCGGGCTTGCCCAGCATCGCGTCCTCGCCCACCCGGCAATCGTCCAGCACCAGTTCGCCGTGGCTGGCCCAGCCGCAGCCCTCGTCCCCCATCACCCGCAGATTGCGGACGTGGCGGAAGCCGGGCGCGTCGGCGGGCACGATGAAGGTGCTGGTGCGCGCGTGCAGCGGCGCGGCCTCGTCGGTGACGGCCAGCACGATGGCGAAGCCCGCGCCGTCGGCGCCGGACGCAAACCATTTGCGGCCGTTCAGATGCCAGGCGCCGTCCCTGTACACCGCCGTCGTTTTCAGCGAGGAGGGATTCGATCCGGCGGACTCCGGCTCCGTCGCCGCGAAGCAGCTGCGCAGTTCGCCGCGCAATAGCGGCTCCAGCCAGCGCTGGCGCTGCGCGGGAGTCGCGTACTCCAGCAGCACGTCGATATTGCCGGCGTCGGGCGCCTGGTAGTTAACCGCGTAATGGCCCAGCGGCGAGGCGCCCAGCAGCTCGCCCACCTCCACCAGCTCAAGCAGGTTCAGGCCCAGGCCGCCGTCGGCGCGCGGCACCTGCGGCAGCCACAGGCCGTGCGCCCGGTTGGCCGCGCGGATGCCGCTCATCAACTGTTCCACGGTTTCGAAATCGCCGTTGGCGAGCGCCGCCTCCGGTTCCGCCAGCGCCGCCTCGACGGCGGCGAATGCCTTGACTCTGGTGTTCATTGTTCTTCCTCGGTTTCCATGTCCGAAACGGCCCGCCGCGCGGCGGCCTCCACGGCGCGCAAGGCGCCGGCCAGCCCGCTGACGAAGGGGGGGCGCATGATGCCGACGTGATCGCCGGGCAGGCGCAGCGCCGTCGCCGCGGCAGGCGCAGCCGCGCGCCAGCCGTCGATGAGCGCGGCGGCGTCGGGCGCGTCCGACTCGCCGTCCCTGTCCGCGGCCACAATCAAATGCAGCGCGCCGGCATAAGGCGTCGCCGGCGCGTAATCCGTCAGCGAATGCGCGATGAAGGCGCGCACGCGCGCCGCGAACTCGGGCAGGCCAAGC
The DNA here is from genome assembly GCF_001043555.1 of Chromobacterium sp. LK1. Lineage (NCBI taxonomy): Bacteria > Pseudomonadati > Pseudomonadota > Betaproteobacteria > Neisseriales > Chromobacteriaceae > Chromobacterium > Chromobacterium sp. LK1. Next base: position 197,239 of record NZ_LDUI01000030.1, on the reverse strand, counting down.
TCCTCCGGCAGCACGCCCGCCGCTATCAAGCGCTCGCGCAAACGTTCCACTCTCCGCGCATCGTCCAGCGCGTCGAATTCATCGGCGTCGAATAGCGGCTTGGCGTCGGCCAGACGCGCGAAGCTGTTGCCGATCTCCGCCATCCAGCGGCTGTCCCGCCAGTTCCGCTTTTGCGGCCGCGCCGCCGGCCCCGGCGGCAGGCTGTCCACGATGGAGACCCAAGCCACCGCCTCGCCCTGGCCGGCCAGTTGCCGCGCAATCTCAAGCGCGACCCAGCCGCCGAAAGAATGGCCGCCCAGGCGATAAGGCCCGTAAGGCCGCACCCGCCGGATGTCGGCGATCAGCGCCGTCGCGATGGCTTCGACGCCGGCCGCGTCGGCCTCGCCGGACCCGGGAAGCTCCATGCCCCATACCGAGAAGTCCTTGGACAGCTCGGCCGCGAGCGCGCGCAGATACGGCACATGCCCGCCCGCGCCCGGCGCGAAGAACAGCGGCGGCGCGTCGCCCGGCGCGGACAGCGCTACGAGCGCGCCGACCCGGACGCCGTCCGCGCCCGCCCCCTCGGTCTCGATGATCCGGGCCTGCTCGGCCACGGTCTGCGCCGTCAACAGACGGGCCACCACCGCCGCGTCCAGGCCAAAGGCCCGGCCGGCGCGGGAGCAGATCCGCAGCATCAGCAAGGAATCTCCGCCCAGCGCGCTGAAATCGCTGTCCTCCGACGGCGGTTCGCGCTTGAGCACGGCCGTCCACAAGGCGCTCAGCTCGCGTCGCAACGCCGCGCCGCTGGGCCGCGCGGCGGCGGGCGCCTTGGCCGCCGCCGGCGTGGCGGCCGCCGAGGCCAGGCTCCGGCGCTCGCCGCCGTCCGCCCTGCTCGCGCCGCCGGCGGCCGCGTCCCCCGCCGTGGTTTCCCCGAGCAACGCGCGCAAGGCCGCCGCGTACTCCGCGACGAAGCGGACCACGGTCTCCGTCGAGAAATGCCCGCGCGACGGCACTAGGGTGATCCGCAATACGCCTTGCCGGCCGTCGAAGCTGCTTTGCACCACCAGCGGCACATTGGTCGTGTCGCTCGCGTAGCCGTCGGACACTTCGATATCGCGCACCGCGTCCTCCAGCGCGCGGAAGTGCGTGAAGTTGAACAGCGCGTCGAACACCGTGCCCACCTGCCGATGCAGTTCGATCAAGGGATAGCGCCGGCGGCTGAACACCTCCATCTCGGCCGCCTGCACCGCGCGCACCAGCGCGACGGCGTCGAAGACGCCGGCCGGGAAATCGAAGCCGAGCGGCAGGCTGTTCAGGAACAGGCCCAGCGCCCGGTCGCCATCCGCGCCTTCGCTGCGGCCGTTGAACACCACGCCGCTCGTCACCGCCGGCCTGCCGCAGATGCGCGACAAGGCGAGCAGATGCGCCGTCAGCAGCACGCTCTTCACCGAGGCGCCCGCGCGCGCGGCGAGCGCTTCCAGGCCGGCGGACTCAGCGGCCGAAATCGGCACCTCCGCCGGCGCCGCGTCGCCGTCCGGCTCCCGCGCCAGCCGCGTGGCCGGCAAGGATTGTAGCCGCGCGCGCCACCAGTCGCGCAGCGCGTCCGAACGCGCCGCCTCGCGCTCGCGCTCGACGAAGTCGCGGTAGCGGCTGGCGGGCGCCGTCAGCGCCAGCGGCCGGCCGGCCAGCCGCGCCGAATAGTCCGAGATCAGCTCGGACAGCAGCAGATTGAAGCTCCAGCCGTCCAGAATCGCGTGGTGCTTGGTCACGCCGATATGCATCTCCTCCTCGCTCAGGCGATGCACGGCGAAGCGGATCAGCGGCGGATGCTCGACGTCGAAGCGCCGGCGCCGCTCGGCCTCGCGCCAATCCAGAATCCGCGCGTCCTGCCGCGCCGCGTCCAGGCCACGCCAGTCGCTGACCGCCAGCGGCAAGGGCACTTGGCGATGCACGTACTGCAGCGGCTCCTCGTCGGCGGCCAGATCGAAGGCGGTGCGCAGCGCCGGATGGCGTTCGAAGGCGCCGCGCAACGCCGCCTCGAGCGCGGCCGCGTCGAAGGGCAGGGCCAGCCGCTGATCGTTGACGTTGTGATAGGCGGAGTCCTGGCCGTGCCGCATCTCGTTGGCCAGCATCGCCATCTGCATCGCGCTGAGCGGATACGCGTCCTCGTAGGCCGCGTCCAGCGGCGGAGGCGGAGGCGGCGCGCTCGCGGCCGGCGGCGGCGAATCCGTGCGCCGGACCCGCGGCGCCAGGCTTGCTATGGTCAGCGAGCGCATCAGCTCGTCCAGCGTGAAGTCGATGCCGACCTTGTGCGCGGCCGACAGGATCTGGATGCTCAGGATGGAGTCCCCGCCCAGCTCGAAGAAGTTGTCGGTGACGCCGATCGGCGAGCGCTTGAGCACGGATTCGAACACGCCGACCAGCGCCTGTTCCACCGCATCGCGCGGCGCGACGTGCGGACGCGCGGCGTCGCCGTCCGCCGCCAGCGCGTCGGCCAGCCGGCGGCGATCGAGCTTGCCGTTAGGGGTCAGCGGGATAGCGTCCACCTCGATCAGGCGCGCCGGAATCGCGTGCGGCGGCAGGCGCTGCGCCAGCCAGTCCCGCAGCGCGGCGGGAGAGAGCGACGCGCCCTCGCGCGGCGCCGCGAAACCCGCCAGCTGCGCGTGGCCGTCTATGCTCGCCTCGTCCACCATCACCGCCGCGGCGGCGACGTCCGGGTGCCGGGCCAGCGCCGCCTCCACCTCGCCCAGTTCGATGCGGAAGCCGCGGATCTTGACCTGCTCGTCGATGCGGCCCAGATAGTCCAGCTCGCCGTCCGCGTCCCAGCGCCCGAGGTCCCCGCTGCGGTAAAGCCGCTCGCCGGGCAGGAAGGGGTCGGCGATGAAGCGTTCGCGGTCGAGCTCGGGACGCTTGTGATAACCGCGCGCCACGCCCTCCCCGCCCACGTAGATTTCGCCCGGCACGCCCGGCGGCACCGGATGCCCGGCGGCGTCGAGCAGGTAGATACGGTAGCCGGGCAAGGGCCGGCCCACCGGGCTGCGCGAGGAGAGCGCGTCGCCCGCGCCCAGCACGCGCTCGGTCACATGCACCGTGGTTTCGGTGATGCCGTAGAGATTGACCAGAGCGACGCCGCTCTCCTCGCCCAGGCAGGCGGCGAACTGGCTGGGAATCAGCGCCTCCCCGCCGAAGAACACATGGCGCAAGCCGGCCGGCAAGGGCCGCCGCGCGTCGCCCAGCGCGCGCAGCAGCTGCTTGAAGGCGCTGGGGGTCTGGCTCAGCATCGTGACGCCCTCGCGCTCCAGCAGCGCGAGAAATTCCTCCGGCGTGCGCGAGCAGCGGTAAGGTACGATTTCCAGCCGCCCGCCGTGCAGCAGGGCGCCCCAGATTTCCCATACCGAGAAGTCGAAGGCGTAGGAATGGAACAGGGTCCACACGTCCGACGGTCCGATGCCGTAGCTCCGGCGCGTCGCCGCGAACAGGTGGTCCACATTGCGGTGCTCCACGCACACGCCCTTGGGCTGTCCGGTCGAGCCCGAGGTGTAGATCACGTAGCACAGGTCGGCGGGCGAAGTGTCGCGCGGCGGCGGCTCATCGTCGCGCCCGGCCAAGACCCGCGTCTCTGCCATGACGATCAGCGCGCCGCCGAAACCGGCGAAGCGCTCGCGCGCCTCCTCGCCGCAGATCAGCGCGCCGGCGCCGATATCCTCCAGTATCCAGGCGAGACGTTCCGGCGGATGGTCGAGATCGAGCGGCACATAGAAGGCGCCCGCCTTCAACACCGCCAGTATCGCGACGATGCTGTCCACGCCGCGCCCGAACGCCAGCGCAACCGGCGTGTCGCCGCGCACCCCGGCGGCGTCCAGCCGCCAGGCCAGCCGGTTGGCGCGGCGATCCAGTTCGGCGTAAGTCAGCGCCTCGCCCTCGCATTGCAGCGCGACAGCATCGGGGCGCGCGCGCGCCTGCGCCTCAAAACGGCGATGCAGGCACTGGCGCTCCGTCTCGTCCGCGCGCCGGGCCGCCGCGTTCCAGCCCGCGACCAGCGCGCCGCCCGCCTCCGCGCCCAGCAGCGACGCCGCGCCGATGCGCAGCGCGGCGCCGCCGCGTTCGAACTGCTCCAGCAGCCGCGCCAGCATCGCGACGATCCGCTCCGCCGCCGCCTCCGAGACGCGCTGGCGATCGTAATGCAGGCGCAAGCGCAGACGCTCGCCGGGAATCGCGACCACGGTCAGCGGATAGTTGGTCTGCTCCACCACCTCGACGTCGCCGACGCCCAGCCGTTCCCGATAGCGCGTCGCGTCCGCGCGCGCCGGATAGTTCTCGAACACCACCAGGCTCTCGAACAAGGGCGCGCCCGGAGCCACGCCGCTCCAGCCCGGAATCGCGTGCAGCGGCGTATAGGCGTAGGCTTCGGCGCCCACATGCCGGCGGTGCAGCTGTCTGAGCCAGTCGCCCAGCGTCTGCGCGGCGTCCACGGTCGCGCGCGTCGGCAGCGCGTTGACGAAGAGCCCCACCATCTGCTCGACCCCGCGCAGCTCGGCCGGCCGGCCGGACACGGTGGTGCCGAACACCACGTCGTCGCGGCCGCTCGCTCGCGCCAGCAGCAAGGCCCAGGCGGCCTGGATCACCGTGCTCTGCGTCAGCTCGCAGGCGCGCGCCAGCCGCTGCAGGCCCTCGCTCGTCCGCGGGTCCAGCTCGCGTTCCAGCAGACCGTGGCCGGACGCGCGTTCCGGGCCCGCCTCCTCGGCCAGCGGCAAGGGCGTGGCCGCGCGCACATCGCCCAGCCGCTCGCGCCAGAAGGCTTCGGCCGCCGCGCCGTCCTGCTGGTCCAGCCAGCGCAGAAAAGCGCTGTAGGGCTGGGGCGGCGGCAAGGCCGGATCGGCCCCGCGCCGGTAGGCGTCGTAGCAGGCGAGCGCTTCGCCCAGCACGATCTGCACCGACCAGCCGTCCAGCAGCAGATGGTGATAGCTCCACACGAACTCATAGCGTTCTTCGCCGGTGCGGAACAAGGCGCAGCGCATCAGCGGCGCGCGGCTCAGGTGAAAGCCCGGACGCCGGTCCGCGTCCCGGTAGGCGGCGAGACGCCGCCGCTGTTCCTCGGGATCGAAAGCCCGCCAGTCCTCCTCCACCCACGGCAGTTCGACGTCGCGGAAGACCACCTGAACCGGCTTGGACGGCCCGTCCCACAGAAAGCCGGTGCGCAGCACGCCGTGGCGCGCGATCACCGCTTCCAGCGCGCGCCGGTAATCGGCCGCGTCTAGCGCGACCTGGAAGGCGCAAGCGACCTGTTCGTAATAGACGCCGGACTCCGGCGCTTTCAGCGTATGAAACAGCAGGCCCTGCTGCGTCGGCGTCAACGGCAGCATGGTCTCGACTTTCGAGCCGGCTTGCTGCGCGGCGTTTGATAATGTTTTGTTCATGGCTGTTCGTTCAGTAGCTGTAACACTTCGTCGATATCGTTCTGGTCAAGATGGGCGAGCGGCAGGTCCGACGGCGTCAGGCCGCCCGACTGCGGCGACAGGCAGTGCGCCAGCACCGCGTCCAGCTCGGCGCGGAAGTGCTCCGCCAGCGCCGTCATCGCGTCCGCCGCTTGCAGCGCCGCGTTGTACAGCCAGTCCACCCGCAGCCGCCCTTCGTGCACCTGCGCCACCACGTCCAGCGCGTAGCGACGCCTCATCCCGCCCGAGCGCGCGCCGCCCGGCGGCTCGCCCAGCCAAGCCGCGCCCGGCGCGCCGCCTTCTTCCAGCCGCCATTGGCCCAGGTAGTTGAAGCACACCGTGCGCGCATGGCCGCCCAGCTCCGATCCACGGCCGCCGTAACGCAGCGCCTGATAGGCGATGCCGCTGTCCGGCACGCCGCGCATCCGCTCCTTCACCGACTTCAGATCCCGCGGCAAGTCGCCGCTCAGCGGCAGCCGCAGCGGATACAAGCTGGTGAACCAGCCCACGGTGCGCGACACGTCCACGCCCGCCAGCCCGTCGCGGCCGTGGCCTTCCAGGTCCAGCACGCATTCCTCCGCGCCCGTCCATTGGCGCAAGGCCCGCGCCAGCGCGGCCAGCAGCAATTCCTCCGGACGCATCCGATAGGCCTCGCCCGCCTGCCGCAGCCAGCGTTCCGTCGTCGCCGCGTCCCATTGCAGCGACACCCGCGATTCCGCCGCCACCGTGTCTTCGCCCGCGCCGACGCCGGGCAGGGCCATCCCCGGCGCGTCCATCTCCCGCCAGTAACTCAGCGTTGAGTCCGGCAAGGTTTCCGCCCATTCCCACAGCCGCTGCGACCACGCCTGATACGACACCGTCTTGGCCGGCCATGCCGCCGCCTCGCCCCGGCTCAGCGCCGCGTAGGCCCGCCACAGGTCTGCCAGCAGAATCCGCCACGACACCCCATCCACCGAGGCGTGATGCGCCAGCCACAGCAGACGCCAGCCTTGCTCCAGCCGGTACAGCCGCGCCGCCCACAGGCCGGCGCCGTCCAGGCGCAGACCGGACTGCAATTCGGCCGCGTCGCGCTCCAGCGCGGCCTCGGCGTCGGCCAGGCCGCGCAGGTCCACTATCTTCACTTCCACCGGCGCGCCGGCGCCGCTTTCCTGAATCCAGCGCTCGCCGTCCCGCCGCCAGCCTATCCGCAGCGCGTCGTGCCGCTGCGCCACCGCCTGCAGCGCGCCGATCAGCGCTTCGGCGTCGAGCGGGCCGCTCAGGCCCAGATAAGCCCCTTGGCTGAACTGTTGCCAATCCGTGCCCGGCCAGTCCAGATACCAGGCCTGGATCGGGCCTGGCCTCACTTCGCCCCTCACCTCGCCCTGCTCCGCCGGCGCGCCGGCTTCTTCCGCCGCGCCGCTTTCCGCCGCCAGTTCGGCGATGGTCGGATAGCGGAACACCTGCTGCGGGCTGATGCGCAAGCCCCGCTCCGCCGCCCGCGACGCCATCTGTATGCTCAGGATGGAGTCGCCGCCCAGCGCGAAGAAGTTGTCCCTCACCCCCACGCGTTCCAGCCCCAACAGGCCTTGCCAGATCTCCACCAGCGCCGCCTCGGCCGCGTTCTCCGCCGCCGCCGCGCCCGCCTCGATCTGCGGCTCCGGCAGACGCTTGCGGTCCACCTTGCCGTTGGCGCTCAGCGGCACGCTGTCCAGCGCCATGATCGACGCCGGCAGCATGTATGGCGGCAGCCGCCGCGCCAGCGCGTCGCGAATCGCGGCGGTATCCAGGCTCGCGCCCGGCAGCAACAGCACATAGCCGGCGATGATCCGCCGCCCGTCGCGCTCGACCACCGAGGCCACGCCGCGCTCCACGCCCGGCGCGGCCGCCAGCGCGGCCTCGATTTCGCCGATCTCGATCCGGAAGCCGCCGATCTTGACCTGATCGTCCACTCGGCCCAGGAATTCCAGATTGCCGTCGGCAAGCACGCGCGCGCGGTCGCCGGTCCGGTACATCCGCTCGCCCGGCACAAAGGGATTGTCGACAAAGCGGTAGGCGCTGAGATCGGGCTGGCCGAGATAGCCCAGCGCCACGCCCGCGCCGGCGATCCACAGATCGCCCGGCACGCCCACCGGCACCGCCTGCAGCGAGGAAGACAGCACATAGAGCCGCTGCCCCGGCAGATGGCGGCCATAGGGCACGAAGGCGGCGTCGGGCGCCAGCCCCCGCGTGTCGTACCAGCACGACCAGATGGCCGCCTCGGTGGCGCCGCCCAACGCCAGCACCTCCGGATCGGACGTCGCCGCCGCGCGGATCTGCGCGGGCAGCCCCACCGGCACGCGGTCGCCGCTCAACATCGCCAGCTTCAGCGTGGGCGGCAGCGCGCGCCCGCTCTGCCGGCATTCCAGCAGCAGCAACTCCATCACCGCCGGCACGGATTCCCAGACCGTCGCCCCCTCGCGCGCCATCAAATCCAGCCACGCCGCCGGCGCGATCGTCGACGACTCCGGCGCCAGCAAGACCGCGGCGCCCGCCGCGAACGCGCCGAAGAAATCGAATACCGACAGGTCGAAGCCCGCCGCCGACACGCACATCAAGCGGTCGGACGCGCCGATCTCATAACGGCGCAGAAAGACTTCCATCGTCAGCGCGGCCGCGCGGTGGCTGATCATCACGCCCTTGGGCTTGCCGGTGGAGCCCGAGGTGAACATCACATAGGCCAGATCGTCGGGCGCCGCCTCCGGCAGCGCGACCTCGGCCGGCGGCGTTTCGTCGATCAGGATCGCGCGCGCCGCGACGCCGTCCAGCAGCGGCAGATGCTCGCGCGTCGTCAGCACATGGCCGACCGTGGCCAGCAGATCGCGCAAGCGCCCCGGCGGCATCGCCGGATCGGCCGGCACGTAGGCGCAGCCGGCGCGCATCACGCCCGAGTAGGCGGCGACCGCGCGCGCGCTCCTCGGCAGCAGCACCGCCACCGGTTCGCGCCGCGCGCCCGCCGCCGCCACCGCCCTGGCGACGCGCAGCGTCTCGTCGGCCAGTTCGCGGTAGTTCATCGCCTCGTCCACGCCTATGATCGCCGGCGCCAGCGGCGTCAGCTCGGCGTGCCGCTCTATGCCGGCGTGCAGCAGATAGCCGTCGCCAACCGGCGGCGTCGCGTTCCAGTCGTGAATCAGCCGGCGCGCCTCGTCGTCGTCGACCAAGGTCAGATCGCCCAGCCGCGCGTCCGGCTGCGCGGCGAGCTGGGCCAGCAGATGCAGGAAGCTCGCGCCCAAGCGGCCTATGCCCTCCTCGTCGTAGCGCGAGGCGTCGAAATCGACATAGAGCACGGTCTCCTCGCCCGGAATCAGCTGGCCGACCAGCGGATAATTGGTGCGCGTCTCCGCCGCCGCGAACTCGCTGACGTCGAAACCGGCGTCGCCTCGGGCCAGCTGGCGGTCCACCGGATAGTTTTCCACCACGAACAGGCTGCTCAAGAGCTCGCCGCCCTCATAGCCCGCCCAGCGCCGGATGTCGGTCAGCGAGGCGGCGCCCAGTCTGGCCCGTTCGCTCTGCTGTCCATGCAGTTGCTGCAGCCATTGCGACACGCGCGCGTCGTCGTCGATGCCGACGCGCACCGGCACCGTGTTGATGAACAGCCCCACCATCCGCTCGACGCCCGGCAGCGTCGCCGGCCGGCCGGACAGCGTGGTGCCGAACACCACCTCGCGCCCGCCGCCGGCGTAGCCCAGGGTCAGCGCCCAGGCGCCGGTCAGCAGGCTGGCGCGAGTGACGCCGGCCCGCCGCGCGGCGCGGTCGACCTGCTCGTTCAGCCCCGCGTCGAACACGAAGGCGCGCCGGCCCTGGCCCCGCGCTTGCGCGCCGCGCGCCGGCGCGGCGAAGCCTATCGGCGTGGGCTCTTCTATGCCGGCCAGCACCTGTTGCCAGTACGCGGCCTGCTCGCTCTCGTCCCGCGCCGCCAGCCAATTGACGAAGGGCAGAAAACGGCTGCCCGGCAGCGGGGCCGTGTCGCCGGCGCCCAGCTCGGCGTAGCGGCCGATCACCTGCTTCAGGATCAAGGGCACCGACCAGCCGTCGACCACCGCGTGGTGGTAGCTCCACAGGAAGCGCCAGGCGTCGCCGGGTTCGCGGATCAGGGTGCCGCGCAGCAAGGGCCCGCGTTCCAGATCGAAGCCGCGTTGACGGTCCAGTTCGCGCAGCGCGTCGAAGCGGCTGGCGCAGGCCTCGGCGGACAGCTCGCGCCAATCCAGCGTGTCCCAGTCCGGGTCCAGACGGGGATGGACGATTTGGACCGGGCTCTGCAACTGCCGCCAGCGGAAGGTGGTGCGCAGCGCGGCGTGCGCCGCCGCGACGTCGAACCAGGCTTGACGGAAGCGTTCCGCGTCGAAGACGCCGCTCATTTTCCAGTGCAGTTGTTCTATATAGAGCGGCGCGTCCTCGTCCGCGATGGAGTGGAACAGAATGCCCTGCTGCAACGGCGTCACGCCGTACAAGGCCTCCAGCCCGGGATGCTCGCGCTCGATCGCGTCGATATCGCTCTGCTCCAGTTGGGCGAGCGGCAGGTCCGACGGCGTCAGGCCGCCCGACTGCGGCGACAGGCAGTGCGCCAGCACCGCGTCCAGCTCGGCGCGGAAGTGCTCCGCCAGCGCCGTCATCGCGTCCGCCGCTTGCAGCGCCGCGTTGTACAGCCAGTCCACCCGCAGCCGCCCTTCGTGCACCTGCGCCACCACGTCCAGCGCGTAGCGCCGCCTCATCCCGCCCGAGCGCGCGCCGCCCGGCGGCTCGCCCAGCCAAGTCGCGCCCGGCGCGCCGCCTTCTTCCAGCCGCCATTGGCCCAGGTAGTTGAAGCACACCGTGCGCGCATGGCCGCCCAACTCCGATCCACGGCCGCCGTAACGCAGCGCCTGATAGGCGATGCCGCTGTCCGGCACGCCGCGCATCCGCTCCTTCACCGACTTCAGGTCCCGCGGCAAGTCGCCGCTCAGCGGCAGCCGCAGCGGATACAAGCTGGTGAACCAGCCCACGGTGCGCGACACGTCCACGCCCGCCAGCCCGTCGCGGCCGTGGCCTTCCAGGTCCAGCACGCATTCCTCCGCGCCCGTCCATTGGCGCAAGGCCCGCGCCAGCGCGGCCAGCAGCAATTCCTCCGGACGCATCCGATAGGCCTCGCCCGCCTGCCGCAGCCAGCGTTCCGTCGTCGCCGCGTCCCACTGCAGCGACACCCGCGACTCCGCCGCCACCGTGTCTTCGCCCGCGCCGACGCCGGGCAGGGTCATCCCCGGCGCGTCCATCTCCCGCCAGTAGTCCAGCGTCGATTCCGGCAAGGCGTCCGCCCAGGCCCACAGCCGCTGCGACCACGCCTGGTACGACACCGTCTTGGCCGGCCACGACGTCGCCTCGCCCCGGCTCAGCGCCGCGTAGGCCCGCCACAGGTCTGCCAGCAGAATCCGCCACGACACCCCGTCCACCGAGGCATGATGCGCCAGCCACAGCAGACGCCAGCCTTGCTCCAGCCGGTACAGCCGCGCCGCCCACAGGCCGGCGCCGTCCAGGCGCAGACCGGACTGCAATTCGGCCGCGTCGCGCTCCAGCGCGGCCTCGGCGTCGGCCAGGCCGCGCAGGTCCGCTATCTTCACTTCCGCCGGCGCGCCGGCGCCGCTTTCCTGAATCCAGCGCTCGCCGTCCCGCCGCCAGCCTATCCGCAGCGCGTCGTGCCGCTGCGCCACCGCCTGCAGCGCGCCGATCAGCGCTTCGGCGTCGAGCGGGCCGCTCAGGCCCAGATAAGCTCCCTGGCTGAACTGTTGCCAGTCCGTGCCCGGCCAGTCCAGATACCAGGCCTGGATCGGGCCGGGCCTCACTTCGCCCCTCACCTCGCCCTGCTCCGCCGGCGCGCCGGCTTCTTCCGCCGCGCCGCTTTCCGCCGCCAGCTCGGCAATGGTCGGATAGCGGAACACCTGCTGCGGGCTGATGCGCAAACCCCGCTCCGCCGCCCGCGACGCCATCTGTATGCTCAGGATGGAGTCGCCGCCCAGCGCGAAGAAGTTATCCCTCACCCCCACGCGTTCCAGCCCCAACAGGCCTTGCCAGATCTCCACCAGCGCCGCCTCGGCCGCGTTCTCCGCCGCCGCCGCGCCCGCCTCGATCTGCGGCTCCGGCAGGCGCTTGCGGTCCACCTTGCCGTTGGCGGACTGCGGCAAGGCGTCCAGCCACACCCAGGCGCGCGGCACCATATAGCCCGGCAGCCGCGTCTCCAGCCATGCCTGCACCGCCGCCGCGTCCGCGGCTTCGGCCGAATCTTGCCGCGCCACCAGATAGCCGACCAATTGCTTCTCGTCCGCGGCGCTGCGCCGCAGCGCGACGGCGCAGCCGCTCAAGCCGGGGTGATGGCCCAGCGTTGCCTCGATCTCGCCCAGCTCGATCCGGTAGCCGCGCAGCTTGATCTGCTCATCCACTCGGCCGAGGAACTCCAGCGCCCCGTCGCGCCGCCAGCGCACGCGGTCGCCGGTGCGATACCAGCGCCCGCCGTCCGGCGGCGGCGCCGCGACGAAGCGTTCCGCCGTCAAGTCGGCGCGGCCCAGATAGCCGAGCGCGAGCCCGTCGCCGCCCGCCCACAATTCGCCGGGCACGCCGACCGGCACCAGCCGGCCGCCGGCGTCCACCACGCGCACCTCGGTATTGCCTATCGGCCGCCCAATCGGAATCGAACCGCGTTTCACGTCGCCGGCCGTCACCCGATGGCTGCAGGTGAAGGTGGTGTTTTCCGTCGGGCCGTAGCCGTTGATCAGCGCGACGCCCGGGCAGGCCTCGAGAAAGGCGCGGCAGCTCGCCACCGGCAGCGCGTCGCCGCCGGTCAGCAGTTCGCGCAGGCCGCCGAGCGCGGCCGGCTCCTCTTCCACCACCATGCGGAACAGGTCGGCGGTCAGCCACATCGTGGTGACGCCGTCGCGCGACGCCGCGTCCAGGAAGGGCATGCCGGGCTCGGCCAGCACCAGCCGCCCGCCGTTCAGCCAGCAGCCCCAGATTTCGAAGGTCGAGGCGTCGAAGCCCAGCGGCGATTGCTGCAGCATCACCGTCGACGCGTCCAAGCGCGCGTAGCCGCCGCCGACGGCGAGCCGGACCACCGCGCGATGCGGCACCGCCACGCCCTTGGGCCGCCCGGTGGAGCCCGAGGTGTACATCACATAAGCCAGGTCTTCCGCGCGCCGCGCCGCGGACGACACGGGCCGCGCGTCGCCGGCCTCGCAGTCGGCCAGGCTCAGCACCGGTCCGGCGTAATCGCCGAGCCAGCCGGCGTCCAGACCGTCGGCGACGATCATCAAGGCCGGCGCGGCGTCGGCCGTCATCGCGCTCAGGCGCGCGGCCGGATAAGTCGGATCCAGCGGCAGATAGGCGGCGCCCGCCTTCAGCGCCGCGAGGAAGGCGGCCAGCAGCCGCGGCGAGCGCTCGCCCGCCACGCCCACCACCGCGCCGGCCTCGACGCCGGCCGCGCGCAGCGCGCCGGCCGCGCGGTCCGACCACTGATCGAGCTCCGCGTAAGTCCAGCGCTCGCCGCCCTGTTCCAGCGCGACGCGTCCGGGATGGGCGGCCGCGCATTCGCGGAACAACGCGTCGATCGCGGCGTCCGCCCGATATGGGCGCTCATGCCGCCCCCATCCGCGCAGGCGCGCTTCTTCGGCCTCGGACAGGATGGGCAAGCCGCGCGCGTCCGCGTCCGGCGCGGCCAGCGCCGCGCGCAGCAGCGCCAGATAATGTTCGCCCAGCTGGCGGATGGTGGCCGCGTCGTACAGATCGGTGTTGTACTGCCACACCGCGAAAGTGCCGCGCTCGTCTCCCTCGATCGACAGATAAAGATCGAAGCGCGCGAACGGGCTGTCCAGATCGAAGGGCACGGCCGCGCCGCTCGCGGTGCGCACCGCCGGCAGGCGGACGTTCTGGAAGGCGAACACGGTCTGCGCCAACTGCTCGTGCCGGGGGCCGCCGCGCGCGCGCAGCCGCTCCACGATGGCGTCCAGCGGCACGCCCTGGCGCGCGAAGGCCCGCGCGCTGGCGTCGCGGACCCGGTCCACCAGCGCGCCGAAGCTGTCGCCCTCGCCCACCTCGGTGGCCAGCGCCACCAGGTTGACGAAGTAGCCGGCGATGTCCTCCGCCGCCTGGAAAGGCCGGTTGGCCGCCGGCGTCAGCGTCAGCCCGCGCGCTTCGCCGGTGTAACGATGCTGCAGCAGCGCGAAGGCGCTGAACAAGGTGGTGAACAGCGTGGTGTTATGGCCGCGGGAGAACGCGGCCGCCGCATCCATGCACGCGGCCGGAATCTCGAAGCGCTCGGTGCCGCCGCGCCCGCTCAGCGCCGGCGGACGCGGGCGGTCGCCGCGTATCGCCGGCACCTCGTCCACCGCCGCCAAGTCGTCCACCCAGGCGTCCAGTTGCGCCGCGTAGTCCGGCGACGCCATCCAGCGGCGCTGCCAGGCGGCATAGTCTCGATAACTGAGGCGGGGCGCCGAGGGCTCGGCCGCGTCCGGCGACGCGAGATAGGCGCTGAAATCGCGGATCAGCACGCTCATCGACCAGCGGTCGAAGATGGCGTGATGGATGGTCAGCACCAGCACGGCGGTGCGCTCGGGCGTCGAGAACAGATCGACGCGCCACATCGGCGCGCCGGCGGCGAAGGGCTGGCGCGCCAGTTCCGCGGCGCGCGCGCGCAAGGCGTCGTCGCCGTCCACCGCCCACGCTTGCAAGGCGACGAGCGGCTCGGGCAGCACCCGCTGCAGTTCCGGCTCGCCGTCGCTGAAGACGGTGCGCAGGATGTCGTGCCGGCGCGCGAGCGCCGCGAAGGCGCGGGCGACGGCCTCTTCGTCGACCGCGTCCGCGAGTTCGATCGCCGCCTGTTCGTTGTACATCGCCGGATCGCCCAGCCGCGTCGCCGCGACCAGACGGGCCTGCCCCGGCGACAGCGCCGCCGCGTCGCCGGCCTCGCCCGGCAGCGCCGGCGCCAGTGGCGCGGCGCGCGCGCCTTCGTCGTCGAGCACGCTCAGCAGCGCCTCCTTGGCCTCGCGCAGCCGCGCGACCAGCGCGGCGTCGAGCGCGCCCTGCGGCGCCTGTACCTGAAGCTGGTCGCCGCGACGATGCAGCGTGACGCCCGCGTCGGCAAGATCGGTCATGAGCCGTGCCATGGTCATAGCGTGATTTCCTCCGTGTCGGCGCCCGCGGCCGAATGTTGTTCCGTCACCAGCTTGCGCTCCAGTTGCGCCATCACCTGGTCGATCAGCTCGTCCAGCGAGGAGCCGTCGATCAGGTGCGAGATCGCGACGGACACCCCCAGCGCGCGCTCAAGCGCGTTGCGCAGTTCCGCGCCGGTCAGCGAGTCCACGCCCAGGTCCAGCAGCGAAGTCTGACGCGGCAAGGCGGCCGGGCTGGACAGCACCGCGCGCAGTTCCGCGTCCAGATAATCGGCGACCCGCGCGCGGCGCTCGCCGGCGGGACGGCCGCGCAGTTGGTCGAAAGACAGGGTCCGCGCATTCGCCGCCGGCGCGCGGCCGACCAGGCCTTCGATCAGCGGCGGCAGATCGGGCTGCGCCGCGATCCGCGCAAGATCGATCGCGGCCACCACCAGATGCGGCTCGCCGGTGAACGCCCGTTCCAGCGCGGCGAAGGCCTCGCCCTCGCTCAGCGGGTTCAGGCCGCCGGCGCGAATCCGTTCCGCCGTCTTCGCGTCGGCCGCGCCCATGCCGGCCGCCCACGATCCCCAGCCTATGGACAGCGCCGGCCGCGCGCGCAAGCGCCGCCGCTGCGCCAGCGCGTCGAGATAGCCGTTGGCGGCGGCGTAGGCGGCCTGGCCGTGACGGCCGACCGCCGCGGAGATGGACGAATACAACAGGAAGAAGTCCAGCGGCTCGGCCTCGGTCAGCCGGTCCAGCAAGACCGCGCCGCCCACCTTGGCGCGCAGGGTCTCGGCGAAGGCCGCGGCGTCCAGCGCGTCCAGCGTCGCGTCGCGCACAATGCCCGCGCAGTGCGCGACGCCGCGTATCGGCCGGCCGGCCGCGGCGAGCGCCCCGCGCAAGGCGGCCTCGTCGGCGACGTCGGCGGCCGCCACGCGGACCTCGACGCCGTCGCCGCGCAGACGGGCGCAAGCGGCCTGCGCCGCCGCGCCGGCTTCGCCGCCGCGGCTGATCAACAGCAGATGGCGCGCTCCGCGCCCGGCCAGCCAGCGCGCGGTGGCGAGGCCCAAGGCGCCGGTGCCGCCGGTCACCACATAGACGGCGTCGCCGTCCAGCGCGGGGAGCGCGCCGGTACCGGCGCCGGCGCGCCGCAGCCGCGGCGCCAGCACGGCGGCGCCGCGCACCGCCAATTGTTCCTCGGCGGCTTCGTCGGCGAGCAAGGCCGCCAGCGCGTCGAAGGACGCCGGCGAACCGTCGATATCTATCGTGCCGCGCCAGCTCCGGCCCTGTTCCCGCCGCGCGACGCGCACCGCCGCGCTCAAGGCGGCGAGGACGGGATCGAGCTCCTCCGCCGGCCCGGTGGCCGCCCCGCCGCGCGTGACAACCGTGATCGGCGCCGCCGACGGCGTCGCGGCGCGCTCTCGCGCCAGCGCGCTCAGCAAGGCGCCGCGGCGCGCGACGGCCGCCAGCGCGTCCTCGTCTCCGGCCGCGCGGTCGAAGGCGAGCACCAGGCCGGCGTCGCCCGCGCGGCGGATGGCGTCGATCTCGGCGGGCGCAATCGCGCAGCGTTCGCCGGCGGCTTCCAGCGCGCGCGCCACTTCCGCGCACAAGGCCGGATCGCCGGCGACGATGCGCTCGCCCGAGCGGCGCGCGCCGGCCGGGGCCGGCAGCGGCTGCCAGGCGATGCGGTACAGCGGCGACTCCGCCTGCGCCCGCCCTTCGTCCACCCAGTAAGGCTGGCGATCAAATGCGTAGCTCGGCAGCCGCGCGACGCGGCGCCCGGCGCCGGCCGGCGCCGGCCAGTCGACCGGCAGGCCGGCCACATAGCGCCGCGCCAAGGCGTCCAGCCGCTCGGCCGGTTCGCGTCCCGCGTCCGCCGTCTCCGGCGACGCGTCGCGGCTGGGCGGCATCCCGCCGCACACGCCGCTGTGAACGGCGGCGTCCTCGCCGCGCGCGAAGCGGCTCAGCTCGCGCGCCATCTCTTCCGCGCTGACGGCCGTCAGCGCGAGCCGATGCGGGAAATGCGAGCGCGCCGCCCGCGACGCGTGGCAGGCGGCCGCCCACGCCGCGGCGTCGAGCCCGGCCAGATGAGCGGCCAGCCGCGCCGCGTTGCCGCGCAGCGAGGCGTCGGATTTCGCGGAAACGACCAGCAATTGCGCGCCTTCGTCCGCGCCGGCCGCCGTTTCGCCTGCGGCCGCGCGCGGCGGCGCGAGCAGCACCGCGTGCGCATTGGTGCCGCTGAAGCCGAAGGAGCTGACCCCGGCGACGCAGGGCGCGCCGCCGGCGTCTATGCGTTCCGCGCCGAGCGCGAGGCGCAGCGGCAGCGTGTCCCAGTCGATGCCGCGGTTGGGCGTGCGCACATGCAGGGTGGCGGGCACCACGCCATGGCGCACCGTCAGCGCCGCCTTGATCAGCCCGGCAATCCCCGCCGCGCCTTCCAGATGGCCGAAATTGCTCTTGATCGAGCCCAGCAGCACGCGCTCCTCGCGGCCGCGGCCGGCGAACACGGAAGCCAGCGCCGCCGCCTCTATCGGATCGCCCAGCGCGGTGCCGGTGCCGTGCGCCTCGATATAATTCACCTGCGCCGCGTCGATGCGCGCGGCGCGCAAGGCCGCCCGCACCAGCTCGCGCTGCGCGTGCTCGTTAGGCACCGTCAGGCCCGCGCTGCGGCCGTCGTGATTGACCGCCGAGCCGGCGATCAGCGCGTCTATGGTCCGCCCGGCGGCCTCGGCGTCGGCGAGCCGCTGCAGCACCACCACGCCGCAACCCTCGCCGCGCACGAAGCCGTCCGCGCCGTCGTCGAAGGAGCGGCAGCGGCCGCTGGGCGACAGCATGTGCGCCCGGCATTCGGCGGCGGTGGACAACGGCGACAGCACCACATTGACGCCGCCGACGATGGCGATGTCGCACTCGCCGGCGCGCAGCGCGTTGCACGCCAGGTGCACGGCGACCAGCGACGACGAGCACGCGGTGTCTATCGTCAGCGTCGGCCCGTGCAGGCCGAGCGCGTGCGACACGCGGCCCGCCAGCACGCTGGGCGCGTTGCCCGAGGCGGTGTAGAGGTCGACCTCCTCCGCCCGGCGGAAACGGTGCGCGTAGTCCTGATGCATGACGCCGGCGAACACCCCGGTGGCCGAGCCCTTCAGTTCCGCCGCCGTCATGCCGGCGCGCTCCACCGCTTCCCAGCTCACTTCAAGCAGCATGCGCTGCTGCGGATCCAGCATCGCCGCCTCGCGCGCCGAAATGCCGAAGAAGCCGGCGTCGAAGGAGGCGATGTCGTCCAAAAAGCTGCCGGTGCGGCAGTAGATGCGGCCGCTCGCGTCCGGGTCGGCGTCGAAGTAGCGCTCGACGTCCCAACGCTCGGCCGGCACCTCGCTCACGCCGTCCGCGCCGTCGAGCAGCCGCTGCCACAGCGCCTCCGGCGAGTCGACGCCGGCGAAACGGCAGCCCATGCCGACCACGGCGATGGGCGCGTGCCGGCGCTGTTCGGCGCCGTCCAGTTCGCGCTGCAGGCGTTCGATCTCGCGCAGCGCGTTCCGCATCAGCGCGGTCGTGTCGATCTGGCTCATCGCGCGTCCTTTCTATTCAATTCCTTCAGTTTCGCGGACAGCATTTCCACGATCTCCTCCTGCGACATCGCGGCGTCCGCCGGCGCGTCGGGCTCGGCGGCGGGCGCGGCGGGCGTCGCCTCCGCCTCGGCCATGCCGAACACCGTCCGCGCCAGATGGTCCGCCAAGGCGGCTATGGTCGGATTCGAAAAAATCACCGTGGTCGGTATCGCGCGGCCGAAACGCTTTTCCAGCAGCACGCGCAGATCGGTGATCAGCAAGGAGTCCAGGTCGTAGTCGAACAGCGAGCGTTCGGGGTCCAGCGAGGCCAGCGGCGTGCCGGTCACCAGCGCGGCGTCCTCGGCCAGCAGTTGGAACAGACGATGCCGTCTTTCCTCCGCCGGCAGCGCCAGCAGTTCGCTGACCGAGGAGGTGGAACCCGCGCCCGGCTGGGCGGTGGCGATGCCGGCGAAGCGGCTGGCCGGCACATGCGGCGGCCATTGCTCGATCAAGCGCCCCCAGTCGATCGGCAGCAGCACGAGGTGGGCCGGCAGGTCCGCCCCCAGCGCGATCTCGAAAGTGGCGCGGCCGCATTCGGCCTCGATCTGGCCGATGCCCAGCTGCGCGAGCCGCCGCTTGGCGTTGGCGCTGGAGCGGGCCAGCATGCCCACGTCCTGCCACGGCCCCCAGGCGATGGACAGCGCGGGCAAGCCTTGCGCGCGGCGGCGCGCGGCCAGCGCGTCTAGGTAGGCGTTGGCCATGGCGTAGGTCGATTGCCCCGGCGCGCCGAAGGCGGCGGCGGCGGAGGAAAACAGCACGAAGTGTTCCAGCGGGTAAGCCAGGGTGCGCTCATGCAGCAGCCAGGCGCCGCGGGCCTTGCCGGCCAGGGTGGCGGCCAGCGAGGCCGGCGTGACGTCGCCGACCAGGCAGTCCTCCACCACGCCCGCCAGATGGCAGACGCCGCGCAGCGGCGGCATGGTCGCGTCGATCTCGGCCAGCAGCGCGTCGACGTCCGCTTCCGCCGCCACGTCTGCCTGCCACACCTTCACCTCCACGCCGTCGCGGCGCAGCGCGGCCAGCGCCGCCTCGGCCGCGGCGTCGGCCGGCCGGCGGCCGGTCAGCACCAAGGCGCGCGCGCCCAGCGCGGCGAGCCAGCTCGCGACGCGCAGGCCGAGTTCGCCCAGCCCGCCCGTGATCAGCCACGTGGCGTCCGCCGAGAGCGCGAGGTCCGCTCTGAGCGGCAGCGCGCGCTCGTCGAAGCGCGGCGCGGCGACCGCCTCGCCCTTGACCGCGACTTCGGTCTCGCGCTCGAAGTAATCCAGGCCGCGGCGGATCGCCCGCGCGTCGCCCGCGTGCAGCGCCAGCGTCTGCAGATGCGGCGTTTCCATCGCCACCGCGCGCGACAGCGCCTGCAGCGGCGCCGAGGCCGGCGCGTCCGGCGCCAGCGCCAAGGCGATGCGGCAAGGCCGCTCGCGCCGCGCGGCCGTGGCGAACAGTTCCAGCGCCCCGGCGTAAACCGCCGGCGCCGGCGCGTCGCCGCGCGCCTCCAGCCCGCGGCAATCGACGATCAGGCCCGCCTTGTCGAAGGGAATATCGTTCACCGCCGCCACCACGACGGCCTCCTTGCCTTCGTCGCGCAGCATCGCCGCCAGCCCTGCCGCCGTATCCCCCGCTCCGCTCAGGATGGCGATGGTCGCCGGCAGCGCGGCGGCGTCGCCGCCCGCCGCGTCGCGCCATTCCACCGCATAGCCCTCGCGCAGCGGTTCGACGCGCAGCAATTCATTGCGGGTCACCTCGCGCGACTCCAGGCCGGTCATTTCGAGCAGCACCTTGCCGGCGTCGAACAGGCTGGCCTGCCCCCGCTCGGCCGACGCGTGACAGCGCATCCCGGCGCCGGTCCGCCCGTGCAGCGCCAGCCGCGCGATGCGCGTCGGCACAAAAGCCTTGCTGCCCTCGGGCCGCGCGGCGGCGGCCACCAGTTGCAGCACCGAATCCAGCACCCCGGGGTGCAACAACCAGCCGGCGTCGTCGGCGTCGTCCCGCATATCGCAACACGCGTCGCCGTCCCCGACCACGATGTCCGACAGACGCCGGAAGGTCGGTCCCATCACCACGCTGCGCGCGCGCAGCCAGCTATCCAGCAGCTCGGTGGAGATCGCTTCTCCGCGCACCGGCTCCGACGGCGCGGCGCCCGGCGCCTCGCCGGCGTCCACCCTGGCCGTCGCGTGGACGTCGGCGGACTCCAGCGTCAACACCGTGGCTTCGAAACCGTCGCCGTCGCGCACCAATTGCAGCTGGACCTTGCGCGCCGCGCCCGACGGAATCACCAGCGCGGCCGGGAAACGCAGATCGCTCAGCACGCAGCCGTCCG
This sequence comes from Chromobacterium sp. LK1, assembly GCF_001043555.1. Classification (NCBI taxonomy): domain Bacteria; kingdom Pseudomonadati; phylum Pseudomonadota; class Betaproteobacteria; order Neisseriales; family Chromobacteriaceae; genus Chromobacterium; species Chromobacterium sp. LK1. The sequence goes on along the minus strand of NZ_LDUI01000030.1, from coordinate 176,781 downwards.
AGCCGGTGAGCGCGCGCGCGCCGTCGGCCATCATCACCGCGAGCGCCGCGCCGGACACCACCACCTTGTCGTAAATCACGTGATCCTGCAGGAAGGGCAAGACGGCCACGCTCCATTCGGCGTCGAAGAAGGTCGCGCCCAAGGCCGGCGCGTCGGTGCGCCGTCCAAGGAAGGGCGTCGCGCCCGCCGCCAGGAAGCGCGGCGCGCGGTCTATCCAGTGACGCTGGCGCTGGAAGGGATAGGTCGGCAGCGCCACCCGGTTGCCGTCGCGGTAATGCTGGGACAGCTCCAGCGTCAGGCCCGCGGTCCACAGCCGCGCCAGCGCGTCCGGCGAGGCCGGATCGAGCGAGACCATGCCGGCAGCACCCGCGCCCAGCGCCGTGTCGCCGAAGTCCAGCACCCATTCCGCGCCGGCCGCTTCCAGCGCCTCGGCGGCGTCCGCCGCGCCTGGCGCCGTGCCCGCGCCGGCCAGTTCCTCGCGCACCGCCTCCGCGCTGTCCAGCGGCAGGCCCGAGGCCGCGCTGATCCACAATAGCGACGGCGCGACGGCGCGCTCCGCGCGGCGCTGCCGCGCATCCTCAAGACTCAGCGCGCCCGCCGCGAAGGCCGCGGCGAACACCCCGCTCCCCGTCGCGCACACGCTGGCCGGCACGACGCCGCTCGCCAGCCACAACTGCACACGGGTCAATACCGCGTCCAGATCCTCGGCGCCGCCGAAGGCGAAGCTCAGCTCCGGCGCGCGCGCCGGCACTTCCGCCGCGATCGTCTCCGCGCTCGGCTCGCCGGCGGCGAAGGCGCGCAGCGCGGCGATCAAGGCCTCGCGGGATTCGGCGCGGAACGCCGCGCGCTGCTCCCAATGCCGCCGCCCCAGCGCCGCCGTCAGGCAAACGTCTTCTATCCTCAGCTCGGGATGACCGTCGAGAAAGTCCGCGTAGTCCGCACACAGCGCGGGCAAGGCTTCGCCGCGCGCCGACAGCAGCAAGAGCGGCGCGACGTCCGGCGTGCGCGGCGCGCGCGGCGGCGCCGCTTCTATGATCACGTGGGCGTTGGTGCCGCCGATGCCGAAGGAGCTGACCCCGGCGCGCCGCTGCGGCGCGTCCCAAGGCGCGGTTTCCGTCGGCAGGTAGAAGCCGGCGTCGCCGCGCAGCGCGTCTATCGCGCGTTCCGCGCCGACGGCGGCCGGAATCCGCCCATGCTCCACCGCCAGCGCGGCCTTGATCAGCCCGCAAGCGCCCGCCGCCGCGTTCAGATGGCCGACGTTCGCCTTCAGCGTGCCCAGCGCGCAGCGCGCGTCGGCGGCGGAACGCTGGCCCAGGGCCGCGCCCAGCGCCGCCAGTTCCACCTCGTCGCCGATCGCGGTGCCGGTGCCGTGCGTCTCCACATAGCCTATCGACGCGCCGTCCACCTCGCTGAGCGCCAGCGCCTGGCGGATCACGTCCTGCTGCCCGCGCCCGCCGGGCGCGGTGAAGCCCACTTTGGCCGCGCCGTCGTTGTTGACCGCGCCGCCGCGAATCACCGCCATGATGGGGTCGCCGTCGGCCAGCGCGTCCTCCAGGCGGCGCAGCACCACCACGCCCGCGCCGTTGCCGAAGACCGTGCCGCTGCTGTCCGTGGTGAACGGACGGCAGGCGCCGTCCGCGGACAGAATGCTGCCCTCCTCGTACACATGGCCCTGCCGCTGCGGCAAGGCGACGCTGACGCCGCCCGCCACCGCGAAGTCGCACTGGAAGCTCAGCAGTCCCTGCATCGCCTGAACCACGGCGACGAGGGAAGTCGAGCACGCGGTCTGCAAGCTGATGGCCGGGCCGCCGAAATCGAGCCGGTAGGCGACCTGAGTGGCCAGATAGTCCTTGTCCACGCCCACCCATTGCTGCAGATAGCGGTTGGGCGACGCGCGGTCCAGCCGGTCGCGCACGTGGTCGACGAGATAATCGACGCTGGCCGAGCCGGCCCAGACGCCGACGCGCGCGCCGCGCGCCGCGCCGTGACCGGCGCGCTCCAGCGCCTCGTGCACGCATTCAAGGAAAATCCGCTGCTGCGGGTCCATCGCCGCCGCCTGCGACGGCGGAATGCCGAAATAGGCCGCGTCGAATTGATCGACGCCGTCCAGCGGACCGCCGGCGCCGACGAAGCCGGGCTGGGCCAGCACCGTTTCCGGCACGCCTTCGCGGCGCGCCGCGTCCGCGCCGAAGCGTTCAATCGCGACCCGGCCGTCGGCTATCATCGACCAGAACTGTTCCAGGGTGCTGACGCCGGGCAGGCGGCAGCTCGCGCCGATGATCGCTACGGCGTCTACGGGTGTTGCATCAGTCATTACAAAGCCTCCTTGCGTGCGCGTACGCGCTGTCGATAGGCGCGCGCGCCGTCGACGTCCATCATTGGGGAAAGGTCCGCCTCGCCCGTATCGGCGCGCTCGGCGAGCGCCCGTATCGTGGCCAGCGAAAAGAAATCGACCAGCGGGGGCACCGCGACGCCGCGCGACGCCAGCAGCGCGCGCAGCCTCACGATGTGCATCGAGGTGGCGCCCGCGTCGAAGAAGCCCTGCCGCGGGTCTATCTCGACGCCGACCACTTCGGCGAAGGCGGCCAGCATCGTGGCCTCCAGCGAAGCGTCGCGCCGCGCCGCCGCGGCCGGCGTCGCCGGCGCGGGAGGCGGGGCCGCCAGCTCGGCGAGACGCGCGCGGTCCACCTTGCCGTTCGCCGTCAGCGGCAAGGCGTCCAGCACCATCACGTGATGCGGCTGCATATAGGCGGGCAGGTGCAGCACCAGCTGAGTGCGCACGGCCGCGACCACGTCGCCTTGATGATCCGGCAGCGCCACCACGTGCAGCTGGATCACCGTCGCGTCCTTGCGCCGGGCCACCGAGGCCACGGCGCGCGCCAGGCAGCCGGCGCGCATCGCGGCAGCCTCGATCTCGCCCAGCTCGATCCGATAGCCCTGCACCTTGACCTGCCCGTCCATCCGTCCCAGCAGTTCAAGCTCGCCGTCCGGCTGCCAGCGCGCGAGATCGCCGGTGCGGTAGAGTCGCCGGCCCTCGGCGTCGATGAAGAAGCGGCGCTCGGTTTCCGCCTCGTTGCCCAGATAGGCGAGCGCGAGGCCGCGGCCGCCCAGCAGCAATTCGCCCACCACGCCGTCCGGCCGCTCCCGGCCGTCGGGCGCGCGCACGAAGCATTGCTGGTTGGACAGCGGCCGGCCGTAGGGAATCGACGCCAGCACGGCGTCCTCGGGCGCGATCGGATGCACCACCGACCAGATCGACACCTCGGTCGCCCCGCCCAGGCTGATCGGCCGCAGCGCCGGAAACGCGTCGCGCAGCCGCCCGGCCAGGCCGGGCGCGATCCAGTCGCCGCTCATCAGCGCCAGGCGCAGATGCGGCGAACGCGGCGCGGACACTTCCAGCATCAGTTCCAGCACCGCCGGCACGGAATTCCAGATGGTGACCCCGCCGTCGCTGAGCGCCTGGGCCATCGCGTCCGGATCGCGCGAGCGGGCCGGGAACACCACCTCGCCGCCGACCGCGAGCAGGCCGAAGATGTCGTAGACCGACAAATCAAAGGCCAGCGAGGACACGCACAACGCACGATCGGCCGGACCGACCGCGAAGCGTTGGTTGATGTCGTCTATGGTGTTCGCCGCGGCCTCGTGCGCGATCAGCACGCCCTTCGGCCGCCCGGTCGAACCCGAGGTGAAGATCACATAGGCCGCGTCGCCGGCCTCGAGGTCCGCGGCCGGACCCGCGTCGCCGCGCGGCAGCGGCTGGTCCAGACGCAGCGCGGGCACCGGCAGCGCCGGGCCTGCCGCGCTCAGCAGCGCGAGACGGGCGCCGGCCTCGCCGAGCAGTTCTTCCATGCGCGCGGCCGGCCAAGACGGCTCTATCGGCAGATAGACCGCGCCCGCCATCACAATGCCCAGCAGCGCCGCCACCGCGCGCGGCCCCGGCGCGACGATGGCCGCCACCACCTCGCCGCGCGCCACGCCGCTTTGCCGCAGCGCGCCGGCGATGTCTTCCGCCTCGCGCAGCAGCGCGCCGTAGCTCAGCGTCGTCTCGCCCTGCCTGACCGCCACCGCCTCCGGCGCGATCCGCGCCTGCTGGACGATGGGGGTTTCCAGCCGGCGCGGCGCGCGCTCCGCCGCGGTGGCGTTGACCGCCGCGCGCCGCGCCGCCTGCTGCGGCGCGAGCCGGGCCAGCGTCGGCCGCTCCACCGCCGCGGCGTCCGTCGCCATCGTTTCCAGCGCGCCGAGGAAGACCTCGAACATCGCGTCCACCATGCCGTCGGGGAACAGCTGCGCGACGGACTCCCACATCAGCACCAGCCTGTCGCCGCGCCGTCCCAGGACGGCGTGCAGCGACACCTGGGGCGTGGGGTTGGCCATGTCGACCACGCGGCCGACGCCGTCCAGCAGGGCCAGATCGTCAGCCGGATCGCCGGACAGCAAGCTGGTCAGCACCACCGGCATCAGCACGGGCGCGCCGTTGCGCCGGCTCAGCTCGCGCAGAATCGACACGCCGGAGCACCAGGGCGCGTCCAGATCGGCCCACACTTGCCGCTGCACCGCTTGGGCGAAGGCGGCGAACGAGGGGTGACGCTCGCTCAGCGACAGCAAGGTGTTGCTGGTGTAATCGCCTATCGCCAGCCCCGCCTGCTCCGCCCGCGTGTTGCAAGTCACGTTGAGCGTGAAGGCGTGCGCCGCCGTCCACAGCCGCAGCGTGTCGGCGAAGGCGGCGATGCACAGCGAAGTCAGCGTGACCCCGAGCGCCTGCGCCCGCGCCGTCAGCGCCGCGGACATGGCGGCGGGCAGCTCCCGGCGGCGGTTGGCGAAGCGCGGCTCGGCCACCTCGGCCAGCGCCATCTTCATCGGCAACTCCGGCGCCGGCGCGATGGCTTCGACCCGGCGCAGCCAGGCCTCGCGCTGCGCCTCGGTCGCCGCCGGCGGCGTCATCGGCGTGATGCATTGCGCGGGGGCCTCGTCGGCCGCGTCGCGCGCCAGCTCGGCCATCAGTTGCAGGAAGCTGCGCAGATCGCCGGCCAGCAGGCTGAGCCGCAGGTGCAGGATAGCCGCGCTCTCGGTCAGACGGGAGACGACGGCGAGCACGGGCGGGCCGTCGCGCTCGGCCAGGCTCTCGCGCGTCGCCTCCAGCCGTTCCGCCGCCTCCGCCGCGTCCAGCCCGCGCAAATCCTGCGGCGGCAGCAAGGGGTCGTAGGCCAGCGCGTCGAACGCGCCGCGCCCGTCCGCGCCCACCGTCATCCGCAAGGACGGGTGGCGGGCGACCAGCCGCGCGAGGCGCCGGCCCAGTTCCGGCGCCCGCGCGGCGTCTATCTCGAAATCCACGCGGATGTGCGGGGACACGCTGCCCAGCGGCACCCCGCCCTGCTGGCCTATCCAGTAAGCCTGCTGCATCTCGGACAGTTCGAACGCCTCCCCCGCCGCATAGCGGCGAGCCGCGGCCGGCGCCGCGGCGTCCAGGCGCGGGGCGTCGACGATTTCGCGCCGCAGTTGCCGGGCGGAGAGCGCGAACAGCGCCGCGAACGACAATTCCACGCCATGACGCGCGCGCGCGGCGGCGGCAAGCCGCGCGGCCGACAGCGAATCCAGCCCCAGATCGATCAGCCTGGCGTCGGGCGACGCGGCCGCGCCGGGCACGAAGCGCGCGATCTCGGCCAGAATCGCGTCGTCGGCCGCCTCGGCCGCGTCGTCGGCGACGATGCGCAGTTCGCCGCGCAGCAGCGCGTCGCGGGTGGCGCCGCGCCGGGTCTTGCCGCTGGAGGTGCGCAGGATGCTGCCTCGCCACAGCAGCGCGATGCGCGCCGGCGCCACGCCGTGCTCCCGCGCCAGCGCCGCGCGAATCACCGGCAGGATGTCACGGGCCTCCGCCTCCCCGCAGCCGCCGCGCACCTCGGCGCCGATCAGAATCCCTTCGCCGTCCTCGCCGTCGACGGCGGCGGCGAAGGCGCGCCCCTTCCGAATCGACGGATGGCAGGCCGACACGGTGTCTTCCAGATCGTGGCTGTAGACATTCCGGCCGCCGACGATGATCAAATCCTTCAAGCGGCTGGTGACGAACAGATCGCCCTCGTGCAGAAAGCCCAGATCGCCGGTTCTCAGCCATGCGCTGTCGCCGTCGGCCAGCCGCGCGCCGAAGATCTCGCGCGACTCCTCCGGGCGGCGCCAATAACTGTCGGCGACCGTGCTCCCGGTCACCCATATTTCGCCGACTGCGTCCGGCGCGCACGGCGCGCGCGTGTCCGGGTCCACGATGCGGACGCGCGTATCGATCAGGCTGACGCCGCAGGCCGCCAATTCGACGCCGTCCGTCTGCGGCGACACGCGGCCGCGCGCCAGCGCCTCCCGCGCGAAGCGCACGCCGCGCGTGCCCTCGCCGCAACGGCCGGCGGTCACCTTCAAGGTCGCCTCGGCCAGGCCGTAGCCCGGCACCACCACCGAAGAACGCAGCCCAAACGGCGCGAAGGCCGCCTCGAAGCGGCGCACCGTGTCGCAGCGCACCGGCTCCGCGCCGTTCAGCGCATAACGCAAGGACGACAAGTCGGTGCCCGGCGCGAGATCGCCCGCGCGGTCCGCGCACAAGGCGTAGGCGAAATTCGGCGCGGCGGTGTGGGTGCCGCGCCGCGCGGCTATCGCGCGCAGCCAGGACATGGGCTGGGCGACGAATTTCTCCGGCGCCATCAGATAGGCGGGAAAGCCGCATTGCAAGGGGGTGAGAATGCCGTACACCAGGCCCATGTCGTGGAAGTACGGCAGCCAGCTGATCATCGCGCTGTCCGCGTCGTGCATCGCGCCGCGGTCAAGATCGTCTATCGTCGCCCACAGCCCGGTTTGCGTGACCACCACGCCCTGCGGCGTGCGCGTCGAACCCGAGGTGTACTGCAGCAGCGCCGGACTGGCGTCCTTCGCCACCCGCAAAAAGGGCGCGGCGCGCTCGGCCTCGTCGGTGCGCATCCAGCGCAGGCCCGGCAAGGCGTCCCGCGCCTCCGCGCTCAGCGCGATGGCGGCGCCGCAGTCTTGAGCGATCGCCGCCATCGTGTCGCGGCCGTGACGCGGCGCCACCGGCACCGGGATCACGCCGGCCAGGCAGCAGCCGAAGAAGGCCGGAAGGAAATCGAGCGGCTCCTGATAGACCAGCATCACGCGCTCGCCGGCCTCGGTCGCTGGCGCCAGACGCGCGGCGATGCCGGACGCGCGTTCGCACAACGCCGCATAGCTTAGCGCGAGCGCTTTCTCCGGATCGGCCGACGCGTAGGCGAGACGATCGGGACTCGCCTCCGCCCGCCACAGCAACTGCTGGGCGATGCTAGGCGCTTCGCGATGCGGAAAAGCTTGGTGAGGTCCGAACTTGTCGGCGGCGGACGTCCGCCGCGACGCGACATCGGATGAGGAATTCATTGCATGACCTCCATGTATCGACAACTGCTCCGGTATGGATTGGGCGCGCCCATTGAAATCGCTCAATTGGCATAAGCTCGATCGTCGCGGCGCTCCCACAGGAATAATCTGTCCCTTGCGCTTACCCAGCGCGCAGCGACGACGACATATCGCGCGGCTGGCGAGGACCTTGGCGGCTCGGACAGAGGTCCGCTCCGTTCAAGAAGCGGTGATGCTGTTTTGATGGGTTCCAGCTTGTCGCAGGGTGTCCCGCGACCAGCCGGATAGGGTCATTCCATCGTTTTCACGAAAGAATGCGTGACGCGTGCGCGGCGATTCGCCCAGACAACGCTTGAATCAAGAAGAGAATAGGAACTCCAGGGTGGCTCATTCACCATGCCGACTTTCTGTTGAGATGATTCGATATCACTTCAGCAGCCGAACCCTTACCCATTCACATCACATCGAACAGATAAGGAATATCTCCATAATTTTCTCCGGCCATTAAAATCCGGGATTTATGAATATCGGCGCTAGAATTATTTTTATATGGATTCAATTGATCGCATTAATTTCCCCATGCAGTAATAGGGAAAATTAAGTGTCGCACTATACTGAAAGACCTCAGGGGAAAGCACCACCCAAACTGCCAGTTACACCCGATACCAATTTCGGCTTATATATTTTCGATACACTGGTTTTCTTGGAGATATCAAAGACTTAATTACCGAAGACTGGATCAATAGAAACAAGCTTGAATCGATGAATTTTATTATCGATAGGCATGAGAATTACGTAAAGAGCGCACCGCCGGCCATTCAATTAACTGACGCAATGCCATGACAAGCTGTATTTAAAAATTAAATATAAGAGCACCAAATAACAGGCGACTATCTATTTACGTTGATCTTTTCATGAAGTTCGCATGAAAAACAAGTTCAACGGCATAAATATGCAGCAAGATGAAGGCACGGATCGCGCCGCCGCCTGTTGCCGGAGCACATCATGGATTGAGCGCCCACCGTTCGCCGGCTGCCGCCGATCGCGATCCCCCCATCTCGCCAGCGCCATTGTCTATACCTGAAGCAGGGTCCAAGAGCTTTATTGGCACCGCGTGATGAGACCAATGAAAATGGGGAGGCCATGCTCAGTTCATTCTTTATTGACGCTTACCAGTCCTATCTGTTCTTACCCACCCGCTACAACCCATGGCTAGTGACGCTGTCCTTGCTGGTCGCCATTTTCACTTCTTGCCTGGCATTGCAGATTGCCGGCCTGGCGCGCGAAGCCAGCGAACGCTGGCTGCGCCAGGTCGCCCTCGCCACCGGTTCTTGCGCAATGGGCGGCGGCATCTGGGCGATGCATTTTGTCGGCATGCTGGCGTTCAACGCGTGCAGCACCGTCAAATACGCCTTGCTGCCCACCCTCTTGTCCATGCTTCCCGCCATCGCGGCCTCCGGCATCGCCTTGCATTTGCTGTCCCAAGCCAAAATCGCCGGCAGGCAGTTATTGATCAGCGGCGTGCTGGTTGGATCTGGCATCGGCACCATGCACTATTCCGGCATGGCGGCCATGCGCATGGCGCCGCTGCTGCGGTATGACCCCATTTGGTTCGCCATTTCGATCTTGCTCGCCATCTTGCTGAGCACCTTGTCGCTTTGGATCCGCTTTGGTCTGGACAATAAAAAAATCGGCAAGGGAAAGATGACGCTGCTCAGCGGCATCGTCATGGGGGTCGCCATTGCGGGCATGCATTATTTTGGAATGGAAGCCGCCCGTTTCATCGGCATCGCTGATCCCAGCTTTCGCAATGCCATTGACGACAATGCCAGCTTGGCCATCGCCATCGCCATCATCGTGCTGATGCTGGGCACCATCGTATTCGCCGGAAATGTGCTCTTGCGTTACCGGCCCTTGTATCAGAGGGCGTTGAGCAATGAATTGAAACTGCAGGCCACCTTGAACACTTCGGTGGACGCCATCATCACCATTGATGAAAAAGGCCGCATCCAAACCGCCAATCCGGCGGTTGAACGCTTATTCGGCTGGCGGATTGATGAATTATTGGGTAGGAATATCAGCCTGCTCATGCCGGAACCACATCACTCCAAACACGATGGCTTCCTTGCCGAGTATATGCGGACGCAGATCGCGAAGCTGATCGGGAGAGAGCGTGAAGAAATCGCTCTCAAAAAGGATGGCACGCTATTTCCCATCCGCCTGTCGGTTGGCAAGGTGGTGCTGCCTGATCAAGTCATTTATGTCGGTTATATTGGCGACATCAGCGAGCGGAACCGCATACAGCATGAGCTGAGAGACAGCGAACGGCAATTTCGCACCCTGATCGACAACATCCCCGGCGTCACCTTCCGCAGCCACTGCCTGGAGCCCTGGAAAACGATTTTCATCAGCGACAATATCGAGGACTTATGCGGATGCCCGGCCAAGGCATTTGTGGATGGCCGAATTCAAATGCTGGACCTCATCCACCCGGAGGATAAGGAAAGAGTATGCCAGGCCATCCGCTCGGCACTGGATCAGCATCAACTCTATGTGGTCGAGTACCGCCTGCTTTGTCTGGACAAGGAGGAATGCTGGGTATTGGAAAGCGCGCGCGGCGTATACGATGAAGCGGGGACGCCGCTCTTGATCGATGGGGTGATTCTGGATATTTCCGAGCGCAAGGCGACAGAGTTCGCCCTGATTGAAGCCAAGAACCATGCGCTTTCAGCCGTCAAATCCAAAAGCGCCTTCCTGGCAAACATGAGCCATGAAATCAGAACCCCGATGACCGCGATTATCGGCTACACCGACTTGTTGCAAGGCACGCCGCTGGATGCCAAGCAAAAGGAGATGTTAAGGACAGTCAACCACTCAGCCAAAAGCCTGCTGGGCCTGCTCAACGATGTCCTCGATACCGCCAAGCTGGAACAAAATGCGCTGCAACTGGAAGAAGCCCCCTTCTCTTTGCGAGAAGTGGCCGAGCATGTGATCGACATCCTGAAATTAAGCGCGGACAAAAAAGGCATCGCCTTGCAGTTGAAATACCCGTCCATGACCCAGCACACTTTCTTTGGCGATGCGTTTCGGGTCCGGCAGATCTTGATCAATCTGGTGGGCAATGCCATCAAGTTCACGGAACGGGGCGGAGTTTGGCTGACGGTGCTATCCGAAAAAGATGATATCATCATAATGATTCGCGACAGCGGCATCGGCATGAACGAGGACACCTTGGCCAGGCTATTCCAGCCGTTCTCCCAGGCCGACGCGTCGACCACGCGCCGCTTTGGTGGCACCGGTCTTGGCACCAGCATTGCGCTGCAATTGGTGCAAAAGATGGGCGGGCGGATTGAAGTTCAAAGCACGGTGGACAAAGGCTCCATTTTTCAGGTTTATCTTCCTCTGCGCCCGGCGCCGCCGGAAAGCCTGCCCAACCCTGTCATCGCCAATACGGAGCACCGGCCCAAGCACGCTCGCCCGCTGAACATCCTGGTAGCCGATGACGATGCGATCAATCTGGACATCATCACCATGCTGCTGGAGGAATACGGCCATCGCATCTATACCGCGTGCAATGGGAAGGAGGTTATCAATGCCTGGCGGCATCATGATATCGACCTGATTCTGATGGATGTGCAGATGCCGGTCATGGATGGCATCGCCGCCTGTAAATTCATCCGTCAGGAGAGCGCGAACGATGACAAGAACGCCACGCCCATCATCGCCCTGACGGCGGGCGTGTTTCAGGAGGATCGCGAGGCCGCCATCGCCGCCGGCATGGATGGCTTCATGACCAAGCCGATAGACAGCATGCAATTGCAGGATGAAATCGAGCGCGTGATGAAACAGGTGGCCGGATAAGCCTGCCGCCGCAGGCTATTCGGACCAGGCGAACTCCGCTTGGCACCCGCTTGAATCCGGATATCCCGGCCCTGGCCAGCGCATCCGCCAAGCGCCTTGAAACCACGGGTTCGAAGCAATCCACATTCAGCAGGAAGAATATATCCAGGCCATGGGTTTTTGGAGCATGGATGCGCAGCGAGGCGCATGCGATGACTTTCGACGCCTCATCCAGAATGAACCGGGATTGCCCATAGTCGAAAGCCTCCTCCCAGCAATCAAACTCCAGGAAGACATACTCCTCCGCGGCCGGCGCTCCCGAGTGGCGGTCAATCTCCTCGGGCAGCGCCGCGAATCTTGCCTGAAAACCGGTCAGTACTTCCAACAGCTTCTTCGCCCCACAAAACCCGCATTCACCGTAAGCCAGTCCCGGCGCAGCCGCTTCACGCCGTTGATCAGGGTGATGTTGGCGCGGCAGCCCGCTATTCCATTGTCTACCCATGTGACTGCCCGCTTAGAACCTGTTTACGATCTCGCGAGCCAAGGTGAGACAAGGCATTGCGGCGGAGAAAGCGGAATGTACCCCTGGTACATGAGCGCTGAGCTTGGTTTCAACACCGTATCGCCGAAGCGCAGCAGACTTTGAACAGGTTCTTAGGACCTCAAGAAACAAGCGCAGCACATCAAGAGCCGGCCCTCATCGCGACGGCGCGCTCCCGCGCGCCGCTTTTCTATAGGCGGTCAACGACATACCGGTATGGCGCTTGAAATAACGGCACAGATAGGAGGCGTCCTCAAAGCACAGCTTGTCCGCTAGCTGGCCAATGGACAGATCGCCATAGGTCAGCAGCGATTTGATCTCCTGCACTACTTGCCGATCGATCAAGCCCTTGGGGCTGTCATTGAAGAATTTCCTGCTCAGCTGCGACAGGTAGAACGGCGTGATGCTGAGCGCCTCCGCGTAAAAGCTCACCTCGCGGCGCTGCGTCGAATGCCGGCCCACCAGCTCCCAAAAGCGCCAGCTCAGCATTTCGCCGCGGCTGAACTCCGGCTCGGCGCAGTCTTCCGCCGATACCCGCTCCGCGACCTTGAGGAAGAAATTCTGCAGCAGATTGCGCAGCATCGTCCGGCCATGCTGCGGACAATGGCCGGCTGCGTCTTCCATTTGCGCCAGCCACCCGCTCAGCAAGGCCGCGTCCGCCAAGGCGGGAATGCAATGCGGGTGCTGATGCAGGAAGACAAACAGGCTGTTCGGCAGCGGATAAGCCACTTCCGCCGCCCGGCTCTTGGGCATCAGACAGACAAAGGCCGCGAACCGCCGCGAGCGCCGCCGCAGCAGCGCAATCGTGTCTTCCGCCAACACCAGCACATGGTGCCGGCGCACCGCCCTTTCCTTGAAATTAATGGTGAAGCGCGCACAGCCTTCCACGCAGACCAGCAGCGCGATATAGGCGTGCCCGAAACCCAGCGGCAAGCCCAGGCCGTCCGCCAGCGTGCTCCTCGCAATCCGTATCGAATCATCCTGATTCAGTAGCTGGGGTACCACGCGCATATTAGAGAATCCCTGTAATTCCGGCGCCATCGCTCAAGGCCGTCAAGCATGATTGTTTCCAAAAGTACCGAAACCGCTCAGGAATGTCCATTCATCCCTCAGCCTGGACACGCTAATCTGCACGCATCCCCAAACGCCGATATGAGGGCATGACGATGAAACTGGAAACACCGCGCCTGATCCTTCGCCCCTGGCAAGACAGCGACGCCGCCGATCTCTACCAAGTGGCCAAGGACGCCAGGGTCGGCCCCATCGCCGGCTGGCCGCCGCACAGCAGCGTGGAGCACAGTGCCGAGATCATTCAAACCGTATTCAAACAGCCGGAGGTATACGCGCTGGAGCTGAGGGACGAGGGCCGCGTGGTTGGCTGTGTCGGCATCCTGGACAGCGCTGGCAGCAACTTCGAGATCGGCCCGCGGGATGGCGAGATCGCCTACTGGATAGGCGTGCCTTACTGGGGCCGGGGGCTGATCCCGGAAGCGGTGCGCGAGGTCATGCGCCACGCCTTCGAAACCCTGAACCTCAAGACGTTGTGGTGCGGCTACTTCGCCGGCAATGCCCAGTCCCACCGCGCCCAGGCCAAATGCGGTTTCCGCCACCACCATAGCGAGGAGAACAAATACAACCCATTCCTGGGCGACTACCGCACCGAACATATCAGCCGCATCACGCGGCGGCAGTGGCTAGCGCTGGGCCGATGAATCCGCGCCGCCCGTCCAGCCATCACGGCTCGGCCCGCCGCCAGCATGGGAAGCGAGCGTTTACGGCCATGGCCATCGCCATGATGGCGACATCGTGATCAAAGCCCGGCAGCGCCTGCAGCGCTTGCCGCAAGGCTTGCATCCCTTCCGCCGCATTGGAGATGCGGCATAGGCCCTTGGGGCCGGACAATAGCCAGAACACATCATCGACAAACGGGCCCTGGTCTGTGGTCTCGATATCGATTGCGTCCAGGTCCGCCCAATCAAACCGCGTCACCGCGCCGCGCAGCGGGGTATGGCTGATTGCGTGCTGGTCGAAGACGACGCGCTCCGCCGCGCGCCATGGCCGCCAGTTCAATAAGCGGGAAAGAAACAACATCATCACACTCCTCATCAGTCATTGGCATGGCCCGCTCTTGCCGCTGGACAAGTCCCGCAACGTGCATTCGGCCTCGACATAGCGGCGCCCATCATAACGAAGCCTGACCAAATAGCATCGGTCCACCCGGCATTGCGCTTCTTCGATGTCGAACAGCCCATGGCTGCTGCCGGGCAGGATGCTGAACGCGTCGGAACTACCGGCGTAAATCACCCGTTCTCCCTGTGTGATCCAGTGCATGAAGGCGTGGGCGCCGTAGAAAGCCGGGTAATAAGGCGCCGAACCGGGACGCACAAACCAGTAGCCATTGTGCTGACGGGACAGGCGGATGGGCCGGGCGACGAAGAATTGCCGGTAGTCTTGCTTCAGCCCATGCTCCTTGATCAGTTCGTCCACCTGTTCCCGCATCTCTTCGTGGGCGACGATGGCCTCCGCCAGCGCCGGCTCGACCCTGCTCCAGGATTCGGTTTCATCCTCGGTGGCGGAGGAAAAGCCGGCTCCGGGCGCGGCCAGCGCCAGCAGCGGCCAGGCCAATAGCAAAGCGGACAATGTTTTCATGGTTTTCACTTTTCCTGGCCCGTCTCGTGCCGCAACAGCGCCAGAAAACGCGCCAGCGCCGGATTGGCGGCGCCCTGGCGCCAGACAAAGGTCAGCGGCATCGGCAAGGACAGGTCTTGCAGCCGCAACAAGCGCGCCTGGGCCGGCGGACGACCCAGATTGGCGGAATTGACGATGGCGGCGCCAATGCCGGCGCAAACCAGCGACAGGATCGCCGTTTCGGTGCTCGCCTCCTGCGCCACCTTGAGATGCACGCCCAGTTGCCGGCAGGCGCTGTTCAAGCGGTCGTAATAGCCGGGATAGGCCGCGCGCGGCAGCATCACGAAGGGCCGCTCCGCCAAGCCGCGCAAGGCGATGGGGCGGGTTTCGTCGTAGTCCTCGTCCCAGCAGCGCGGCAATGCCAGCACCACGTCGTGCTCCAGCAGCGGCAGGCCGGCCAAGGCTTCGGGCAGGGGCTCGTATTGATAGATGAAACCGCCGTCCAGCGCGCCGTCGGCAATCGCGCGCAATTGCTCCGGCGTGTTGCGCACCTCCAGCGCGATCTGGACCTCGGGCGCTTCCGCCTGGAAATGGCTGAAAGCCCTGGGCACCAGGCCATCCCAGCCGGCGTTTTCCACGCAGCCCAGCCGCAACCGGCCCAGCAGGCCGGCGGCCACGCGGCGCGCGCTGTGGGCGGCCGCGTCCAGCGCCGCCATCGTCTGGCGCGCGTCGCGCAAATAGCTGTCGCCGGCCGCGGTCAGCTTGAGCCCGCGCGACGAACGCTCGAACAGCAGCAGGCCCAGTTCCTGCTCCAGGTCCTGAATCTGCCGCGACACCGCCGGCTGGGTGATGTGCAGTTGTTCCGAGGCCAGGCGCACGCTCTGGTGCTCGGCCACGGCGATGAAGTAGCGGAGATGGCGCAATTCCATGCGGGCTCTTTCGACTTGCGATGCTTTCAATTTATCACGAATTAAGAATTCGGCATTGGAAAGCATGAATGAATTCCGCGATAGTACAGGCCTGTTCCAAGACTCGCGAGCTAGGGCGAGACAAGGCGAAAGCGGCTGAGAAAGCGGAATGTACAAGCGGTACATGAGCATTTCGAAGACGGTTTCAACGCCGTATCGCCGACGCGCAGCAGATCGTAAACAGGTTCTAAGAGCCAAGCCGCCAACGGCATCATCACAAGCAGAGACAAAAATGAACGGCATCAATCCCACTTACCAAGTTGGCGACGCCAAGATCAGCCGTGTGACGGACACGCTGCTGCACGGCCTGGCCCCCTCCTATCTCTACGCCGACTGGGACGCGGCCTTGCTGGACGAGCAG
Source organism: Chromobacterium sp. LK1 (assembly GCF_001043555.1). Lineage (NCBI taxonomy): Bacteria > Pseudomonadati > Pseudomonadota > Betaproteobacteria > Neisseriales > Chromobacteriaceae > Chromobacterium > Chromobacterium sp. LK1. The sequence goes on along the minus strand of NZ_LDUI01000030.1, from coordinate 161,063 downwards.
CCGCAGTTGCGCGGCCTGCTGGACCCCGCCGGGCATCTCAGCCTCAGCGTGCATAGCTGGGTGGTGGAATGGGCGGGCCAGCTGTTCTTGATCGACACCGGCATCGGCAATGACAAGGAACGCGCGTTCAACCCCTTGTTTCACCGGCTGCAAACGCCCTTTCTGCAACGCCTGGCCGCCGCGGGCGTCCAGCCCGAGCAGGTGGACCATGTGCTGCTCACCCATCTGCACGCCGACCATGTCGGCTGGAACACGCGGCTGGTGGATGGCGAATGGCGCCCCACCTTTCCCAATGCCACCTATGCGCTGCCGCAGGGCGAGCTGGACTTCTTCGCCACGCCGGCGGCGGACAGCCGGCGCATGGTATTCGACGACAGCGTGGCGCCGGTGATCGCCGCCGGCCAGGCGCTTGCCATCAGCCGCGATGGCGGCGAGTATAGGGATGGCCTGCGCTTCCATCCCACGCCCGGCCATTGCGCCGGCCATATGGCGATCTCGCTGACGTCGCGCGGCGAAACCGCCCTGTTCACCGGCGATGTGATGCATAGCCCGATGCAGGTGTACCGCCCGGCATGGAATTCAGTGTTTTGCCGCGAGCAGGACGCGGCGCGGCAATCGCGGCGCTGGCTGCTGGATTTCGCTGCGGAACGCCGCGCCACCGTGTTCACCGCGCACTTTCCCGCCACTTCCGCCGGCCGGCTGGCGCGCCGGGATGGGGGTTTCCAGTGGCAATTCGTGTAAGAACCTGTTCAAAGTCTGCTGCGCTTCAGCGATACGGCGTTAAAAGCGAGCTCAAAATGCTCATGTACCACTTGTACATTCCGCTTTTTCACTCGTTTTCGCCTTGTCTCGCCCTTGCTCGCGAGACTTTGAACAGGCTCTAAGAGTCTGTTCAAGCCGCGGTTCTGCCCATACGGCAGATAAGCGATCGCCGCGGCACTCGCCGAGTCCATCCTCACCCCCAGCGGATATTGAGCCGCGTCCACACCCTCCAGAGGAGCCTAGCCATGACCCCCACACCCCTCTCCCCATCCGCGCTGGCCGCGCTGGCCAAGGACGCCGGCTTCAACTTTGACGCCGAGCGCCTGGAGGCAGTAGCCGCCACCCTGGCCTTCATCCGCGCGGAAATCGCCCGGCTGGACCGGCTGGACCTGGCCGACACCGGCGCCCATCCCTTTAATCCCGACTGGAGCTGAACCGTGCAAGCTTATCAATTGAGCATTGTGGACGCCGCCCGCCAGATCGCGGACGGCCAATTGTCGCCGGTGGAACTGACCCGCTCGGTGCTGGAACGCGCACAACAGCAGGAAACGCGGCTGTCCGCCTATGTCACCCTGGCCGCGGATCAGGCCATGGCCGCCGCGCGGCAGGCCGAGCAGGAGATACGCGGCGGCGGCTACCGCGGCGTCTTGCATGGCATTCCCTATACGCTGAAAGACCTGATAGACGCGGCCGGCCTGCCCACCACCGCCAGTTCGCGCGTGCGCCAGCACCATCGCGCCGAAACGGACAGCGCGGTGGCGGCCCAGCTCAGGCGGGCCGGCATGATACTGACCGGCAAGACGCACACCCACGAGTTCGCGTTTGGCCTGACCACGCCGCAGACCAACAATCCCTGGGCGCCGGAACGCTCTCCCGGCGGCTCCAGCGGCGGTTCCGCCGCCGCGGTGGCCTACGGCGGCGCGCTGGCGGCGCTGGGCACCGATACCGGCGGTTCCATCCGGGTGCCGGCGGCGTTGTGCGGGCTGGTGGGCCTCAAGCCCACTTACGGCCTGGTGTCCCGCCAGGGCGTGGTGCCGCTGTCCGATTCGCTGGACCATGTCGGGCCCATCACCCGCACCGTGGCGGACGCCGCTGCCATGCTGGACGCCATCGCCTCCGCGCGGCCGGCGCCGGCCGGCGGCTACCGCCAAGGGCTGGACCAGGGCTTGGAAGGCCTGCGCATCGGCGTGCCCGGCAATTATTTCTGCGATCATATCGCGCCGGACATCCAGGCCGGCTTCCAGGACCAATTGGCGGAACTGGCCGCCGCCGGCGCGGAGCTGGTGGCGGTCGAGATTCCGCTGGCCGATCTCATCCTGCCCATCCAATGGGGGCTGGTGGCGCCGGAAGCCGCCGCCCATCACCGGAACAGCTTGCGCAGCGTGCCGCAGCTGTATGGCGACGAGGTGAGGACCTTGCTGGAAGCCTGCGTGCTGGTGCCGGAGAGCGATCACACCAAGGCCCAGCGCGCCCGAGCCGCATTGCAGGCGGCCTGGCGACGGATGTTCGCCGACATCGACCTGCTGCTGGCGCCCACGGTGCCGCATACCGCGCCGCTTCACGGCCAGCACGGCTTCACCTGGCCGGACGGCACGGAGGAAAGCGTGGTGTCCGCCTATATCCGGCTGAGCACGCCGGCCAATGTGCTGGGCCTGCCGGCGCTGACCGTGCCGGTCGGGCTGGACCGGGCCGGGCTGCCGTTCGGGGTGCAGTTCATCGGCCGGCCTTACCACGACGCCACGGTGCTGCGCGCCGGCCAGGTGCTGGAGTCGCGCTGCCAGGTCCGCTTTGATCGGGTGCGTCGGTAAAGCGTCGCCTGGGCTGCGTTTAGAGCCGGTTTACGATCTGCTGCGCATCGGTGGAAAGATTGTGCGATGAGTGCCGTCTGCGGAATGCTCATCTAGCACCCGTACATTCCGCGTTCTCAGCCGCAACGCCTTGGCTCTCGAGATCGTGAACCGGCTCTTGGCGGCTAGCTCCGCTCCTTGTTGCGGCCCAGAAAGCCCCGCATCGCCTGCCGCGCCTCCGGGTAGTGGAAGGTCGCGCCGAAGGCCGGCACCGTCAAGGCGATATTGTCGGCCAGCGACGCACTCTCATCCCAGGCATTGCACAAGGTTTTCTGGATGCGCAGCGCATGCGCGGGACATTGCAGCAGGCCGGCAACGGCGTTTTCCACCGCCGCGTCCAGCTCTTCCGTTTCCACCACCTCGTCCACCAGCCCCCAGGACAGCGCCTTGGCGGCATCTATGGTCTGTCCGCTCAACAACCAGGCCCGCGCGCGGCCGGCGCCTATCTGGCGCGGCAGCAGCGCCGCATGGATCACCGACGGCAAGCCCAGCCTGACTTCCGGCATGGCGAAGCGCGCATCCGCCGCGATGCGGATGTCGCAGGCGGCGATGAATTCGACGCCGGCGCCCAGGCACCAGCCTTGCACTTGAGCGATCACCGGCACCGGCAGCTCGCGCACGCTATCGCACAAGGCCGCCAGTTCGCGGATGAAGGCCTGGGCGCTTTCCGGCTCCAGCTCCAGCATGTCCTTGATGTTGGCGCCGCCGATGAACACATGCTGACGCCCCAGGATCACCAGGCAGCGTAACCCGGCGATATCGCGCAGCGCATGGATGGCTCGGCTCAACGACCTGATTTCAGCCCAACCCAGGATGTTGGCCTTGCCCGCGCGCAACTCCAGCCTGGCAACGCCGCGTTGGTCGCAACTCAACGCATAGCAATCATCTTGATAAGCATTCATCGCCGTCGCCTCCGCCATCGATTAATTAAAATATTCAATTCATCCCGAGAAAACACCCACTGCCCGCCGCTTCAACCGGGATTGCCGACCCGGTCCAGCATACTGCGCGCCCTCTCGCACCGCCATCGCGCGCGGATAAGAGCCTGTTTACGATCTGCTGCGCGTGGTGAAACCTGACACGGTGAGTACCGCTTCGAAATGCTCATGCACCACGAGTCCATTCCGCTTGCTCAGCCGCGACGCCTTGTCTCGCCCTTGCTCGGACTTTGAACAGGCTCTAAGCGCTCACAAGCCGCCCAGTGAGCCGCCGCGCAGGCTTTTCACCATGGATTTGGAGGTTTGCAGGAAAGCCGCCACCGCCGGGCTCACATGTTTCTGACTGGGCACCGCCAGCCCCACCGAGCGCCCCACCACCGGCGACAGCGGCTTTTTCACCATGCCGGGACACAGCGCCATCAGCGGCGCCGGCACCGCGAGATCGGCGACGATGGACACGCCGGCGCCGCTTTCCACCATTTTGACGATGGTGATGATCTGGGCGTAGCGGTGCTTGACCATAGGGCGCAGGCCTGCGCTTTCAAACAACTTCTCGATCAAGGAGGTATTGCCCGCCAGCGTCATGATGAAAGGCATCGCGCACAGATCGGCCAGACGCACCGAGGGCTGGCTGGCCAGCGGATGTGCCGCCGGGATCAGCGCCACGAACTGGTCCGCCACCAGCGGCATGGTGTCGAAGCGCTCGTCGGGCAGTATCACGAAGCCCACGTCCACCCGGCGCTCGGCCAGCCATTGCGCCACTTCGTCGTCCTCGCCCTCTTCCACGAAGACATCGATTTCGGGATAGCTGGCCTTGAACTGCTCGAGTATGCGCGGCAACAACAACAGCGACGAGGTCGTGCCAAAGGAGCCGATGCGCAGCACGCCGCGGTTCAGGCCGCGCGCCGCCGACACTTCCTGGCGGATCGCCTCGGCCACGCCCAGCAGTTCGCGCACCCGCAGCAGCAGGCCGCGGCCGGCCTCGGTGGCCTCGATGCCGGCCTGGCCGCGCGTCAGCAAGGTCAGGCCCCATTCCTTCTCCAGTTGCCGGATCGCATGCGACACCGCCGACTGGCTGATGCCCAGCTTGTCCGCCGCCGCGGTGAAACCACCCAGTTCCGCCACCAGCGCAAAAATCTCCAACTGCGTGAACGTCATTCCCCGCCCTCATGAGCAAATGCTCATTTTTTCATGAATACAAACAATCAATAGTATATACACACCCACATAGCATTGGAGACCGGGTCTTGGACCCGGCATGCACACCCATGACACAATCAAGCACCGCAGCCGCCGTCATCGCGCCACCCTCGCCGCCGCCGGCAAGCGAACAAGCGGCCTTGCGCCCCACTCTGGCCGGCAAGCTGGTCCTGACCGCCATGTTCTGGGGCGGCACCTTCATCGCCGGCAGAGTGCTGGCGCAAGCCATGCCACTGATGAGCGCCGCCTTCTGCCGCTTCCTGGTGGCCGCCGTGCTGCTGGTGCTGGTGGCGAAAAAGTTCGAAGGCGGGCTGCCGCGCTTGAACCGCTCGCAACTCGCCACCACCGCCTTTCTCGGCTTCACCGGCATCTTTCTCTACAACCTCTGTTTCTTCGGCGCGCTGGCGCGCATTCCGGCCGGACGCACCGCCTTGTTCGTCAGCCTCAATCCCATCATGACCGCGCTGGCCGCCAGCCTGGTCTTCCATGAGCGGCTGGGACTGCGGCGCTGGGCCGGCATCGCCGTGGCCATGCTGGGCGCCATGGTGGTGATCACCCGCGGTGACTTCGCCGGCACCCTCCACGATTTCCACCAATCCTTCGGCGCCGGTGAAATGCTGATGAGCCTGGCGGTGCTGAGCTGGGCGGCCTACACCCTGGGTTCGCGCAAGGCGATGGAAACACTGAGCCCGATCGCGGCCACCACCTACGCCACCTTGTGGGGGCTGGCCTTCCTGTCCCTGGGCGCGGCCGGCGAGATCGTCTCGGTGCCGTGGGCGTCCTTCGGCTGGAAGATCTGGCTGTCCATCCTCTATCTCGGCGCCATCGGCACCGTGGTGGGCTTCATCTGGTACTACCAGGGCATCCGGGCGGTGGGGCCGTCGCGCACTGCCATCTTCACCAATCTGGTGCCGGCTTTCGGCGTGCTGCTGGGCGCGCTGTTGCTGGGCGAAAGCATTCTGGCGTCCATGCTGATAGGCGGCGCGCTGTCGGCCATAGGCGTATCGCTGACCAATCGGAAATGAGTGACGGCGCGGCCTGGCGCCGCGCCATCGGAAAAGCCCTTAGTACCAATACCTAAAATGCCCGATTTGGTTTGCAAAACGAATAAATCGTTTTGACAGTCCATATGGCGCCACCTAGGCTTCAATTCCCACACCACCTTAGGAAGAAGCCCCATGGCCAGCCCACTCACCCTGCTCATGCCGGTCATTCCCGGCACCAGCCTGGAAGCCATCGCCGCCACCTTGGCGGAATACGAACCCACCCTGCACCAAGCGCTGACGTCGATCGGCACCGTGCACTATGCGCGCACCTTGCTCTTGGACCGCTCCACCGCCAATCTGCAACCCACCGGCCAAGCCAGCGACAACTACGTGATCGCGGTGATCACCGAATACGACGGCAGCTTCAACGCCTATATCAATGACTTCGTCGCCCAGGTGGGCACCGTCTTCGACGCCTTGCTGCAATTCGTGGTGGGCGGCAAGGCGCTGATCCCGGTGGCCAATAATGTGGTGGCGTTCCAGGCCTTCATCGCCCAGAACGACGCGTCCCAGCATATTCCCAACAACGGCGGCGGCGGCAAGGACGACAACGGCTTGTACCAGGCCTACCCGTACACGGTGCAGACCATACTCGCCGCGCTGGATTGAAGCGCGCCCCAGGCGCAGGCGGTCAGCCGCTTGCGCCTGGCCCCCCCTTGCTGAAAGGCATGCGATGAACAGCCCCGCCCTCCCGTACGACGACATCCAAGGCACGATTCTGCGCGGCTACCGCGTGGACCTGGCCCGACATTTCATTCTGAGCATTAGCGACCAGGCCGCCGCCGGCGAGCTGATCCTGAAACTGGTGGAGGGCCGGGACGGCCTGCCGCGCATCACCAGCGCCGAGCGCTGGCTGCGGAAACCGAACAGCTTCCTGAACATAGGCTTCACCTGTCCAGGACTGAAACAGCTGGGCGTCGGCGACGAGCAACTGGCCAGTTTCGACCCGGCCTTCCAGCGCGGCGCCACCAATGAGACCACCGCCGGCATCGTTGGCGACATCGACGCCAGCGCGCCTGGCAAATGGATAGGCGGCCTGGCCAATGGCAAGCAGGTGCACATCGTGCTCAGCCTGTGGGTGGCCAAGGACCCGGCGCTGCTGGAAAGCCTCAGCGCGCGGCTGCGCCAGGCCTTCTCCGGCGCCGTCAGCGAACTGTCCGCCCATGACGCCCAGGCGCTGCCTGACAATCAAGTGCACTTCGGTTATCGCGACAGCATCGCTCAGCCCACCATCGCCGGCGCGCCGCCGCGCAAATGCCCGGCGCCGGATGATCAGGCCGTCATCGCCACCGGGGAATTCCTGCTCGGCTACAGCAACGAGGGCAAGGGCGTGTACTCGGTGCAACCGCCCGAACTCAGCCGCAACGGCAGTTATGCCGCTTTCCGCATCCTGGAACAGGACGTGGCCGGCTTTGACGCGTTCCTGAACGAATACGCGGCCAAGGCCGGCATCGATCCCGACCTGCTGGCGGCCAAGGTATGCGGACGCTGGCGCAACGGCAACCCGCTGACGCTGCGGCCGGACGAGGCGGGCGCCACGCTGCCGATAAGTCAATTGAACGACTTCAACTACGTCAATGCCCAGCCGTCCCAAGACGACACCCTGGGCCTGAAATGTCCGATAGGCTCCCACATCCGCCGCAACAATCCGCGCAATGGCGCGGTGGTGGGCACCGACAGCGCCCACCACCGCATCGTGCGCCGGGCCATGCCTTACGGCCCGGCCTACGACCCCGAGCATCCCTCGGCCGCGGCGCGCGGCCTGATCGGCTACTTCATCAACGCCAGCCTGAGCAATCAGTTCGAATTTCTCAGCAGCCAGTGGAACCTGCTCAGCGACTTCGTCAAATCCGCGACGGCGCCGGGCAACCCGGACGCCGGCAACGCGGTGTTCAACATCAGCGGAGAAGACGTTTTCCTCGGTGTCAACGACGCCGCGGACAGCAGCTTCACCCTGGCCGCGCCCGGCCGAGGGGGCAAGAACAACACCGTGTTGCAGGGTTTCTCGCGGATGATCACCACCCGCGGCGGCGCTTATTGCTTCCTTCCCGGCATCGGCGGGCTACGCTACCTGGCGCGGCTGGCCAGCGGCTGAGACGCGTCAGCCGGCCGCCGGCGGCCGCCCGTACTGCTCGCGGATGAAGTCCGTCATGTGCGCGGCCAGGATCTGGTGCACCTCCTGGCTGGGGTGCACCTCGTCGTGGAACAGATGACGGTGCGAGCTGTCCAGCGGCCGCGCGTCGCCGGCGAAGCCGAGCACGCGCGGCAGGTCGATATAGCCCTCGTGCTTATTGTGCAGGGTGTCGTACTCCACCTGCTCCGCCAGCTCCATCAGATAATCCAGCTTGGCGCCGATATCGAAGAAGCGGATGGTCACTCCGGCATCCTGGTAACGGGCTTGCAAGCTTTCCACCATCTGGCTCAGTTGCTGGTTATGCCGCTGCGACAAGTCGTGCAGCTTCTCGGCTTCCGCCTGCGGCTGCTTACGCGCATTCACGGTTTTGGACAGATCCGGCGCGCCGGCCACCAGGATATCCTTCACTCCCTTGGCCACCAGCTTGTCCACCTGCTGCTCATACGTCCGGATCACCTTGTCCACATCGGTCTTGCCGAAGGTCATATAGTCGTTGGAACCCAGCGCCAACACCGCCATATCGCCAGGCTTGAAGTCATGCTTGTTGATCTGGCGCTCCATATGGGAAATGAACATGAAGGTGGGATTCCACTTGGAGTACTTGCCGGCCACCGCGCCACCCTCGGCGTAATTCACCAGCGGTTTGCCCAGATAGGCCTTGGAGGCCAGGAAATCCGGCCAGGCGAAGCCATTGGTGAAACGCCCTTCATAATACTGGCCTGAAGACGGCATCACCCCCAGGCTCTTGCTGAGCATGCGGCCCTCGGAATCCGACAGGCTGTCGCCTATCACCACCAGCCGCTGAATATGCCCCAAGCCCTTGCCCTCCCCGGCGGCCCCCACCGGCGCCTTGCCCTGTACCGCCTGGTTTTTCAACGCCAGCGCGAACAGCGCCGTGTTGTCGAAGCTCTCCGAGTCCACCGCATCCGCCCGCGACAGCGGGGCGGGATCGTGTCGGCATTGCCGCAGCGACATCTTCAATTTGGAGACTTCAAGCCGCGCCTCTTCGTGCCGGGCGCAGTCCCAGCGCACCAGCAATTTACCGGGAGCGATTCTCATGGCGTGTGATTTCCTGTACGTGACTCAGTGACGCACAGAGTGCCAAACATCAATGGCATGGTCTTGCGCAAAACGATCATGCCAATGACGTGATTGCCTGCCGTGAAAAACGCCGCTCAATGGCCCTTGCCATGCTGAAACGCCAGCTGCTCGCGGACATAACGCCGCTGCTCCAGCAGAAACCCCTGTATCCCCTGGCGCATCGCCACCGCCATCTCCGGACGCTGCCGCGGCTTGCAGATATAGGTCCACAGGAAATCCTCCTGCGTATCCGGCTGGATGTCCTCCATCTGAGCCTGTTCGAACGCCTGCTCGCTCGAAGAGCCGTCCACGTCGAAGCGCACCGTCAGCGGCATCGCCAGCAGGCGCTGCTTGCAATGCACCTCGTACAGCGACTGCCGATAAGCGTAAGCCTCCGCCGGCTTGCCACGCTCGAAGCGAGGCGCGCACAAGGCCCAGAACTTGACCGTGCCGTCAGGAGTTTCGGCGATGCTGTCGCTGTCGATGAACAAAGCACCCTGATCGGGATTGAAATAAGTGAAATCCCAGCTCGAGGCATGGGCAGCGGAAACGAACAAGGCCAAAACCAAGGCAATAACTCTCAACATTATGATTCCCAATATCTTTCCAGCCGCTGCGGCTAAAGTCGCAGCGGTCTGGCATCATACCAGTTCCGGTTTTTTCTTGGGAAATGCCGGCCGCGGCAGCCGCAAACTCGAGCCTGCCGCTGGCGGCTTGCGGAGAGGTGTCTTAGAGCCTGCTCAAAGTCTCGCGAGCAAGAGCGAGACAAGGCGAAAACGAGCGAAAAAGCGGAATGTACAGGTGGTACATGAGCATTTTGAGCTCGGTTTCAACGCCCATTTCTATCCATCCCGCCGACGCGCAGCAGACTTTGAACAGGCTCTTAGAACCTGTTTCCATCACCGCCAATACACCCGCTTGGGCTTCTCCCAGGCGCTCTTGGTCCACACCTTGACGCCGAAGCGGCGGGCCAGCTCCAGCGCATGCTGCTTGTCCTCCTTCTTCAGACGGTGGTAGCGCACCGGGATATCCTTGGAGCCGCAACGCAATAGCGTCACCCACTGCACTTTCCACAAATGCCGCACCACCACCGCGCTGGGCGCTTGCCGGGTCACGACCCACTCGTCGCCCAGCAGCATCACCCCGTCCACCTGCTCCACCGGCATCGAATGCCAAGCCTCGGCCACCACCCGCCAGCCCACCAGCAGCAAGATGCCGACGGCCATCACATAGCCGGGCATCTCCCTGCCGTCGCTTTCGCCATTGGCGATGAACAACAGAAAAAAACCCATCAATAGCAAGGGGCTGTTCTTCAGCAACAGCCCCGGCAGCAAGGTGCTCACCTCCACCGCCGGCCGCACCGGCAGGCGCGCGCCGACAGCGCCGCGCTTATCATCCTCTTGCAAACCACCCTCCCTCTTCCAAAGCTCGCCGCTGGCCGAGGCCCGACGCGGAAAGCCCGCATTCTGCGATCAAGCCGTGCCCGGCATCAAGTTCGACGCGACCACCTCACGCCGCGCAGCCCGTTCCATTTGCCAGTGCCGCCCTCTTTCGCCACAAAAAATCATATGGCATTTTCTGCGTTTCAGCGGCGCGGCCCTTCGCCCGCGCGCTCACCTGGAGCATCCCTTGAAATCTCTAGCCATGATATTGAGCCTGGCCGGCTGCGCCTGGCTGACGCTGGCCAGCCACGCGCTGGCGCAAGGCGCGCCCGCCGGCAGCACGCAAAGACAGGCCGCGCGGCTGACGGTCTGCGCCACGCCGTGGAACGCCGCCATCCCCTATCCGGCCGGCAGCGTGGCCAGCCATCACGGCGTCAACTTCACCGCCGCTTACTGGACCCAGGGCAACCCGCCATTCGCCGGCAGCGGCACGGCGGAAATCGGCCAGCCATGGATAGCGGCTGCGCGCTGCGCGCCGCCGGCCAAGGCCAAGCCGGCCAGGCCTGACGACAACTTCTCCCCCGCCACGCTGAAATTCCTGCAAGCCAATACCGGCCTGGACGGCGAGCAATGGCACAACATCATGCAACTGGTGAACAAGCCGGAACAGGACTCGCTGGACTGGCCCAAGTTCTACGGTTACTGCGAAGACATCGACGATGAGCGCGGCTTCACCATCGGCATCTTCGGCGCCACCACCGGCGGCCCCCGCGATCAGGGGCCGGACGGCCCGGCGCTGTTCAAAGCCTTTGACGCCGCCAGCGGCGCCGGCAACCCTTCCGTCGCCGGCGGCCTGGCGCGCGCCGGCGTGCGCGGCGCCATGCAAGGGCCGGTGCTCAAGATCAGCGACAGTGAAAAAGTGTTCTGCGGCAAGATAGGCGCGCTGCAAAACAACGCCGCCTGGCGCGAGGCGATGTGGCAGACCTTTTACCAGGTCTATATCCGCTACAGCGTGCAACAGGCGCGCCAGCGCGGCTTCAGCAGCGCGCTGACCATAGGCTCCTTCGTCGACACCGCGCTGAACCAGGGCGCCAGCGGCGGCGCGGACAGCTTGCAGGGGCTGCTGTCCCGTTGCGGCGGCGGCGACGAAAAAACCTTTCTAAGCCGTTTCCACGCCGAGCGCAGCAAGGTGGTGGACAGCAATGAATACAATAAGCCGCCCAATGGCAAAAACCGCGTCAAGCAATGGAACACCTTGCTGAACATGGGCGAGACCGATCTGAAAAACGCCGACGCCGCGGTGCAGAAAGTCACCAACTGGAAGCTGAAATAAGCTCGCCGCTCAACCCTGGTCCGCCGGCGGGATGGCTTCGGCCGGCGCCGAGGCCTCCGGCGCGCGGCGCAGCCAGCCCAATACCCGCTGATGCCCCACGCGCGGCACGCCGTGCTCCATGAGCAAGGGCAGCCGCTCGCGGGCATCGCCGAACGGGCCGGGGTTCTGCTGAATGATCTCGATGAAATCCGGCCCGATCCGGCTGACGATGGCGACATGACCATAGCGGTTGAAAACCCAGGGCGCGAACACGATCAGGTCCTCTTCCCGCGGCGCGTCGCCGTCGCCATTGCGGTATTGCAGCAGGCCGCGCTCGGGATTGAGCGCGCCATTGTCCAGCCGGGGCAGGAAGAAGTCCCGGGCATGGCCCTTGTCCTGCGGCATTTTGTGGCCGAAGCGCTGATGGTAATAGCGTTTGACGAACTCCACGCACTGATAGCGCAAGCCCAGGTTGTAGCCATCCGGCGCCAGATTGCGCCCTTCCACATTCTGCACCCCGCCGTTGTAATACACGGCGACGCCGTTGAAGGCGTCCACCGGCTCGCCGACCGCGCGCGCCCAGTTGCTGTTCAGATGGGTGGCCGCCCAGTAAGCAGCGCTCAGCAACGCCAGCAGCGCCAGCGCCGCCTTGCCCTTGCCCAGCTTCATCGCGGTTCGGCCTCGGCTTTGACTTGCCCGTCCAGCCAATCATCCAGATGGCAGGACTCGCCGGAGCGGATCGCGTCCATCCCTTGCACCAGCAAGGCCGGCTTGCCATTCCGCTCCGCGAATTCGCCCAAGACCCGGGCCGAGGTGAGCGCCTTGCCCTCCAGCGCCGCCGGCGACACGCCTGGCCACGCCGTCAATGGCTGGCCCTCCGGGCTCAGCAATTGATAGACAGGCTTGCCCATGCTGCAGCGGGTCAGACGCAAGCCCCCTTCATGCACGCTCAACATGCCGATATAGAGATCCGCCGCCAGCGCGGCAAACGGCATCAGCGCGCCAAGCGCCGCCAGCATAGACTTTCGCGGGAACATGCTTTTCTCCTTGCGGCCGCCATCGGAATCGGCAGCCAAAAAATCGATCGGCATGTTAACAGTTGCCACCGTTATCGGCCAGCCGCAAGCGGAGGGCGGCTAGCCGTCGTCGGCCGCTCTTGCTATATTGGCGGCCTTCCATAGCCACACCCACGCCGCTCATGTCCATCCGCGTCCCACTCCTACTCGCCAGCCTGGCGCTGGCCGGCTGCAAGCCGCAGGCGATGCAGGCCAGCTATCACTGCGCCGACAGCAGCCGCTTCCACTTCAGCCGCCAAAGCCAGACCGTTGAATTGATCCGCGGCGAACAGCGCTTCCAGGGCTATATGGACGAACGCGGCCTGCTGACCTGGCCACGCGACGCAGCCGGCAAGGCGCTGCCGGACAGCTTTTTCATCACCCGCAAACAACCGGACGAGATGAAGCTCTACGGCGGCTTTGCCGGCACCGGCCTCGCCTGCGAGCTCGACAAGCGCTGATCCCCGGCGGCAATCGCGGTTGCCCTATCCCAATGGCCAGCAGAAAAAGCCGTCCCAGCCAACTTTAATGAAATAAGCATATAAAGTGACAGCAGGCGAATGCCGGCGGTCACGCGGACACCCTGCGCCGATATGCGTTCTCTCAAACGATTATCAGGAGATTCATCATGGCTTGGACCGGCACTGTCGCAGCGAACAACCCGAACGGGGAGCCCACCAGCATCACCTACAACCCGGGCGATTTGATCACCATCGTGGCTTCCGGCTGGGCCGGCTATGGCCCGCAACCCAACTGGGGCCCGCAGGGCGACAAGAACCAACCCAACCAAGGCCTGGTCTGCGGCGATGCCTACTGCGGCGCGCTGGTGATGAAGATCGGCAATAGCGGCTTCATCCCGGTCAATACCGGCCTGTTCCGCTGGAAAGCGCCGGCCAATGCCCAGGGCCAGATCACGCTGTATTACAACGATGTGCCCACTACCTACGGCAATAACTCCGGCTCCTTCCAGGTGAGCATAGGCAAAGACGCGGTCTGATCGCCCTCCGCCAGCCGACAGCCCCGCGACGGAGCTGTCGGCATTTCCTCCGATTGACGCTCCCGCCCACCACTGCTACCTTGCCCTTGGTGCTGAACACACCGACACACACTAGCGGCGACCCACGCCCGACAGACGTGGAATCTTGATCCATAGGCTTTGTATAGGAGCGATCTCCATGGATACCCGTCCCGCTTGCTCTCCCCATCTTTCCAAACTCGAAACCGCCGACGCGCTGGCCAACGGCCTGGACGCGCTCAATCTGCTGCGCCCGCTGCTGTTGAGCATGCGGCAACAGCTGGCCAATCCCCAGCCCAATCTGGGTCAGCTTGATGGCTTGTGCCAAGCGGCCAACTGGATAGCCGACGAATACCACAACTATCTGGAAGCGCTGCGGCAAGACGAAGCCCGCCGCACCAACAACTAAACCCACGGCCAAGTGGCCGGCGGCTCGGCGTTCAATGCTGCGCCGCCAGCCACGTCAGCGCCGCCTCCCGCTCGTCAAAGGCGCGGAACTGGCGCCCGTGGCGCGCTTCGCGCAGATATTCGCCAAAACGCTCGCCATGCGCGTTGCCGTCGGCGAACACCCCGGCCACCGCGATGCGGTAATTGACCAGCTTCTGGATGAATTCGCCGGCAAAACGGCTGCTCAGCTCGAAAAAATCCGCTGGCAGCGCGTCTTCCAGCAGCAGCAAACGCGGCGCATCGTGCTCGCCGCACAGCGCCACCAGCTCCAGCGCCTGCTCCAGGCGCTGCACGCCGGCGCGGCATTCGATCAAGCCGGTCTGTTGGATCGTGAGCAATTCGGCCTGCAAGGGCCGAGGCGCGGGCTTGGACATGGCATGCTTTCATTTGGTGATGAAAATACGCCAAATGATGCCACCGACATTGCAGGAGAAACAAGCGTGTCCGCTTGCATCCTTACGGCATTTATTGAATAATTTCGCCCTATTCCCGACGTGTTATCGCGGCTGCTGAACCCGATCAATACGCTGGAATCATCATGAGCCATCCCGACACTCGCGCGCTGCGCCGTCATCTGAACTTCTTCAAGCAAGCCGGCAAGCGCGCTCCCTCCGACTGGCCGCTGGAAAAGAACTGGAAGCATTTATATACCCGCCAGGTCAAACTGAACCGAGCGCGCCAACTGCGCATCGACTACCCCACGCGCAGCATGCGCCAACGCATCAACGAGGATTACGGCGATGAATTGGCTGTTTATCTGTAGCCGCAATCAATGGCGCAGCCCCACCGCGGAGGCGCTGTTCCGCCGTCATCCGCACATCCAGGCGCGCTCCGCCGGCACCAGCCCCAATGCGCGCAAGACCGTCTCCGCCGCTGACTTGCGCTGGGCGGACGCGGTGTTCGTGATGGAGGGCAAGCATCGCCAGCGGCTGCTGGCGCAGTTTGGCCGCTTGTTGGAGCACAAGCCGCTGCATGTGCTGGAGATCCCAGACGACTATCCCTATATGGACCCGGAGCTGATGGAGCTGCTGGAGCAATCGCTGGCGCCCCATCTGCCCGGCTGACATGCGCCCAAAACCAGGGCGGGCCTCCTTCCGGAGCCCGCCCTGTCTCATTGCCGCGCGGTCACAGGGTCTGGAAGTAGAAGCGGTAATCCCCCTGGCCAAACAGCATCGCCATGCTGGTCAGATTGCTATTCGCCGGCGTGCCCACCAGGGTCAGCACCGGAATTGAATCGTGACCGTATTGATAGGCCTGGGTCTGCGGGTTGTAGCCGAACTGATAGAAGGTATCCACGCTGCCCACCTTGAAGGCGTACAAACGATAGGTGCTGCCGTCGAACAACATGGACCAGCGGTGGAAGTCCGTGTCCGGCGGCGCACCGGTGACATTCAGCGTGGGGATGGAGTTATAGCCGTACTCGTAGTGGTTGGTGGCGCGATTGAAGCCGAACTGGTACAGCACCGTGGGCGCGCCCAGCCGCCGCAAATACAGCCGGTAGGTGCGGGTGCTGCTGTCGTAGAGCATGGCCAGGCTGCTGGCGTCCGCGTCCGGCGGCGCGCCGGTGATCTTCAGCTCCGGAATGGAGTGATAGCCGTACTCGTACTTGGACGTGGCCGGATTGAACGCGGCCTGGTACAAGGTGTCCGCGCTGCTGCCCTTGAAGCAGTACAGCCGGTAATACTCGCCGTCGTTGAGCATGGCCCAACGCGCCCAATTGGTGTCGCTGGGCATGTTGACGACCGCCATATTGGGTATGGAGCCGCCATAGGCGAATTTATACGTGCTGGTATTGGGCACATAGGCAAACTGATTGACTGATGACATGACGCTTTCCTCCGGTTGGGGCATTCCCTTGCGCGCGGGCGCAACTTGCCCGGCATGGGCAAATCGTTCGAACGGATGGAGAACCACTAGGTCGTCGATCAGGGGCGGGCACCTTGGCAGGCGAGGCGGGGCCGATAATGGCGGCGATAGGGACTTCATCGACTAGCCAGTAATAGCATCTCGAAAACCGGGCACGCCTGTACTTTTGGCCTGGGTCGGCCACCATGGTTACAGTTGTTACATATTGCGCGCTATGCCCCCCTCAGCGCCGCCCATAGAATACACGCCGTCGATAGCGCCGCCGGCGCGCCGCCTCACCCAAGGGAAACACAATAAATGAGAACAAAAGGATTCATCGGCCTGGCCCTGACCGCCCTGCCGGCGCTGAGCCAGGCCGCCATGCCCGTCGCCCAACTGAATCAGCACGCCGAGCGGATATTCAAGGACAGCCAGGCGGTGGGCATGGTGATGGTGGTGGTGGACAAGCAAGGCGCCCAACAGCGCTTCTACGGCGAAACCCGGCCCGGCAGCCGCCGCGCGCCGGACGCCGACTCGCTATTGCGCATCGCCAGCCTCAGCAAGCTGATGACCAGCGAGGTGCTGGCCTCGCTGGCCTTGCAAAACCGCTTGAAACTGGATGACCCCTTGCTGAAGTACGCTCCGGCGGGCGCCAGGCTGCCCAAATCCCTGAACGGCCAGCCCATCACCCTGCTGCACCTTGCCACGCATACCAGCGGTTTCCCGCGCGAGCTGCCCGGCGTCAAGCCGCGTGATACGCCGGTATTCGTCTGGCCGGACCAGCAGCAGCGCTGGCGCTGGCTGGCCAAGACCAAGGCCGGCTTCGCGCCGGGGCAGAACGCGCAATACTCCAATCTGGCTTACGACTACCTGGCCGATGCGCTGGCCAGCGCCGGCGGCAAACCCTATCCGGTCCTGTTGCGGGAAACCGTGACCGCGCCGCTGGCGATGAAGGACACCACCTTCAGCCCCAGCGCCGCCCAGTGCGCGCGCCTGCTGCGCGGCGTGGAAACCAGCCCCTGCGTCAACACCAGCGCGGCCATAGGCAGCGGCGGCGTTTACTCCACCGCCGCCGACATGCAGCGCTGGCTGCAAGACCTGGTGCGGCCGCAGAACGAGCAGCGCAAGCGCCTGTACCAGCAAACCTTCCAGATGCGCTATCAGCGCAATGAGCTGCGCAGCGTCGCCGGCATGGACGTGCCCGGCAAGGCCGACGCGCTGGGTCTGGGCTGGGTGGCGATGCGCGAACAGCCGGACCCGCGGCCCTTCCTGCAAAAAACCGCCGGCGGCGGTGGTTTCTTCAGCTATGTCGCCATCGATCCCGAACGCCAGACCGCGGTATGGGTAGCGCTGACCCGTGGCAAGCAGACGCGTTACCAGGCCATGAGCGACGGCGTCAATCAGCTGCTGCTGGCGCTGAACCGGCCGTAACAAGCTGTTCAAAGCCTGCCGTGCTTCAGGCCGGCGCCAGTTCCTGGGTAAACAGCGTCTGCCCGGCCACGTCCTTCAGCCGCACCGTCATCGCGCGGCTGCGGGCGTCGATGTCCACCTGGCCGAAGAATTGCAGGCCGGCCAGCGGCGACAGGTTCTGCGCTTCCGGCGCTTTCTGGTACACCACTTTGGGGCCGAACGTCATGTCCAGCGCATTGGGGCCGAAGGTGCCAGCGTTGAGCGGGCCGGAGACGAATTCCCAGAACGGGTTGAAGTCGGCGAAGGCGGCGCGCTCCGGGTGGTAATGGTGGGCGGCGGTGTAATGCACGTCGGCGGTGAACCAGACCACGTTGCGGATATCGCGGCGCTTGATCTCGCGCAGCAGCCAGGCCAGTTCCAGTTCGCGCCCCAGCGGCCGGCCGTGGTCACCGTTGGCCATCGCTTCCCAGCGCGGGCTGCCGTCCGCGTTGTTGCCATCGCCCACTTGCAGGCCCAAGGGCATGTCCGCCATCACCGCCTTCCACTGCGCCGTCGACGCTTGCAAACCCTCCAGCAGCCATTGCAGCTGCGCCCGGCCCATGAAGTCCGCGCCCGGCTCGCCTTCGCGCTGCAGATTGGCGCCGTTGGCGCCGCGATAGCTGCGCATGTCCAGCACGAACACGTCCAGCAATGGACCCTGCGGCAGATGGCGGTAGACCCGTTCGTCCTCGCGATTGCCATGGAGCCGCAGCGGCGCGTAGTCGAGAAAGGCGCGCGTGGCGCGCGCCTGCAGCACGCCGATGTTTTTTTCGCGGTAACGCGGATCGGCGGACAGGTCTTTGCCGTCCGACCAGTTGTTGACCACTTCGTGATCGTCCCATTGCCAGATCTGCGGCACTTCGGCGGCGAAACGCCGCACATTGGCGTCCATCAGATTGTAGCGATAGCGGCCGCGGTATTCGTCCAGCGTCTCCGCCACCTTGCTCACTTCCGGCGTCAGCAGATTGCGCCAGATCTTGCCGCCCTCCACCGCCACCTCGGCCGCCATCGGGCCGTCGGCATAAATGGTGTCGCCGCAGTGAACGAAGAAATCCGGCTGCTGCCGGCGCATGGTTTCATAAATGCGCATGCCGCCCCAGTCCGGATTGATGCCATAGCCCTGGCCGGCGGTGTCGCCGGACCAGACGAAGCGCAGATCGCGCGCCGCCAGCGGCGCGGTGCGGAAGCGGCCGAGCACCGGTTCCGACAGCGCGCGCGGCTGGGCGGCGTCCTCGTAGCGCACCCGCAGGAATAATTGTTCGCCGGCCGGCAGGCCGCGCAAATCCACGCGCGCGGTGAAGTCGCTGGCCTCGGTGGCCCACGGCCCGCGCAGCAGCTGGGGCGCGGCGAAGCGTTCGCTGCGGTCCCATTCCACCAGCAGCCGCGCGGTGCGGTCCGCGCGCGCCCAGACGATGGCGCGGTCCGCGCCCACATCACCGATCTGGATGCCGGAGCCGATGACAGGCCGCTGCTTGTCCGAGACGATGACGGCCGGCGCGGCCAGGACCGGCGCGGCCAGCAACAGCCCCCCGCTGGCGAGCGAAGTTTTCAGAAAGCGGCGGCGGTCCATGGCGTTCTCCTTGTCGGCTGGCACACAAAATGCCCAGCATGCCGTTCCAAGATGACGCGGCGATGTAGCGCTAGCGGATTTCACGTATTTCCTTCACGCGCTTGCTCGCATATACCTCAAACCAAGCCGCGCCACGCGGTTTTCGAGGAGACGCACATGCGCTGGGACCCCGGACCGCCGCCCTCTTTCGCCACGCTGTTCGAGCAAGCGCCGCTGGCCAGCTACCAGGCGCTACCGGCCAAGTTCCGCCTGGAATGGGGGCCTATCTATTACCGCGGCCGCCTGGACGGCAGCGCCAGGCTGCTGATCGTCGGGCAAGACCCATCCGCCGACGAAAACCTGGTGCGCCGGGCCATGGTGGGCACCGCCGGCCAGCGGGTGCAGGGTTTGCTGCGCAAGCTGGGCCTGGACCACGGCTACGTGATCGTCAACGCCAGCTTGTATAGCATCTATGGTCAGTTCGACGCCGAGATGGCGGGCTTCATGGATCAGGCCGCGGTGCGCGCCTGGCGCAACCGCTTGCTGGATCAACTGGCGCAGCCCGGCCTGCAGGCCGTGGTCGGCTTTGGCAAGGCGGCGGCTAAGGTGCTCGACGACTGGCCGGGCGCGGCCGCGTTCAAGGCCGCGCAGCGGCTGTTTCAGGCGCAGCACCCCACCGCGCGCGCGCCGGCCGCCCTGCTCAAGTCCTGGAACCAGACGCTGGCCGCCTTGGCGCCGCTGCTGACGCCGGACCCAGGCGTCACGCCGGATCCGTCGCCCTATCCGCTGAGCGGATTCCGCGAGCAGGACCTGGCGCGGATTCCGGCGGCGGACCTGCCGTTCGGCATGCCGGCCTGGCTGGGACAGGGCGATATGGCCACGCGGCTGATCAAGGGCCAGGCCAAGCTGAAAACCCCTGCCGCCAACGCCGCCATTCTATGGACGGCACAGGCGGATCAGGGTTGAACACGGGAGCGATCAAGATGAACCCCATGCCCTGGCTGCTGAGCGCCGCGCTGCTGTCCCACCCCGCCGCCGCTGAACTGTCCGTCACCCCGGGAACCGGCGGACAACTGGTGATTCGCGGCCGACTGGCCTTGCCGGAACAAGAGCTGGACGGCCGCCTGGTGCTGGCGGGCGACCGCATCGTCTGCGCCGGCGCGGACTGCGCGGAACCGGCCGACGCCACCGTGCTGCAAGTGAACGACGGCCTCATCCTCCCCGGCTTCATCGACGCCCACAACCACGTGGCCTACAACGCGCTACCCAAGTGGGCCCCGCCCAAGCGCTACCAGAACCGCGCTCAATGGCAGCGCGCCGCCGCCTACAAGGCGTTCAAGCGCCCCTACGACCAACTGAAGCGCAGCGGCCTGAGCTGCGAGATGGTGAAATACGGCGAGGCCAAGGCCTTGCTCAGCGGCGTCACCACCATTCAAGGCTCGCCCGCCGGCCGCTGTCTGCAAGGCTTGGTCCGCAATGCGGAAAACCCGCAGTCCGGCCTGCCGGTGTCCTCCGCCCATGTGCGCACCTTCATTCTGGATGTCGGCGGCGCGCCCAAGATAGACTGGAACGCCACCGACGCCTTCCTGATCCACGTGGCCGAAGGCGTGGACGCCGCCGCGCTGGCCGAGTTCGCCACGCTCAAGTCCAAGGGCTTGCTCACCGCCGGCACCGCGATCATCCACGGCACGGCTTTTGGCGACGAGGAGTTCCGCCAGATGGGCGCGGTGGGCAGCAAACTGATCTGGTCGCCGCAAAGCAATCTGGCGCTATACGGCCAGACCACCCGTGTCGACCTGGCCCTGCGCCACGGCGTGCCGGTGTCGCTGGGCGTGGATTGGAATCCCACCGGCAGCGACAATCTGTTCGATGAATTACGGGTGGCGGATCGCGTCAACCGCGAGCAGTTCGCCGGCGCGATTGCCGAACAGGACTGGCTGGCCATGATCACCCGCCATCCCTCTCAGGCACTGGCGCTGGATTCATACATAGGCGCGCTGCGCGCCGGCCTGAAGGCCGATATCGTCATTCTGTCCGGCGCCCGGGCCAGCGTCGGTCAGACGCTGCTGAACGCCAGGCTGCGCGACGTAGCCGCGGTACTGGTGGATGGCCGCCTGCTCTACGGCGACCGCGACGCAATGACGGCCGCCGGCCGCGCCGACTGCGACGCGCTGACGGTGGACGGCGCGCCCAAGCTGCTGTGCATGCAAACACCGGGGGTGCCCAAGGGCGGCCAGCGGCTGGACGAAGTCCGCGCCGCGCTGCTCAAGGTCTACCCCGGCGTCGCGCCGCTGGCCGCGCCTTGAACGTGTTCCGCCGCGCCGCCAAACCGATCCCCATATGCTATAAAACACAGGAATATGATTTGATCATAAAAGTCGATCTCATTGACTGATGGGGCACAGGCGCATGCGGCAAGATATCGCTCCCGGCACAGACGCGTTCCAATTCCTATCCACGCTGCCGCCCAGCGCCGCGCAGCGGCGATTGGCGCTGAGCGCCATCGCGGTATCCATGCTGGTGTTCGCCTGCGTGCTGCCTTTCGCCAAGCTGCCGCTGCTGAAAATCCCGTCCTTCATTCCCGCCTACCAGGCGGCGCTGGCGGTGTGCGATCTGGTGACCGCCGCGCTGCTGTTCGGCCAGTACGCGATTTTGCGCGCGCGCGCCTTGCTGGCGCTGGCCGTCGGCTATCTGTTCACCGCGCTGATGGCGATGACGCACGCGCTGACCTTCCCCGGCGTGTTCTCGCCCACCGGCCTGCTGGGCGCCGGCCCGCAAACCACGGCCTGGATGTATATGTTCTGGCACGGCGGCTTTCCGCTGATGGTGCTGTGCTACGCGGCGCTGTCCAGCCGCGGCGACCATAGGCGCGGCATCGGTCCGCTGCCGGCCATCCTGCTCTGCGTGGGCGCCACCGTGCTGCTGGCCGCGGCGCTGACCGCGCTGGCCACGCTGGGCCACCCGCTGTTCCCGCCCATCATGCAAGGCAGTCGCTACACCCCGGTCATGTTCGGCGTGGTGGCCACGGTGTGGGGGCTGAGCGCGCTGGCGCTGACGGTGCTGGCCTTGCGCTGGAAGCGCACCTTGCTGGATATCTGGCTGGCGGTGGTGATGACGGCCTGGCTCTGTGATATCGCGCTGTCGGCAATGCTCAACGCCAGCCGCTACGATCTGGGTTTTTACGCCGGCCGCGGCTATGGCCTGCTGTCCGCCAGCTTCGTGCTGATCATCCTGTTGCTGGAAAACGGCATGCTGTACGCGCGGCTGGCCGATACCGCCGGACAATTGCGCATCGCCAAGCGGCAGGCGGAAGACGCCACCCAGGCCAAATCGATGTTCCTGGCCAATATGAGCCATGAAATCCGCACACCGATGAACGCCATCATCGGCATGTCCTATCTGGCGCTGAAAACCAAGCTATCCCAACAGCAGCGCGACTATGTCGGCAAGATCCACAATGCCGGCACCTCGCTGTTGGGCATCATCAACGACATCCTGGATTTCTCCAAGGTGGAGGCCGGCAAGCTGGAACTGGAGCGGCAGCCGTTCTGGCTGGACGATGTGCTGGAGGCGGTGTCCTCGCTGGTGGCGCAAAAGGCCACCGAGAAATCGCTGGAGCTGCTGTTCGAAGTCAGCCGCGACGTGCCGCGCGGCCTGGTCGGCGATTCGCTGCGCCTAAGCCAGATTCTGATCAATCTGAGCAATAACGCGATCAAGTTCACCGAAAAAGGCCAGGTGGCCATCATCATCAATGCGTTGGAACTGGTGGGCGACAAGGTGCAGCTGCGTTTTTGCGTGCACGACACCGGCATCGGCATGAGCGATGAGCAGGCGCTGCGACTGTTCCAGCCCTTCAGCCAGGCGGACGGTTCGACCACGCGCCGTTTCGGCGGCACCGGCCTGGGCCTGACCATCGCCAAGCGGCTGGTGGAGCTGATGGGCGGCACCATCAGGGTGGAATCCGCTCCAGATTGGGGCAGCCTGTTCATGTTCAGCGCCTGGCTCGGCATATCTTCCGCCACCGACCCGCGCCGCCAGGGCTTGCCCGGCGAAATCTCCAGCCTGCGCGTGCTGGTGGTGGACGACAATGCCTCGGCGCGGGACATCCTGTCCGACCAGCTGCGCTCGCTGGGTTTTTCCGCCCATGCCTGCGCATCGGGTCCGGAAGCGGTGGCGGCGATTGCCCAAGCCAATCTGGAGCAACCGTTCGACGCGGTGTTCGTGGACTGGATGATGCCGGGCATGAACGGCGTGGAAACCATCGCCCAGATCCGTACCCTCAGCCGCAATGTCAAGGTGGTGCTGGCCACCGCCTTTGGCCGCGACGATGTGCGCGCCCAGGGCGAGAGCAGCGGCTGCGACGCGGTCCTGGTCAAGCCGGTCAGCCTGTCCTCGCTCTATGACGTGGTGCTGGGCCTGTTCGGCCCGCAGCGCGATCCGGGCATGACGGCGGCGCTGGCCGACGAGTTGCCGCGCCTGGACGGCGTGCGCCTGCTGGTGGTGGAAGACAATCTGGTCAACCAGCAAATCGCGATGGAACTGCTCAGCGATGCCGGCGCGCTGGTGACGCTGGCCAATCACGGTGGCGAGGCGCTGGCTCGGCTGGAAGCCATGGGCGCCGCCGGTTTCGACGCGGTATTGATGGACGTGCAGATGCCGGTGATGGACGGGCTCACCGCCAGCCGGCGCATCAAGGCCGACCCCCGAATCTCGTCCTTGCCGGTGCTGGCGATGACCGCCGACGCGCTGACCGAGGAGCGCGAAGAATGCATGCGCGCCGGCATGGACGACTACATCGCCAAGCCGATAGACCCGCACGCGATGTTCCAGACCCTGTTGCGCTGGGTAAAACCCTCGCGGCCGGGCGCGGACATCCGCCGCGCGACTTCCGCGGCGCTGGTGCTGCCGGACATCCCGGGCCTGGACCAGCAGGCGGGCCTGAAGCGCGTGGCCGGCAAGCGCGAGCTTTACTTGCACCTGCTGCGCCAATTCATCGCCGAAGAGGCCGATGCCGCCGCCAGGCTGTCCGCGGCGCTGGAAATCGGCGATTACACTCAAGCCGAACGCACCATCCACACCTTGAAGGGCGTCAGCGGCAGCGTGGGCTGCGTGCGCCTGCAAGAGGCGTCCACCGAGCTGGAACGCGCGCTGCGCGCGCGTGACGGCATACCGCAAGCGCTGGCGCCGCTGGCGGCGGAGCTGGAGCGGGTGATGACGGCGCTGCGCGCCGCGCTGGAGGCGGAGGACCGCTTCGCAGCCATCGCCGCGCCGGCCGCGCAGCCGGAGCTGCTGCGGCGATTGGCGGCGCTGCTGGCCGCCAGCGATGGCGACGCGCTGGGGCTGTTCCTGCAACACGCGCCGGCGCTGCGCGCGCTGTTTTCCGCCGAGGAATTCGCTGCCTTTGAGAAAGCGCTGACCCAGTTCGATTTCGTCCTGGCGCTGGCGCTATTGCGCGTCACCGCCGCCGCCCAGCACATTGCCCTACCGGAAAACATAAAATGATGGAGTCCGCGCCCCCCCGCCGCCAGACCGTGCTGATCGTGGACGACACGCCGGAAAGCCTCACCCTGCTCTACAGCCTGCTGAAAGACCAGTACCGCACCCAGATCGCCAACAGCGGAGAGCGCGCGCTGGAACTGCTGGCCGACGGCGAACTGCCGGACCTGCTGCTGCTGGACGTGATGATGCCGGGCATGGGCGGCTTCGAAACCTGCCGCCGGGTCAAGGCGGACCCGCGCACCGCGCGGATTCCGGTGATCTTTCTGACCGCGATGGGCGAGAACGAGAATGAGCAGGCCGGCTTCGACGCCGGCGCGGTGGACTACATCATCAAGCCGATCTCGCCGCCCATCGTGCTGGCCCGGGTCAAGACCCATCTCAAGCTCAAGGCCGCCACCGACCTGCTGGAAGACAAGGCCTCGCTGCTGCAAGGCGAGGTGGAAAACCGCATCCGCGAGGTGCAGAAGGTGCAGGACATCACCATCCTGGCGCTGGCCTCGCTGGCGGAAGTCCGGGACCAGGAAACCGGTAACCACCTGCGCCGGACACAGAGCTATGTGCGCGCGCTGTGCCAGCAACTGCGCGACCACCCGCGCTTTCAAGCGGCGCTGGACGACGAAACCATCAATGACTTGTTCAAATCCGCGCCCTTGCACGATATCGGCAAGGTCGGCATTCCGGATCAGATCCTGCTCAAGCCGGGCAAGCTGACGCCGGAAGAATTCGAGATCGTCAAAACCCACACCACCCTGGGCCGCGACACCATCGCGGCGGCGGAGCTGCTGCTGGACGCGCCCAGCAGCTTTCTGCGCCACGCCAGGGAAATCGCTTACAGCCACCAGGAAAAATGGGACGGCAGCGGCTACCCGCAAGGCCTGGCCGGCAGCGACATCCCGGTTTCGGCCCGGCTGATGGCGGTGGCCGACGTCTACGACGCGCTGATCTCGCGCCGGCCCTACAAGGCCGCGCTATCGCACGAACAGGCCGTGGCCATCATCCAAGAAGGCAGCGGCAGCCATTTCGACCCTGATGTGGTATCCGCCTTCCTCGCCATATCCGACACCTTCCGCGCCATAGCCGAACGCTACGCGGACTGATGTTCCGCGCCCGGCTCGGCAAGGATGTAACCACCCGATAAAACAACAGCCCCGCCATCGTTAAATGGCAGGGCTGATTCTCATCCCGGGACAAAACACCGTGGCCGCCGGCGTGTCCTGTCCCAGGCCTCTGGGCGTTCAGGACAGCAGCGACTTCACCGTGCTGCTGGTCTTGTGCTCAACCAGCAAGGGCTCCATGCTGTCGCGCTTGGTGATGTCCAGATCGTGCTTGGAAATGATTTCCTTCAACTGACAAGCCAGTTCCGACATGCTGTAGGTACCGGCCTCGATATCGATCAGCAAGCCGTCAACGCGGCTGCGGCTGAGCCGATTGCTCTTCCACTTGCGTTCAAAACCGCCTGCGGCGGCCAGGCTGGACAGCGCCGCGGCCACCGAGGTCAACACCGTGGAGTAGCCCTTCAGGTCGTGTCCCTGCACCTGCAGCAGCCCGCCCACCACCACGCTGCACAAAATCGACCCAAAAATGGCCGTATGATGGGCGAAGCTCCAAAGCCGTTGACCTTTGCCAAACCAGTTTCGCCACTTCAGGGCTTCCTGCCTGAGCGCTTCTTTATCCATCATATTTCCTCCTCGCTGAGAAGTAAGCACATGCGGCCAGTCATGAAGTCAACATAGTCAATCCAACTGAAGTTGCAAATATTGACTCGCAAAATCATGCTGGATTTGAAACCGCCCTGGCCTAATTCCAAGTGCAATGGAGAAATACCCACCGCTAAAAAGCCCGGCCCTCGTCTCCCGAAACCCTTTGGCACCATGGTTTAAATAATCTATCAATCTAGACCACGGTTTTACGGCCAGGCAAGCCGACATTAGCGCCCTCCACGCTGGCCGCTGGCGTGGCAGGATCAGAATGCGTACAAAAGCCGCCATGGAACTAGCTTTGGCCGCGCAATGTCTATATAATGCTACATTCTTATCTGGGGGCGACCTGGTTTCGACGGGGGTTGCGAAGCAGATGGGGGCATACCGGGATTTCAGTCACCCCGTAAAACACTGAGTTTATTTAGTCGCAAACGACGAAACTTACGCTCTGGCAGCCTAAGGGCTAGCTAGACACTACAACGGTTCGCAGATGGGCCGGGGGCGTCAAAACCCTGTAGTGTCACTTTACATCTGCTAGTGCTATGTCGGGTTACTTGGCATGGTGCGAAACAATAGGTAACTCGCCAAAGTCCAGCCTGTCCGTCGGCGTGGCAGCGGTTAAATCCAAATGACACGACTAAGTATGTAGAACTCACTGTAGAGGACTTTCGGACGCGGGTTCGATTCCCGCCGCCTCCACCACAAATTCTAGCAATATCAATTGCTTACGAAATCAAGCCCCGGTAAAACGGGGCTTTTTTTTGGCTATTTGGGATGGCTTGCTCAGCTTTTACCCCCCAAAGCCAACCATTCACTGCCCTTTGTTCCGTTCCAACAGGTCCTGGTAGCGCTCCAGGCTCTGGTCCACCCTGTCGATGGCAAACTTTGCCGACTCGGCGGCAAGCGGACCGGCGGCCTCCGCCACCTTGGCCGTGCTGCTCAACAGCAAGTCCGTCGCCATCACGCCAAGCGCGTCCTCAGGCACGCTCCCAATCTCGCCAAACGCATGCATCTGCTTCAGCAGGCGGGCTTGCTCTTCCGAACTGGCCCGCTTGATCTGCTCAAGAAAGGCAGCGTCGCGGCGCAGCGCGTCGCTTCCCTCTTCTCCTGCGCCGATCACTGGCGCTGCATCATTGGTTTGATGGTTATTGGCGGCTTCGTCCGACATGGGGGTCCTTTGTTCGCATGGTTTGGAAATGGATCGGCTATCGCAAGCATACCCACGACAATGCCCAAAT
Organism: Chromobacterium sp. LK1; assembly: GCF_001043555.1. Classification (NCBI taxonomy): domain Bacteria; kingdom Pseudomonadati; phylum Pseudomonadota; class Betaproteobacteria; order Neisseriales; family Chromobacteriaceae; genus Chromobacterium; species Chromobacterium sp. LK1. Next base: position 133,565 of record NZ_LDUI01000030.1, on the reverse strand, counting down.
GTCATTATCCGAGCATAATCCAAGCCAGAAGCAGGCTTTACCGTGCCGCCGAGAAACAAGTCCCCGGCAACCCGGATAGCCCTCCAAGCCCAGCGGAGCTCACATCGCCTATGCCCGAAGCCCTTATTCGTTGCCGCCGTCTTTCAGATTCTTCAAGGAGGCCTCCAGCGTCATGATGCGCGTGACCGATTCATCGACAAGCTGAGCAATCTCCTTGGCCGAGGAAGTGGATTCAATGGAGAGCTTTCTAACCTCATCCGCCACCACGGCGAAGCCTCTGCCGGTCTCGCCCGCCCTCGCCGCCTCGATGGCGGCGTTCAATGCCAGCAAATTGGTCTGGCTGGCGATGTCATTGATCGTGCCGATAATGGCGGAGATCTTTTGGCTGGACGCGATGACTTGCCGCATTTCCTCGTCCGTCACCCGTTCCGCCTCCATCTTGGCGGTCACATCAACCCCATACGTGACGATATTGCTGACCGCGCCCAGATGATCGCTGATCGGACACACCGTCATATTCATCAATACCAGATCGCCGCTCTTCTTCCGCAGCTTGAATTCCTGAACCACTAGTTCGCCCTGCAAAACGCGCTTGAAATTATCACTGCCAATGATCTCCGGCAGCACCCTGGCATGGCTGACCAATTCATCCACTGACTTGAGATCAAGATGCGACAACATATACGCGTTCGCATCGTACACCTTGCCGTCAAGATTCCATTCGCTGATCACATTCGACATGCCGATGGCTTCGAATCTTTTTTCATACTCAAGCTCTTTCACCTTTGTCTCGGTGATATCGGCCTGAACCGAGACAAAGTTCACCAGGGAGCCCTGTTCGTTGAATATCGGATTGATCGCCAAGGACACCCAATAAGGATGCCCGCTCTTGGTGTAATTAAGAATTTCTCCGGCAAACGCTTTTCTGCCGCGCAGTGCAGCGCCGATCGCCTGCACGGTTTTAGCATCGGTGCCCGCGCCTTGCAATAGCGACCCCGGTTTATGCCCGATGATCTCATCGTGCGTATAGCCGCTCATCTTGCTGAAGCCATTATTGGCAAACACCACCAAGCCCTCGCTATCGGCCACCAGCGCGGAATTGTCGGTATTATCGACGATCAGGGACATCAGCCTCAAATCTTCACGCGCCTTGACCATGGCGGTGATGTCTGTCGCATACTTGACGATTTTCAACACCTCGCCACTAGGATCGACGATAGGGTTGTAGGTGGCTTGAATCCAGACTTGCTGGCCGTCTTTTCTGACACGGCAATACTCCGCGGTCTGAAATACGCCGTCTCTCAGCTTGTCCCAAAATTTCTTATACTCCGGGCTGAGCCGCTCTTCGGCACGGACAAAGATCTGATGATGCTTGCCTCTGATCTCCGCAGGCGCATACCCCATCAAATGACAGAAATTGTCGTTCGCCACCAAGATCGCCCCATCCACATCAAATTCAATTACGGCTTGCGAGCGATTGATGGCCGCAATTTGCGAACTGAAATCGACATTCTTCCTGACGCTCTCGGTCACATCGCTGGCGAATTTTATGATGCGGCACACCCTGCCTCCCGACTTGATCGGGACATAGGAAGCCTGAATCCATAACGCCGCGCCATTCTTGTCCATCCGCTTGAAACAGCTGGTTTGGGATTCTCCGCGCTTGAGCTTATCCCAGAATCCTTGATAATCGTTTGAATACGCCTCCCGTTCATCGACAAAAATCCGGTGGTGCTTTCCCCGAATCTCCGGCAAGGTGTATTTCATCAAATTCAGGAATAAATCATTGGCATCCAGTATTGTCCCGTCCACATCGAACTGAATCACCGCTTGAGCCGAGTTCAACGCTTTTACAATATTTCCAGACTGGGCTCTGCTTAAAAACCTCGAAATGAAATTTAGCATTTTTCACCTTTTTGGCTGGAGTCCCGGCACTTGCTTTTAGAAAGCGGACAACAGCAATTTCTACGCCACAAACGCCAAGACAAGACCGATTTCATTGAACGGCACTTGCGCGACACGATGCCTGAAACTGTTCTTGCCAGAATCAATTTCGCGCGACAGCGCTCAATTGACAACAGATGCCAAACCTGGAACTCAAAAAAACAAAAACAATGGCTACCGAGCCCGCCATTCGGTCATGCATCTCTTTCACCATGGCACAATTTAATGAAAATTGCATATTGCAAAACACCGAGCCAAGCCGCCTTGTCGCCGGGAAAGTCCGCTTCGGCCATGAAAAATGCCGCCGGCGCAAAGCGCGGGCGGCATTTTCAAGCCAGGGCTGGCGGGTTTACATCGAGTCCAGCACCTTGATGCCGAGCAGATCCAAACCAGTCTTCAGCGTCTTGGCAGTCAACGCCGACAATTGCAGACGGCTGGCGCGGACTTCGCCCTCGCTCTTGAGGATGGGGCAAGCCTCGTAGAAGCGCGAGAACAGCGTAGCGATGTTGTACAGGTACTGAGACAGATAATGCGGGTAGCAGCCATCCACCACCGCTTGCAAGGTGTCCTCGAACTGCGCCAGCGCGGCGGCTAGGTGCTTCTCGGCCGGCTCGGTGATAACGATGGCGGCATTGGCGTCGTAGCCGTCGGCCTTGCGGAACACGCTCTGCACCCGGGTATAGGCATATTGCAGATAAGGCGCGGTATTGCCCTCGAAGGCCAGCATGGTGTCCCAGTTGAAGATGTAGTCGCTCATGCGGTTCTTCGACAGGTCGGCATACTTGACCGCGCCGATGCCCACGGCGGCGGCGATATCGCGGCGCTCGGCCTCCGGCAGGTCCGGGTTCTTCTCCGTCACCAGCGCGAACGCGCGCTCTTCGGCTTCCTGCAGCAGCTCGATCAGCTTGACGGTGCCGCCGGAGCGGGTCTTGAACGGCTTGCCGTCGTCGCCCATCATCACGCCGAAACCGACATGCTCCAGCTTCATGCTGTCCGGCGCGAAGCCGGCCTTGCGGCAGATGGAGAACATCTGGGCAAAGTGCTGGCTCTGGCGCGCGTCAACCACGTAAATCACGCGGTCCAGATTGAGGGTTTTGTGGCGATAACGCACCGCGCCCAGGTCGGTGGTGGTGTACAGATAACCGCCGTCCTTCTTCTGGATGATCACGCCCATGGGCTTGTCTTCCTGGGTGCGGAATTCTTCCAGGAACACAACCTGAGCGCCGTCGTCCTCGGTCAGCAGGCTAGCCGCGCGCAATTCTTCGACGATGACCGGCAGGTCGTCGTTATAGGAGGATTCGCCGCGCACATGCTCGCGCTTGAGACCGACGTTGAGTTTCTGATACACCGCCTCGCAATGCTTCAGCGACACGTCGACGAACTGCTCCCACAGTTTCAGCACGTCCTGGTCGCCGCCCTGCAGCTTGACCACGTAGTCGCGGGCGCGGTTGGCGAAGTCCTCACTCTCGTCGAAACGCACTTTGGCGTTGCGGTAGAAGGTTTCCAGATCGGACAGCTGCAGTTCGGCGTCGCCGGCATGGCTGGTTTCCACCAGATAGGCGGTCAGCATGCCGAACTGGGTGCCCCAGTCGCCCACGTGGTTGGCGCGCACCACGTCGTGACCGACGAATTCCATCACTCGGGCCAGCGCGTCGCCGATGATGCTGGAACGCAGATGGCCTACGTGCATTTCCTTGGCCAGGTTGGGCGAGGAGTACTCCACCATCACGCGCTGCGGCGCAACGCGGTTGATGCCTAGCTTGTCGTCTTTCAGGGCGGCTTCGCTTCGTCGGGCAAGATATTCAGGGGCTAGATGAATATTGATGAAACCCGGACCGGCGATTTCCACCTTGTCGGCGATGCCGGCAAGATCCAGCGCGGCGACCACTTTTTGGGCCAGTTCGCGCGGATTGGTCTTGAGCTGCTTGGCAGCGCCCATCACACCATTGGCTTGGTAGTCGCCGAATTCCGGCTTGGACGCCGGCTGCACCACGGCAGGCGCGTCCGGCGCGCCGGCTGCCGCCAGGGCGGCCTGCACCCGTTGATTGATCAGTTGAAGAATAGTCATTAGAGCCCCAAGAATTGCCGCGAAAACGAAAATTAGTCTTCGCTTCTGAAAAAAACTACTTGTTGATTGTATTCCCGCTTGCCATCAGGGGCAATGCTTGCGGCCAAGCCATATCGGCAAAGTGCTCGCCAAGCGGTCGCCCTTGGGATTTTCTGCCGGCATCCAGCTCAAAACCAGCGGGTTTCACCCATGGCCGGCAGTCGAAACACCTCGGGAGAGATATTCCATTGCGCTAAGGCGGCGGCAAGGTCGTCCTGCGGCTGGTCCAGTGGCTCGTCGGTGAGAATGAAGCTGCCCCAATGCACCGCCCAGGCGGCGCGCGCGCCGGTGTCCAGCAGAATGCGCACCGCCTCCTCCGGGTTCACATGCTGCGGATGCAGGAACCAGCGCGGCTCGTAAGCGCCTATCGGCAGCAGCGCAAGATCCACCGTGCCCAGGCGCTCGCCTATCAGTCGGAACAATTGGTCCTGATAGCCGGTATCGCCGGGATACCAGAACTGCAGCCCGTCGCCGCGCACGGCGAAGCCGCCCCACAGCGCGCGGTTCTCATCGCCGATCATCCAGCGCTTGCTCCAGTGATGGGCCGGCGTCAGCTCCGCTTCCACGCCATCCAAGCGGTAACGCTGCCACCAGTCCAGTTCGTGGATGTACGAAGCCGGCACGCCGGCCTGCCGCAGAATCACCCCCACGCCCAGCGGCGCGACGAATTGCGGGCAGCCGGCGGGCTGGCGCGCCAGCCGGCGCACAGTGTTGAAGTCGAGATGGTCGTAGTGATTATGGGTGATCAACACCAGGTCCAGCGCCGGCAGCGCCTCCAGCGTCATCGGCGGCGGCAGCTGCCGTTCCGGCCCCGCCCATTGGAACGGCGAAGCGCGCCGCGACCAGACCGGGTCGATCAGGATGTTCTTGCCGCACAGCTGGATGAAGCTGGTGGCGTGAGCCACCCAGGTCAGCGATGGACGATCCCGGTTGGCATTCAGCGCGGCCAGCTCCGACGCTTGGCGCGGAATGCGCTCCAGCCGGTGGCGCACCACCGGCATGCGGCGGCGCTGCCATTCCCAGCGCAGCACGTCCAGCAGCCGCGGCTGCTGGAAGGGAAACAGATTGCGGTAGCCATCGGCTCCGTGATGGGGCTGCTGCGGATCGGGGCGATACACCGGCAGCGGCCAGCGGTGTTGCAGCCAGGGTTTCAATCGCGACATGACATGGAAGTAGCGAGAAAGGGATGGGCATTGTCGCCCATGCCCGGATAAAACAAAAGGCGGCCCGTGCCGGGCCGCCCGTCTTGCTCTCGCGCTCAGAAACTGTACACCGCCTGCGCGCCCAACATATCGTTGCTGCGACGGAAGCGTCCGTCGTTGCGCAGAAACACGTCCTGACTGGCCCAGTCATGACGGTATTCGAACTTCAGCGTCAGCTGATCCGTCGGGTAGAACAGCAAATCCGCGGTCAGCGCCTGGCGGTTGGCGCCCTTGCAGTCGGAGGCGCCGCTGGCCACGCAGGCCTGCGACACGCCAAAGCCGTTGACACCGTCGTAGCCGTTGGCGTTGAGCGCCACGCCGGCGCCGCCGCCGCCGTTCTTGCTGTTGTTCAGGTAATCGTAACGCAAGGTGGCGCCCATCTTGCCCAGGATATCGGTCATCCATTTGCGATGCCCTAGCAAGGACACCCCATACCATTGCGCCGCGCCGCCGTTCCAGGCGGCGTTTTGCTGCCGCCCGTAATCAAACTCGGCGTTGTACTGGATATCGTTCAAGGCGTAGCTGGCGTCGACTTCGGTATAGAAGTAGTTGCTGTACGGATCGTTGCTGGCGCATTGGTAGCCAAAACCGCTGTTGCCGGCCAGGCAGCCATTGCTCACCGGCACCGGGTTGCCGGCGGGCTGGGCGGCGCTGGTCAGCAGCGTCTGGCGGCCTGCATTGAAGGACCAGCCCAGATCCAGCGCGCTGCTCCAGGTGTAATCGACCCGGCCAGTGAGCGTAGGCGTGTTATTGCTCTTGACGATGGGGTTGCCGTTATCGCTATTGCTGCCGGTGGTCGCCAGGTTGGCATGGGTGCGGTATTGCTCGTTGCCCAGCAGGAATTTCCACGCCCAGTCGCCATGCGCCCAGTTGAAGCCGGCGCCGACGTAGGAACCCGGCACGCTGAAGTCGTACAGCAACCCATGGGTCAGCGTGTTCATCTGGTTGGATTGCTGCATCTCATAGCCGCCGAAGCTATTGACCAGGCCCGCGGTCAGCGACCAGGTGTCCGACAGCGGGTAGGTGAACTGGGCGGTGTTGATGATGTTGTTGCCGCTGCCGCCATCCAGCAGGGTATTGCCGGAGCCGCGATTGGGCATGATGCTGATTTCGACGCTGGGCGCGGTGGGGCCGACGCCGAAGGTCTTCTTGATATCCAGATAAACGTCGCCGAAGGTGCTGTTGCTGTAGGCGTAGGTATTCTGGTGATTCAGGAACTGGAAGCCCGAGCTGTTGTTGGCGCGGTTATAGATATAAGTCGGGTCCAGGTAGCCGGTGACGCTGAGCCCGGCCAGCGGGCCATCGGTGGCGGCGTTGTTGAGCTTGTCCACCTTCAGCTCCATGCCGGCCACCCTCTCCTTCAGTTCGGCGTTGGCGTCGTCGGCCGGCGCCTTGGCTTCGGTGGCGGCGGCCACCGCTTGCTGCAAGGCCTGCATCTGGGTCTGCAAGGCCTGCAATTGCGCCTTGAGCTTGGCGATTTCATCCGCCTTGGCATCGGCCAGCGCCATGCCCGGCAGTCCTGCTATCAGCGCGCTGATCAGTATTCTCTTCATTTCCCACTCCCTTGTTGCATGTCTTTGGATACAACATTCGAGAACAGCCTGCGCTCATCCACGGACGCTCCGGCGCGGCCTAGCCGCGCCGGCATGCGTGTTTATATTGTTATGCCGCCAGGCTCAAGCCTGGGCGAAAGCCAGTTTCATCTCGCGCTCGCGCTTGCGCTCCGCCATGCGCATATAGATGTTGGCCGCCACCACGCCGGCCGACACCAGCACGATGAACAGCGTTGCCAGCGCGTTCATTTCCGGGTTCAGGCCCAGGCGCACCCGCGAGAAGATCACCATGGGCAAGGTGGTGGAACCGGGGCCGGACAGGAAGGCGGTCAGCACCAGATCGTCCAGCGACAGCGTGAACGACAGCAGCCAGCCCGACACCAGCGCCTGCGAGATCAGCGGCAGCGTGATCACGAAGAACACCTTCAAGGGCCGCGCGCCCAGATCCATCGCCGCCTCTTCCAGCGACAGGTTCAATTCGCGCACCCGCGATTGCACCACGATGGCGACATAGGACACGCACAGCATCACGTGACCGATCCAGATGGTGAACACCCCGCGCCCCTCCGGCCAGCCGAAGGCCTGCTCCATCGCGACGAATAGCAGCAGCAGCGAAATGCCCTGAATCACCTCGGGAATCACCAGCGGCGCGTTGATCATGCCGGCGAACAGGGTGAACATGCGGAAGCGCCCGAAGCGGGCCAGCACGAAGCCGGCCCAGGTACCTATCACCACCGAGGCGGTGGCGGTCATCAGCGCGATCTTGACGCTGAGCCAGGCGGCGTTGATCAGTTCGTCGTCCTGCAATAGCGCGGCATACCACTTGGTGGAGAAGCCGGACCATACCGTCACCAGCTTGGACTCGTTGAAGGAGTACAGCACCAGCAGCGCGATGGGCAGGTAGAGAAAACCGTACCCCAGGCCCAGCACCAGGAAGGACAGCGTCTTGTTGGGCTTGATCATCTCGCGGCCTCCATATTCTTGACCTGGTAATGCTGGAACAGCGCCATCGGCACCAGCAGCAACAGCACCATCGCGCAGGTCACCGCGGCCGCCATCGGCCAGTCCATATTGTTGAAGAACTCGTCCCACATCACGCGGCCTATCATCAGCGTGTCGGAGCCGCCCAGCAGTTCCGGAATCACGTACTCGCCCACCGCCGGGATGAACACCAGCAGGCTGCCGGCGATGATGCCGTTCTTGGACAGCGGCAAGGTCACTTGGACAAAGGCCTTCCACGGCTTGGCGCCCAGATCGTAGGCCGCTTCCAGCAGCCTCAGGTCCATTTTCACCAGATGGGCGTACAGCGGCATGATCATGAACGGCAGGTAGGAAAACACCATGCCGATATAGACCGCCCAATTGGTGTGATAGAGCCGCAGCGGCGTGTCGATCACGCCCAGCCACAGCAGGAACTGATTGAGGAAGCCATCGTTCTTCAGGATGCCGATCCAGGCGTAGACGCGGATCAGATAGGAAGTCCAGAACGGCAGCATCACCATCATCATCAGGGTGTTGCGCGCGCTGTCCGAGGCCCGGGCGATGTAATAGGCCATCGGGTAGCCGATCAGCAGACACAGCACGGTGGAGACGAAGGCCATCTTCACCGAGCTGATATAGGTGGCGAAGTACAAGTCGTCGCCCAGCATGAACTTGTAATGGCCGATGTTCAGCGCGATGGTGAATACGTCGTTTTCCAGCTTGGTGAGCGGGGTGTAAGGCGGAATGCCCAGTTGTTGCTGCGAGAAGCTGATGCCCACCACCAGCAGGAAGGGCAGCAGGAAGAACACCAGCAGAAACAGGAACGGCATGCCGATGACGGTGGTTCTACCCGACGGCAGCCAACGGCTTAGCTTGAGACTTTTCATGTCAGCACCACATGGCCGGTTTGATCCGGCTCGCTTGCATTGCTTTTGCGCCATCCTCCGCGCCCGTCTGATGCGGGCTGTCGATCGAACGGCCTCCTCTTGAACGCTTCTCCCGGATACCCACGGCCGCGGCGGCCGGACATCGCCTGTCTCACTCCTCCCGGTCATGCCGGACGCCGGGCGCTCGCGTCCCCGCCGGCCTGGCCGGCATGGCGTGCTCGCGCTCGGATTGACTATCGGCAGCCGCCGTCCCGGCTCAGGCGGGCGCGGCGGCGGTATTGGACGCCTGCCTCAGCGCCCCGTCTTCAGCTGCGTCCACAGACGGTTCTGCAGGCGCATGATGTCGGACGGCAAGGGCTTGAGCAGGAACAGCGTTTTCACGACGGACTCCGGCGGGTACACCCCCGGGTCGTTGGCGATTTCCGGCTTCACGTATTTGCGCGCGGCGGCGTTGGCGGTTGGATAAAACACTTCGTTCGTGATCGCGGCGTTGACTTCCGGCGACTGGATGTAGTTGATCCATTTAAGCGCGGCCTCGGGATGCGGCGCGTCCTTGGGGATCACCATCACATCGAACCAGAGCGGCGCGCCGCTCTTGGGTATCACATAGGCCAACTGGTACGGCCGCTTGGACTCCTGAGCGCGGTGCTTGGCGATGTTGACGTCGCCGGAGAAGCCCAGCGCCAGACAGATGTCGCCGTTGGCCAGGTCGTTGATATAGCCGGAGGAGTTGAACTGGGTGATGTAGGGCCGGATTTTCTTCAGCGCTTCGAAAGCGGCCTGGTAGTCGGCGGGGTTCTTGCTGTTGGGGTCCTTGCCCAAGTGGTGCAGGGTGACGGCGAACACGTCGTTGGCCTGGTCCAGCACCGATACGCCACAGCCCTTGAGCTTGGATACGTATTTGGGATCGAACAGGATGTCCCAGCTGTCCAGCGGCGCGTCCTTGCCCAGCGCCGCCTTGACCTTGCTCAGATTGTAGCCGAGGCCGTCGGTGCCGTAGGCCCAGGGCACGCCGTGGGCGTTGGCCGGGTCGGCGTCGACGATCTTGGCCATCAGCGCCTTGTCCAGATTGGCCAGATTGGGCAGCTTGGACTTGTCCAGCTTCTGGTAGATGCCGGCCTCGATCTGCTTGGCCATGAAGTTGGAAGTGGGCACCACGATGTCGTAGCCGGCGCGGCCGGTCAGCATCTTGGCCTGCAAGGTGTCGTCGCTGTCGTAGACGTCGTACTTGACCTTGATGCCGCTCTGTTTTTCAAACCCGGGGATGGTGGACTTGGCGATATAGTCCGACCAGTTGTAGACATTCAGCGCCTTGTCTTCGGCGTGCGCCGCCGCGACCGGCAGCAACATCAGCAATGAACACAGCGCTTTGCGAACCAGCTTATTCTGCATGACAGGCTTCCTAATGGAACGGGCCGCGCTGTCCGACGCCGGGCCTGTGGCCTGCGAGCATCGGGCGACCCGATAACGGCAACCTCAGCGCCACGCTCCCCGCCCGTTGCCGGGCCATGGCGCTGCTCCATTGTCCCCGGCCGCCTGGGCGGACCTGGGTCGAATGCGGCGCCAGCTTGCGATGGGCGAGCCGGTTTCCGGCGCCCCCCAGCGCGCTGCTGATGCCAACTTACACCCCGCAGCGCGCCATGCCAGCTATCCGCGCGTTACGGTTTGCAACTTTCGAGGTGCTAAGGGTCATGATTCGGGCCGTTCCGCCCCGCGTTCTAGTTGGCGGGTGTCAATGAACGGCCAGGGAAACCTGCACGCAAAGCTTGCGCTCCCATGCCGATGCGCGAGAACTGGCCGCCAAACGACCATTTCCGCTCACATCATCTCCTCTTGTCTCCACGCTCAGTGGATGTTTAATAAAATTTACATCTCTCTCTGATACGTCACTACTTTTTAACCATATTTTTTTATGCACGCAACTTTTATTGATCTTGCAGTGCAGAAAAATAAACACATGCGCCACAGTCCGATTCCAAATGTTCACTATTATCAACAATCCGAACTGTAACCCACGCCGATCACAGCACCCAAAACGCATGGCCGCGACGCAAGGTTGACCGTGGGCGTCGCCAGGACGAAAAAAAACAGGCGGCCGCGGCCGCCTGTTTTCGCACGATCCAACTCTGGGTCAGAACAGCCGCGCCAGCAGCGCCTTCTCCTTGCCCGCCATGTCGGGAATGCGCACCTGGATGCCGTTGCCGGCGGCCACCGCCACCGGCTCGCCATTGCGCGTCATCTGCGCCAGTTCGATGATCTGGTTGCCGCTGGGGTGGATGATTTCGATGCGATCGCCCACCGCGAAGCGGTTCTTCACCTCGATCAGCGCCCAGCCGTCGGCATCGACCTCGATCACATCGCCCACGTACTGGCTCTGCTTGGCCTTGGAATGGCCGGTGATGTAGTTCTGGTATTCCTGGGTCTGGTGGCGCTCCAGGAAGCCCGGGGTGTAACCGCGGTTGGCGAGACCGTCCAGCTCGGCCAGCAGGCCGAGGTCGAACGGGCGGCCGGCGACGGCGTCGTCGATCGCCTTGCGGTAGACCTGGGCGGCGCGCGCCACGTAGTACAGGCTCTTGGTGCGGCCTTCGATCTTCAGCGAGTCCACGCCGATCTTGGCCAGTTTCTCCACCTGCTCCACCGCGCGCAGGTCCTTGGAGTTCATGATGTAGGTGCCGTGCTCGTCTTCGATGATGGGCATCAGCTCGCCGGGGCGGCTGCCCTCTTCGATCAGATAGGTCTTGTCCGCCAACGGGTGGCGTTCGGCGCCGCCGCAGGAGGCGAAGCTCTGATTCGCCTCTTCCAGCGCCTTGTTGAAGTCGAACTTGATGGTCTGCACATCGCCGGCGTCGTCGCCCTGGGTGTCGTGCACCTTGTAATCCCAGCGGCAGGCGTTGGTACAGGTGCCCTGATTCGGGTCGCGATGATTGAAATAGCCGGATAGCAGGCAACGGCCGGAATAGGCGATGCACAACGCGCCGTGCACGAACACTTCCAGTTCGATGTCCGGGCATTGCTGGCGGATTTCGGCGATCTCGTCCAGGCTCAGTTCGCGCGACAGGATGATGCGCGACACGCCCAGCTTCTGCCAGAACTTGACGCCCATGTAATTGACGGTATTGGCCTGCACCGACAGATGGATGGGTACTTCCGGCCACTTTTCGCGCACCATCATGATCAGGCCGGGATCGGCCATGATCAGCGCGTCCGGCTTCATCGCGACCACCGGCTCCATATCGGCCATATAGGTCTTGATCTTGCTGTTGTGCGGCAGGATGTTGCTGGCGACGAAGAACAATTTGCCGCGCGCGTGGGCTTCGTCTATGCCCTGCTTCAGCTCTTCCAGCTTGAAGTCGTTGTTGCGGGCGCGCAGGCTGTAGCGCGGCTGGCCGGCGTAGACGGCGTCGGCGCCAAAGTCATAGGCGGCGCGCATCTTGTCCAGCGTGCCGGCCGGCAGCAGAAGTTCCGGTGCTTTCATTGTTTATTCTGGTGGGGTTCGTTGAGCGTGGGCTCAGTGCAGCAGACAGGACATCGGCAACGGCTCGCGGTCCGGCTCGACAAAGCCTTTGCGCGCCGACTCGTCGTCCAGGCGCTCTGAAGAATAATGTTGCAGGATCACCGCGCGGGCGTCGGCCAGCACGTCCGGACAGTGGCTGGCGAACGCCTCCCAGTCCTCGAGCAACCGGGGCTGGCTGGCCATCCGGCTGTACAGGATCACCAGGATCGCCATGGTCAGGGTGTGGTGATACTTCATCGCCGCGCCATTCACCATGGCAAAGCGCGACAACGCGCGCGCGCAGCGGGCTGCGGCTTCCGGCGCCGGGTATTGGCGGCGGTAGGCCCAGGCGGCGTACAGGTGCGCGCGGTGGTTGAAGTCGGATGCAGGCAGCGCATTGGTTTCCAATTGGCGCAGGAATGCCTGATGGTCCATGACTCGGTTTCTCCGAAAATTCCAAAAAGCAAAGGCTCCACCCGATGTGGAGCCCTGACCCTCGTTGATACGGGGGCGATTATGCGCGGCCTGCCGATGCCAGTCAAGTGCGCGCGCAGTCGCAAACGCGACATTAAGCCGCTGTTTTAAAATCCTTTTCTGGTTTAAGGTCTTTTCGCCAAAGCCAGCAGCGCGCTGAACTGGCCGATCAGCGCCAGCAGCATGAGCAGCGGACACAGAATGGCCAGCAGCGGCCCCGGGCCGCTGTCCAGGCCGCGCCACAGCGCCGAGCTGAGCGCGAAAACCAGGGTGCTGAGCAACAGCACCGTCATGGCGAAGCGGCGCTGCTTTTGCATCTTTTTAAACAAATTCAATAGCATGTTTGCTGATTCCGGATAAGGCCGCTGGCATGCTAGCCGGCGGCGGCGGTGTCGTCTTCGCTCAAGGCGCGCAGTATTTCCAGTTCCTGCGTGGAAAAACCCGCCCGTTCACGGGCGGCCAGATTATACGCGCCGCGGTAAAGCTGGACATCGTGACGCCGCAGCAGTTCCTGGAAACAGGTTTCCGGCTCCAGGCCGCGCTGGCGGCACAGCCGGGCAAACCAGGCGTTGCCAATGCGCACATGGCCCACTTCCTCGCGCAGGATGATGTCCAGCACCGCCACCGTGTCATGATCGCCGATGCCGGCCAGCCGCCGCTGTATGCCCGGCGTCACGTCCAGGCCGCGCGCTTCCAGCACCCGCGGCACCAGCGCCATGCGCGCCAGCGGGTCGTAATCGGTCTTGCAGCTCATCGCCCACAGGCCGTTGTGGGCGGGGAAGTCCCCGTAGTCGCAGTCCAACGCCCGCAGCCTCCGCCGCAGCATGGCGAAATGGCGCGCCTCCTCCGCCGCCACCTGCAGCCAATCGCTGACAAAAGCGTCCGGCATCTCGCGGAAACGCCAGGCGGCGTCCAATGCCAGATTGACCGCGTTGAATTCGATGTGGGCGATGGCGTGGATCAGCGCCGCGTGGCCCTGGCGCGTGGACAGGCTGCGCTTGGGCACCTTGGCCGGGTGCACCAGCTCCGGCCGCGGCGGACGCCCGGCCTCGGGCAAGGCATAGGGCGGCGGCGCGTCCGCGCGCGTCAGGGCGCCGCCGCGCCAGCCCTGCAGCGCGTCGACGGCCAGTTCCATCTTGCGTTCGATGTCGCGGCACAACAGCGCCGCTTCCAGTTGCGGGTAAAGGCTCATGGACAGGCATTCTAGCCGATGTCGGCGCCCCCCGGCAGCGCCCCTGGCCCTAGGGCCAAACCAGCCAACGGAGCCTGATCAATTCCCTGTTTCAACCATCCCTCGGAACGTGTTTACGATCTCGCGAGCTTAGAACCTGTTTACGATCTCGCGAGCTAGAGCGAGACAAGGCGAAAACAGCTGAGAAAGCGGAATGTACGTGTGGTACATGAGCATTTCGAAGCTGTTTTCAACGCCGTATCGCCGACGCGCAGCAGATCGTAAACAGGTTCTTAGGCGAGACAAGGCGAAAGCGAGCGAAAAAGCAGAATGTACTCGTGGCACATAAGCACTGAGCTCGGTTTCAACGCGGTATCGCCGACGCGCGGCAGATCGTGAACAGGTTCTTAAACGGAGTGGGTTTCATCCTGCCTGACCATCCAGGCGTCGAACTCGTCCAGCGCGGCGTCGAAGGCCGGCAGCAACGCGGCCACCTGGTCCAGCAATTGCGCCTTGCCGGCCTGTTCCAGCGCTTCGGCAGCCATGCCCAGCGCATTGATGCCCACCATGCGGCTGGCGCCCTTGACCCGGTGGGCGGCAAAGCTGATGCGGTCGCTCGAGCCGGCGGCGATGGCCTGGCGCAATTCGGCGACGTCTTCGGTATTGCCCTGCTGGAAATCGCGCAGAATCTCCAGCTCCACTTGCAGATCGCCATTGCTGTATACCTGCAGCACCGAGCGATCCACCGGCCCGTCCTGCGCCGCGCTCGGCTCCGGCGGCACCGAGCCGGTGGCGCGCGGGTCCTTGACCGCCCATTTCTGCAAGGCGTCGGACAAGGCCGAAATCGACAAGGGCTTGGTCAGGAAATCGTCCATGCCGGCTTCTCGGGTCTTGTCCTGTTCCTCTTTGGCGGCATTGGCGGTGCAGGCGACGATGGGAATGCGCCCCAGTTCCGGATGCTCGCGCTCATGCGCGCGCACCAGCCGCGCCAGCTGATAACCGTCGATGCCCGGCATGTGGCAGTCGGTCAGGATCATCGAATAGCGGCCGGACAGCCATTTTGCGAACGCGCGGTCGCCATCCTCGGCCCATTCCGCCGGATAACCCAGTTTTTCCAGCTGCTTCAGCGTCAGCTTGCGATTGGTGGGATTGTCCTCGGCGAACAGAATCGGTAGCACACGCATCGAGGAGGACAGACTCATCGCCTCGGGCTCTTCCTCGCGCGGCATTTCCGCCGGCACATGGACCTGCGGCAGGCTGACCGGCGCCACCACCTGGTCCAGCCATTCCACTTCCAGCAATAGCCGCGCGCAGCTGCCCTTGCCCAGCTGGCTTTCCAGTTCCACATGGCCGCCCATCAGGCCGGCCAGCCGTCGGCAGATCGCGAGGCCCAGACCGGTGCCGCCAAAGCGCCGGGTGGTGTCGGAATCCGCCTGGGTGAACGGCTGGAACAACCGCGACAGGCTGTCCTCGGACATGCCGATGCCGCTGTCTTCCACTTCGAAGCTCAGCGATTGGTAATTGGCCATCGAGCTGAGCACCTTGACCCGTATCGCCACGCCACCATGCACGGTGAACTTGATCGCGTTGCTGATGAAGTTCTGCAGGATCTGCCGCACCCGCAAGGGGTCCATCACCAGCGTCGGCGCCAGTTGCTCGTCCACATCCAGCTGGAAATCCAGGCCTTTCTTGTAGGCGTTTTCCTGGTACAGGCTGCGTATGCTTTCCAGGAAGGGGCGTGAGGCGGTCGGCGCGGTGACGATTTCCAGCTTGTCGGCCTCGATCTTGGAAAAATCCAGGATGTCGTCTATCAGCCGCAGCAAGGTTTGCGCGGAATCGTGTATCGTCGCCACCGCATCGCTCTGCTCGCCATCCAACCGGGTCATGTTCAGCAATTCCAGCATGCCCAACACGCCATTCATCGGGGTGCGGATCTCGTGGCTCATGGTGGCGAGGAAGGCGCTCTTGGCGCGGTTGGCGGCATTGGCCTGGTCGCGCGCCAGCCGCAATTCGAACTCGGCCATCTTGCGCTCGGTGATGTCGAGACAGGCCAGTATCATCACCCCTTCCACCACCTCGGTGGCCACCATCTGGCCCTCGAACAGCACCCAGATCGGCTGACCCGCGCCGGCCAGGCACTCCAGTTCGCAGTGGATGCGGGTACCCTGCCGCATCTGCTGCAGATGCTCGGTCAGCTCGATCCAGCCTTGTTCCGACGCCATCAATTCCATCAAATGCATGCCGGCCAGGCCGTAATCGCCGACATCGAAGATCAGTTCCGCGGTTTGGTTGGCGCGCGACACCTGTAACTGTTCATTCAGGCGCAGCAAGCCCACCGGCGAGGAGGCGAACACCGCCTCCTCCTCTTGCAGCACCGCGCGCAGCTGCGCCTCCGACACCTTGCGCCGCGCCTCTTCATCATAAAAACCCAGGATGTTGGCGTAGGCGCTGAGCAGCGGCTGCATGCCCACGCCCAGCCGATACACATCCGGTTGCAGCAGGCACACCGCGGCGGCGACATCGCCGCCCAGCATCACCGGCAGGGAGATCCAGGCCGAGCGTTCGCTCAGCAGCTGGAACAGCCAGCTGAGCGGAGCCGGCGCCTGCGCCACCTCGCTCAAGGATGGCAGCTCCTGCGGCCAATCTCCAGCCTGCAGCTGCAGCGATTGACCATCGCCATCCAAGGGCGACCAGGCCAGCAGCAGGCATTGCTCGGCGCCGGCATGCTGGCAGAACACGCGGTGCAGCGCTTCGAACACCTTGTCGCGCGGCTCCCGCGCCAGCAGCATGCCTTCGACCACGGAGATCGCCGACAGCAACTCCACACTGCGCTCCAGCGAGGTCTCCGCCTGACGCCGCTGCTGTTCATTGCGCACCGTCAGCATGCGCCAGCTGTGGTCGCGACTGTCGCTGAACCGGCTGAGGGAAATGAGCACATAGAAACGCTCGCCACTGGCCGGCAACCCTTCCCCGGTCAGCTCCACCGTGGTCTGATCGTCCAAGGCCTGCGTCAAGTGGCTGACGCCGCCCGGCACCTCCAGCAGGCTGTAAGCCGACATGCCGTGCAGCACTTCCTGCGGATAGCCGAACATCTTGCCGGCCCCGGGGTTGGCGATCTCGATGCGGCCATTGCGATTGACGATCAGCACCGCGTCGCCGGAAGCGTCCAGCATATGCTTCAACGCGGACAACGGCCGCAGCACGCGGCTCACCATATAGTGCAGCAGCACCAGCACCAGGCCCAAGGCCAGCGCGCCGAACAGGCCATCGCGCACCATGCGGAACAGAAAGACGCTGCGCCCTTCGTCGATGCGCTCGGCCGTCATCCGCTCCACCATGCCGAACGCGTTTTGCAAGACCGTGCTCAACTCCGCCAGGCTGGCATGGAAATCGGTGGCCTGATTGAATGACTGCACGCCGTCTATCTGCTCATGCTGCAGCTTGACCACCAATTGCAGCTTCAAGGTCAGTGTCACCAGATTATTGAACGCCGCTTTCAGCTCATCGTCGTGCGCCGCCAGGATGATGGGCCGCATCTGCTCCACCATCACCATCGCGGAGCTGAGCCGGAACGCCAGATCGTCCTCGATGTCGCGGTTCATCCGGTGCCCCAGCTGCTCACGGATGAGCAGCGCCACCGCGTTGCCGCGCAGTTGGCCGCCCAGCAACCACAGGTTCTGCTTGATCATCATCAGGCTGTTGAGGGTGGGATCGGCCTGGCTGGCCAGCTGCGCCATGTCCGCGGCCAGAATGCCTCCGGCTTCATTGCGCAAGCGCGATGTGACCAAGTACAGCAGATTGCTCATCGACTCGTTCTGAAAATCCCGCTGCCGCAACACGGCCAGGGACTCGGCCCGCAGCACTTTGAAATCATGGGCGAGACTGGACAGCCGCTTCTGACTGCTGACGTCCACACCGGCGATAACCGGCATGGAAGCCAGCGCCACCACGAACTTGGCATCGGTATCGCGGGCCAGACGCCGCAAATCATCCTGCTGCTGCTGCGTGGGCGGCACTTTCGCGGTCAACAGCAGCCGCAGCTGACTGCTCTCCAGATTTTCCGCGTTGAGCGCCAGATACAGCGCCGAGATGTCGCGGTTCAGCTCCGCCACATGCCGGGCCTGGCGGTAGGAGTCCCAAGACTCATTCAGCAGGCGCAGAATGGCGCCCGCCTGCAGCGCGCCCAGCAACAGCACGATCAGGATCACCGCGCGACGGATGGACTTGGTGTGTTCCTGGCGCGGCCTGGACAGCTTCATCGAAGCGGGGCTCAATGTTCGTTCGACGGCGCGGCTTCAGTCTCGGGGCTTTCCTCGACAAAGAGCCGCATCACGCCGTAACGATCGCTGAAATCGCGTAGCACCGCGATCTGGTTGGCGGAAATCGCCGCGCCGCGCGGCAGTAGCAGATGGCCATGCTTGCTGCACAGGTCCTGGGCCAGTACCGACCCCGCCTTGACCGCCAGCAGGCTGACCGCAGTGCCAGGCGGCGCTTCGGGCAGCGCCGGCGCATCGAACAGCCGGCCAAAGACCTTGCGGTCATACTCGCTGCCGGTGGCGACGCCATAATAGCTGAACGGGTCGATTTCCGGCCGCTTGCGCTGCATCGCCGCCACGATGGCCTTCTCCACGTCGGCCGGCTTCGGCGGCTTGACCACGAAACCGTCGGCGTGCAGTTGGCTGGCCAGTACCACATTGCTGCGGTCGGCGTGGCCGGACAGGAACACGAAAGGCAGATTGGATGGGTTCATGGTGTGACCGCAGCGCAGCTCTTTCAACAAATCCATGCCGTTCATCGGTGTCATCTGCACATCGCACAGCACTAGGTCCACCATGCGGATGTCGAGCAAGCGCATCGACGCGGTGCCGTCCGCCGCCTGGAAAATGGATTCGGAGCGCAGGCCCATCGCCTGCAAGGCCTGGCTGATCAGCGAACGCACCAGGGTCTGGTCGTCCACGATCAAGATCCGCATTCGGGAAAAATCCACCGCAGCACTCATTCCGCGCTCCCCTCCGCCGTCGCCGCCTGACGGCTCTGCCGCAGATAATCGCTCAGTTCGTTCTCGCGCAGCGGCAGCGCCACATAAGCGCCGCGCACGCATGGACAGCCCAGATCCTTAGCCAGCGCCACGCTGTCCTCCTCGTCGATGCCGCTGGCGGTGATCGCCCCCGGCGCCAAACCGTAAATGCGCAAAAAGCGCAATGCCTGCGGATCCGCGCCCAGCATGCCGCGTATCCATTGCAGGGTTTGCCGCGGAATGTTGACGTGATCGAAGGGCAGCTTGAGCATATTGCTCTGGGTCAGCGAACCGGAGCCGAAGGCATCGGCGATCAAGCGGAAGCCCAGGTATTTGATCTTGGCGACATTCTCGAACGCCAGCGCCGGCGACTGCGGCCCCAGCCCGTCGGCCAGCTCGAAGCCCAATAGCCGCGACGGCGCGCCGAACTGCTGCAGCAAGGCGTGGCAGTGGTCGAACACATGCTCGCTTTCCAGACAGGAGGTGTCGATGCGCGCATTGAAACCGCAGTCCTCGCCCAAGCCCTGCTGGCGCAAGCCGGACCACAGTCTGGCCATGCGCGCCACCAGTTCTTCCAGCACCAGCGCGGACACGCCCTTGCGCTGCGCCAGCACATTGAACAAGCCCGCGCCCCACTCCACCCGTCCCTGCGGCCGGATCAGCGCCGCCACGCCGAAACCGACCGGACTCAAATCGGGCAAGCGCAATATCGGCTCCAGCTCCAGCTTGAACTCGCCGGCGCAGATATCGGCGAAAAAGCTTTCCACCTCCAGCTGCTGCACCTGATAAGCGCGCTCAAGGTCGGAGAAGATGCCGTTGAGCGCGGCGAGAAAGGCTTCCGCCGAATAGGGTTTGGACAGAAAGCGGGTGCTGCCTATGCCCAAGCTGCCGGCCATTTCGCTGATGGTGTTCAGCGTTTTGCCGTCATATCCGGAAATGATCAGCAAGGCGGAGCGATAGCCGAGCAAGGCCACGTGTTTGATGAAGTCTATGCCGTTCATGCCCGGCATGCCGATATCGGTGACGATCAGGTCATAGCGGTTCTCTCCTATGCTGCGCAGCGCCTCGGCCGGGTCGCTGAACTCATCGATGGCCACCTCGTAACGACTGAAAAAACTGGCCTGGCGGGAAATCAGCTTGCGCAACACCAGCTGATCTTCAAGCACCAGAAACCGCTTGGCCGGCAAGCCCATGGGATCACCCTCCCCGCAATGCGCGCGGCGGCCGTTACGGCCGCCCGCGGCTCAAGCCAAATACGACATTCGAGTAATATTGATACTAGGTGCTGATGCCCGCAGCCACAACCACGGCTTGCGATATTCGATGCTGCGGCGCGGCAGCCTGGGGCGCGTCCACGCTCCTGCGCGCGGGAGCGAGACAAGACGAAAACAGAGGAGAAAACGGCGTTGGCAAGCGATCAAAAACAATCCGAGGCCTTGCTCTGCGTGCAGAGCTGACCCGCAATGGGCATTGCACAGGCTTTTATGCAATTGGCGCTACCGCCATGCATAATATGAGCATTGTCACGCCAGGAGGCACGCCATGCTGTTCCAGTCTAGCCAGCTCGGCCAGGTCGATATCGACGAGAGCACCATCATCACTTTCCCGCACGGCATTCCCGCGCTGGAGAGCTGCACCCGCTTCAAGCTGTTCCATAACGCGACCCAGGCTCAGCCGCAGGTGTTCTGGCTGCAGTCGCTGGACGATCCCGGCATCATCTTCAGCATCGCCACGCCGGAAGCGCTGGACATCCGCTACGAAATCGAACTGGATGACGCGGAAGTGGCGGAACTGCGCCTGCAACAGCCTCAGGATGTCGCCATCCTACTGATGCTGAGCAATCAGGCCGACGAACAACACCCGGCGCTGCCATCGATGAAAGCCAATATCCGCAATCCGCTGGTGATCAATCTGCAAAGCCGCGTCGGCCTGCAAAAAGTGGGGCTGCAGTGCGACATCCTGCTGCATAACCGCTGATGCCGGCGCCCGCCCGCTGCGCCTGGTGCGGCGACGACCCGCTCTACGTCGCTTATCACGACCAGGAATGGGGACGGCCGGAGCGCGACGATAGCAAGCTGTTCGAGATGCTGATCCTGGAGGGCGCCCAGGCCGGCCTGTCCTGGATCACCATCTTGCGCAAGCGCGAGGGCTACCGCCGCGCCTTCCACGGCTTCGATCCGGTCAAGGTCGCGGCGATGGACGAGAACGACGTGGAGCGGCTGATGCAGGATGCCGGCATTGTGCGCAACCGTTTGAAGATCCGGAGCGCCATCCGCAACGCCAAGGTGTTCCTGCAGATGCAGCGGCAACACGGCAGCTTCGCCGGCTGGCTGTGGGCGCATGTGGACGGCCGGCCGCTACTGCGCCGCCACGACGACGAGCGGGTGCCCGCCAGCACCGAACTGTCCGACCGCGTCAGCAAGGCACTGAAGAAAGCCGGCATGAACTTCGTCGGCAGCACGGTGATCTACGCTTATCTGCAAGCCTGCGGCGTGGTCAACGACCACATGTCGGACTGCTTCCTCTGCCCCGATCGCGGCTGAACCCTCCAGATGCTAAAAAAGCCCGGAATCCCGGGCTTTTTTAGCGGCGGACCTGCGCTCAGGCAAAGCTCAGATGGCCGTCCCGCGCTTCCACCAGGATGGTGGATTTCGGTGGGTATTTGCCGGCCAGGATAGCCTTGGCCAGCGGGTTTTCCAACTCGCTCTGGATCGCCCGTTTCAGCGGCCGCGCGCCGTAGACCGGGTCGAAGCCGACTTCGGACAAGAGCGCCAACGCTTCCTCGCTGACCTGCAGATCCAGATCCAGCTTGGCCAGCCGGCCTTCCAGACTCTTGAGCTGGATGCGGGCGATGGATTTGATCTGCTGCTCGCCCAGGCCGTGGAACACCACCACCTCGTCGATGCGGTTGATGAACTCCGGCCGAAACTGGGTTTTCACTTCCACCATCACCGCCAGCTTGATCACCTGGTAATCGTCGGTATCCATGGTCTGGATCTGCTGGCTGCCGATATTGGACGTCATCACCACCACCGTGTTCTTGAAGTCCACGGTACGGCCCTGGCCATCGGTCAGCCGGCCATCGTCCAACACCTGCAGCAGGATGTTGAACACGTCCGGATGCGCTTTTTCCACCTCGTCCAGCAGGATCACGCTATACGGTTTGCGGCGAACCTGTTCGGTCAGATAGCCGCCCTCCTCGTAACCGACATAGCCCGGCGGCGCGCCGATCAGCCTGGCCACCGAATGCTTCTCCATATACTCGGACATATCGATGCGGATCAGATGATCTTCACTATCGAACATGAAGCCGGCCAAGGCCTTGCACAGCTCGGTCTTGCCCACCCCGGTCGGCCCCAGGAACAGGAAGGAGCCGTAGGGCTTGTTGGGGTCGGCCAGGCCGGAGCGGGAGCGACGGATGGCGTCGGCCACCGCGCTGACCGCCTCGTCCTGCCCCACCACGCGCTGATGCAGCACCTCCTCCATGCGCAACAGCTTGTCGCGCTCGCCTTCCAGCATCTTGGACACCGGAATGCCGGTGGCGCGGCTGACCACTTCCGCGATCTCCTCCGCGCCCACCTGGGTGCGCAGCAGGCGGTTGGGCTTGGCCTGCTCCCCAGCGCCTGCCGCTTCCGCGTCCTGCAGCCGCGCTTCCAGCTGTGGCAGCTTGCCGTATTGCAGTTCCGCCAGCTTCTGCCAATCGCCCTTGCGCTTCAAGTCCTCCATGTCCAGCTTGAGGCGCTCGATTTCCTCCTTGATGCTTTGCGAGCCCTGCTGCGCCGCCTTCTCCGCCTTCCAGATTTCATCCAGGTCAGCGTATTCGCGCGACAGCTCGGCGATCTCGTCCTCGATCAGCTTCAGCCGCTTTTGCGAGGCCTCGTCGCTTTCCTTGTTCACCGCTTCGCGCTCGATCTTCAATTGGATCAGCCTGCGGTCCAGCTTGTCCATCGCCTCTGGCTTGGAATCCAGCTCCATCTTGATGCGGCTGGCGGCCTCGTCTATCAGGTCGATGGCCTTGTCCGGCAGGAAGCGGTCGGTGATATAACGCTGCGACAGCTCGGCCGCGGCGACGATGGCCGGGTCGGTGATGTCGACGCCATGATGGATCTCGTACTTTTCCTGCAGGCCGCGCAGGATGGCGATGGTGTCCTCCACCGAGGGTTCGCCCACCAGCACCTTCTGGAAGCGGCGCTCCAGTGCCGCGTCCTTTTCGATATATTTGCGGTATTCGTCCAGCGTGGTGGCGCCGATGCAGTGCAGCTCGCCGCGCGCCAGCGCCGGCTTCAGCATATTACCGGCGTCCATCGCGCCCTCGGCCTTGCCGGCACCCACCAGGGTGTGGATCTCATCGATGAAGATCAGGGTCTGGCCGTCGTCCTTGGCCAGATCGTTCAGCACCGCCTTCAGCCGCTCTTCAAATTCGCCGCGGAATTTGGCGCCGGCGATCAGCGCCGCCAGATCCAGCACCAGCAGGCGCTTGTTCTTCAGGCTTTCCGGCACTTCGCCGTTGATGATGCGCTGCGCCAGGCCCTCGACGATGGCGGTCTTGCCGACGCCGGGCTCGCCGATCAGCACCGGGTTGTTCTTGGTGCGCCGCTGCAACACCTGGATGGCGCGGCGGATTTCGTCGTCGCGGCCGATCACCGGATCCAGCTTGCCCAAGCGCGCGCGCTCGGTCAGGTCCTGGGTGTATTTCTTCAGGGCTTCGCGCTGGCTTTCCGCATCCTGGCTGGACACGCTGGCTCCGCCGCGCACCGCGGCGATGGCGGCTTCGATCGCCGCCGGCTGGCCGCCGTGTTCCTTCAGCAAGCGCGCGGCTTCGCCCTTGTCCTGGCTCAGCGCGGACAGGAACAGCTCGCTGGCGATGTATTCATCGCCCAGCTTCATCGCCGCCTTGTCGCTCAGGTTCAATAAATTGGCCAACTCGCGCGACACGGTGATCTCGCCGCCAGTGCCCTGCACTCGCGGCAGCCGTTGCAGCGACTGGTTCAGCCCGGCCTTGAGCGCGGGCACATTGACGCCGGCGCGCGCCAGCAGGCCGCCGATGCCGCTGTCGGCGTCATCCAGCATCGCCAGCAGCAGATGCTGTGGCTCGATATAACCGTGATCGTGGGACAGGGCCAGGCTCTGGGCATCCCCCAGCGCCTGCTGGAACTTGGTGGTCAGCTTGTCGAATCGCATGGAGTGGCTCCTTCGGAACGTTGATAAGCTCTATCTGGGCATGACCAGTTGCTTTTCAAGTCCAAGGACCGCGCAGCGACGCCGCGCGGCCGTGGCCGGTCGCTCAGCGCAGCGAGCGCACCACCGAGCTGACCACGCCCCAGATTTCCGCGCCGTCCGCGACCGGCAGATCGGCAAAGCCAGGCTGGGCGGCGCGCAGGCAGGCCCGCTCCGGGCTCAAGTGCAGCCGGCGAACCAGGAATTCCTCGCCGCGCGCCGCGATCACCACATCGTTGTGGCGCGGCGTCAGCAGGCGGTCGACGATCAGCAGATCGCCATCGAAAATGCCGGCCCCGCTCATCGCGTCGCCGGCGACGCGGACGAAAAAGCTGGTGTCCGGGTGCTGGATCAGGAAATCGTTGAGATTGAGCGGTTGCTCGAGATAATCGTCGGCCGGCGACGGGAAGCCCGCCGCCACGCTGCCGTCAAACCACTGGATGTTGGCGCCGACGGCGCCGGAACGGCGCGCGCCGCCCACGCGCCCGGGCGCCAGCCGCGCTAGTTGCGCCAACGGCCGGTCGCGGGCCGCCAGCTTCAGTTCCTTCATGCCCGCGGCTCAGCGCACGACGATGCGGGCATCGCCGGCGGCCAGACGGCCGATCTTGGCCGCATAATCGAAGCCGGCCTCACGGAAACGCGCCAAGACTTCGTCTGCCTGCTCCGGCGCCACCGCCGCCAGCAAGCCGCCGCTGGTCTGCGGATCCGCCAGCAGGCGCAACTGCCATTCCGGCAGCCCGGCGCCGAAGTCCACGTGCGCGCCGAAGCTGGCCAAGTTGCGCTCGATCGCGCCCGGTCCATAGCCCTGCTCGGCAAACGATCTGGCCTCGGCGATCACCGGCACCTGCTGCATATCGATGTGCGCGGCCAGGCCCGCGCCCTTGCACACTTCCAGCGCATGGCCAAGCAGGCCGAAACCGGTCACGTCGGTCAGGGCGTGCACCCCGTCCATCGCCGCCAGTTCGGCGCCCACCGTGTTCAGCTTGGTGGTGGAGGCGATCAAGGCCTGGTAGCCGTCGTCGCCGAGCACGCCTTTTTTCATCGCCTGCGCCAGGATGCCGACGCCCAGGCCCTTGCCCAGGATCAGCACATCGCCGTCGCGCGCCTCGCTATTGCGCTTGAGCTGGTCCGGATGCACCACGCCCAGCGCCACCAGGCCATAGATGGGTTCGGGGGAATCGATGGAATGGCCGCCGGCGAGCGGAATGCCTGCCGCGTGGCACACCGATTCGCCGCCATCGAGGATCGCGCGTATGGTTTCCACCGGCAGCAGGTTCACCGGCATGCCAACGATGGCCAGCGCCATGATGGGCGTCGCGCCCATCGCATAAATGTCCGAAAGCGCATTGGTGGCGGCGATGCGGCCGAAGTCGCGGGCATCGTCGACGATGGGCATGAAGAAATCCGTCGTCGCCACAATGGCCTGGGAGGCGTTCAATTGATACACAGCCGCGTCATCGCTGGTTTCCGCGCCCACCAGCAGATTGGGGAAGGCCATCTTTTCCTTGGCCGTCGACAGAATGGATTCCAGTACCGAAGGCGCGATTTTGCAGCCGCAACCGCCGCCGTGAGACAATTGCGTCAATTTGATATCAGCCATTTGCGGACTCCGCCATATTTATGCTTTTCAAGGTCGCGAACGTATCACAGCTGGGGCAGTTTGACGAGATCATCGACGTGCGCTCCCCGGCAGAATTTGCCGAAGATCATATCCCCGGCGCCATAAACTGTCCGGTTCTGGACGATGAGGAGCGCATCCGCGTTGGCACCCTGTACAAACAGGTGTCCCCGTTCGAAGCGCGCAAGGTCGGCGCCGCGCTGGCGGCCAAGAATATCGCCCGCCATATCGAGGAGCGCTTCGCCGACCGTCCCAAATCCTGGCGGCCGCTGATTTGCTGCTGGCGCGGCGGCCAGCGTTCCGGTTCGATGGCGCTGATCTTCGCCCAGATCGGCTGGCCCGCCCATCAACTGGAGGGCGGCTATAAAGCCTACCGCCGCCAGGCGCTGCAATGGCTGGACGAACTGCCGGGCCAGCTCAAGCTGCGCGTGATCTGCGGCCCCACCGGCTCCGGCAAGAGCCGCTTGCTGCAGGCGCTGGCGCGCGCCGGCCATCAAGTGCTGGACCTGGAAGGTCTGGCCAATCACCGCGGCTCGGTGCTGGGCCGGCTGCCGGACCTGCCGCAGCCGCCGCAAAAGTGGTTCGACACCCTGCTCTTGCAGCAGATGCGCGGCCTGGACCTGGAACGCCCGGTGTTCATCGAATCGGAAAGCAAGAAAGTCGGCTTCGTCTCCCTGCCGGACGCCTTGTACCGCCAGATGCACCAAGGCGATTGCCTGCTGCTGGAGGTGCCGCTGGCGGAGCGCGTGCGCTTCCTGCTGGAGGACTATGACTTCTATCTGCAAGACCCGGAAGCGCTGATGCGCCAGCTCGGCTTCCTGAAAGGGCTGCATTCCGGCGAGCAGCTGGAGGCCTGGAACCAGTTGATCCGGGCCGGGCACTTCGACACGCTGGTGGCGGAGCTCCTGGCCAAGCATTACGACCCGCTGTATTACCGCTCGCTGGGCAAGCACTATCCGCAACTGGCCACCACCGCGCCACTGATGCTGGACAGCCTGGCGCCGGAACGGCTGGACCTGGCCGCTGCGCGCATAATCTGAACGGGCGCCGCGGCGGCGGCGCTCATCAGCGGCGCAAAACTGCGGTATCATCAGGACATCCTAATTCATCCGCGGCGCCGCGCCGCGCCCCGACTCCGCGCGCATGACCCCACACGCTCAACTCGACTGGCAAGACGGTCAACCCGTTTCCCTCGCCTTTGGCGATGTCTATTTCTCCCGCGCCTCCGGGCTGGACGAAACCCGCCATGTATTCCTGCGCCACAACCGCTTGGCGGAGCGTTTCGCCGCCTTGCCGGCGCATGGCCAGTTCACCATCGCCGAAACCGGATTCGGCACCGGTCTGAACTTTCTATGCGCCTGGGAGCACTTCCTGGAGCGGGCGCCGGCCGACGCCAGGCTGCATTTCATCAGCGCGGAAAAATTCCCGCTGACGCCACGCGACCTGGCCCAGGCATTGGCGCTGTGGCCGCAGCTGGCCGGGCTGGCTCAGCAATTGCTGGCCCAATACCAGTCGCTGCCGCCAGGTTGGCACCGGTTGCTGCTGAATCAGGGACGCGTCACGCTGACCTTGCTGATCGGCGATGTGCTGGAGGTGCTGCCCGAGGTGGACGCCCGCGTCGACGCCTGGTTCCTGGACGGCTTCGCCCCCTCCAAGAACCCCGACATGTGGCAGCCGCAGCTGTTCCAGACCATGGCGCGGTTATCCGCCCCCGGCGCCACCTTCGCCACCTTCACCAGCGCCGGCTTCGTGCGCCGCGGTCTGAGCGAAGCCGGCTTCGCCGTCAGCAAGACAGCCGGCTTCGGCCACAAGCGCGAGATGAGCCACGGCCATCTGCAGACACTGCCCGACGGCGGCTGGTCGCCTCCGTGGTTCGCGCGCCCGGCGCGCCGCCACGGCGAGCGTAGCGCCATCGTCATCGGCGGCGGCATCGCCGGCGCGGCCAGCGCTTACAGCCTGGCCTGCCGCGGCTGGCAGATCACCGTGGTGGAACGCCTGCCGGAACTGGCGCGCGGCGCCTCCGGCAACCCGCAAGGCGTGCTGTACGCCAAGCTGTCCCCGCATTTCACCCCGCTGACCCGCCTGATCCTGTCCGGATACGGCTACAGCCTGCGCACGCTGCGCGCCCAGTTGCCGGAAGACGATGCTCATTGGCGCGGCTGCGGCGTGCTGCAACTGGCGCATGATGCGGCGGAAGCGGAACGACACGACGGCCTGGCCGGCGCCGGCTTCAGCCCCGATGTCCTCAAGCGGGTCGACGCGCAAGAAGCCAGCGAACTGGCCGGCGTGGAACTGCCGCACGGCGGCCTGTTCTTCCCGCAGGGCGGCTGGGTCAATCCGCCGGCCCTGGTGCGCAAGCTGGTCGAACATCCCAATATCCAGGTCCGCACCAGCCGCACCATCGTCGAACTGGATTACAACCCGCTGGACAAGAGCTGGGTCGCCATCGGCGACGAAGGCTCGGTGGCGATAGGCTCGGTGGTCATCCTCGCCGGCGCGGCGGAAACCGGCGCCTTCGACGCCACCCAGCACCTGCCGCTGAAGAAAATCCGCGGCCAGGTCACCGTCGCCCGCGCCACCACTCAAAGCGAGGCGCTGCGCACCGTATTATGCGGCGAAGGCTATATCTCGCCCGCGCGCTTCGGCGAGCACTG
Organism: Chromobacterium sp. LK1; assembly: GCF_001043555.1. NCBI lineage: Bacteria > Pseudomonadati > Pseudomonadota > Betaproteobacteria > Neisseriales > Chromobacteriaceae > Chromobacterium > Chromobacterium sp. LK1. The sequence goes on along the minus strand of NZ_LDUI01000030.1, from coordinate 105,247 downwards.
CCTGGGCGCCACCTTCAAGTTCAATACCGAGGACCTGGGCGTCAATCTGTTCGAGCACCAGGAAAACCTGCACATGCTGGCCGGGCTGGCGCCCTGCCTGTACAAGGCCTTGGGCGGAGAAGCCCTGCTGGAAAAAGCCTTGTCCGGCCGCGCGTCGCTGCGCTGCACCAGTCCTGACTATCTGCCCATCGTCGGCCCGGTCGCCCACGCGCAAAGCCTGATCGACACCTATCTGCCGTTGAGCAAGGACGCCACGCTGCAATTGAACGACGCCGCGCCATGGATAGACGGCTTGTACGTCAACACCGCCCATGGCTCGCGCGGCATGATCACCGCGCCCTTGTCGGGTGAAATGCTGGCGGCGCTGCTGGAGGATGAGCCGGCGCCGGTGGCCCGCAGCCTGATGCAAGCCACCCATCCCAGCCGTTTCCTGATACGCGACCTGATGCGCAACAAGCTGCCACCGCGGGGCTGACGCCAGTTCCTCAGACGGAAGGCGCCGCAGCGTCAATCGCCGCGCGGATATCGTCGGGAATCGATACCGACTTGCCGGCCTGGTAATCCACCCACACCAGCGTCACCTCGCCGCTGGCATAGACCACGCCGGGATCATCCCGCCGATAGAAATGATGGCGCAGCTTCAGGCTGCTGCGGCCCAGCTTTTCCAGCTCTATGGTGATGTCCAATGTGGCGGGATAAGTGATTTCCTTGCGAAACACGCAGGCGGTGCCGGCCAGCACCGGGCCGCAGCCGGAAGGATCTATGCCATGGCCCAGGCTTTCCAACCAGTCCAGCCGGATCTGTTCCAGATAACGGAAGTAATAAGTATTGTTCAGATGCCCGACGGCATCCATATCGCCCCAACGCATCACGATGCTGCGGGTATCTATCACCGGATAATGCTTGTCCACACTGTTTCCCTTGGCTGTGCGGCCGCACCGGCCGCCTTCATATCATTTGCACCGCAACATGATAACGGCCAATCGGTCTCGGGTCACATAGCGTCACATAAAACACAACAAATCCAAATATCCCGCTTAGGAATGAATGGGCATACTGGTTTCCGTCAGCAGCCGGGACCCCGACCAAGGGTCCTGTATCTGGCAGGATCGACGCGCCTGTTTTGTTGGAAATTACCTACCCCTTCTGGCTGGCGCGTCGGTCTCCTGAGCGAAGGTGCAAATTGGGGCCCCGATCCGGGGCTCTTTTTTTGTCTGTTTGTTGCGCAAAGGCCAATTCATTGCGCAAGTGTTAAGCCCGCCTCGATTTCATCACAGCCCGTCACATAAGCCCCAACTAATCACTCTATTTGAGCGCTGTCGGCCGGCGCATACTGCGTCCATCGAATCCGCTCTCCCCCGAGGGCGGTTTCGATACGATCGAACATCTGCTTGTTGTGGATACACGCCCGCCGGCAGTCACGTCGATCACCTGAGCGAAGGTGCAATTCAGAGCCCCCTAAACCGGGGCTCTTTTTTTATCCACTGCCTCGCCAGCCCTTACCGCGCCCGCTCGGGCATGCACCATCAGGCCATGCCGCCGCCGAGCGGACAAAAAAAGAGGCCGCGCAAAGGCGGCCCAAACGGGGATTTCAATTCACCAACTCCAAGCCTGGGCTTGGCACGACAAAAATAGAGAAGGACGAACTACGTCAACTCGATGCCGGAAACAACGGAGAGGCGGCCAAACACTTCACAGTAATGCGTAGCGCCAGCGTGATCTCCCTGTAGGCTCCAAAGCTGTATGACTCGTATACTAACGATTCAGTCGGCGGACAAATATAAGATTATTCTTAAAATTCCATAGATTTCAGCCAAGATCGGCACGCTACCCCGCCTTGCGCCGGCGCGGCCTTTCTTGACAAGCGCCGCCAACGCTTTTCTAATCGCAAACTTCCCGCCATGCCGCAAGCGGCGGCGGCCCTCACAGATCACCACAGGAAACCTCCATGACCATTCGAGTCAACGGCATTGAAATCACCGAAGACATGGTGCAGGCAGAACAAGCCCACTACGCCGACGCGCCCAAACCGCGCGATGCCGCCGCTCAGGAATTGATCCTGCGCGAACTGCTGCTGCAAAAAGCCCAGTCCCTCGGCATCGACACCGCTGACCAAGGCGCAGCCATCGGCGCGCTGCTGGAGCGGGAGCTGCATGTCGACGCGGTGGACGAGGCCGCCTGCCTGGCCTTCTATAATCAGTATCCCGAGCGCTTCAGCAGCGGCGAATCCGCCGTTGCCAGCCACATTCTGTTCCCGCTGGGCGAAGGCCTGGCCGGCAGCTTGGCCAAGGCCAAGGCCGAAGGCGTGCTGGACGAAGTCAAGGCCAACCCGGCCCGCTTCGCCGACCTGGCGCGCGAGCATTCCACCTGCCCGTCCGGCCAGCAAGGCGGCAGCCTGGGCCAGTTTGGCCGCGGCCAGATGGTGGCGGAATTCGAACAAGCGGTGTTCAGCACCGCCGCCGGTGAAATCGCGCCGCAGCTGGTGCAGACCCAGTTCGGCTACCACATCATCCAGGTGCAGGAACGTCACGAAGGCGGCAAGGTGAGCTTTGAAGAGATCAAGGACCGCCTGCAGCAGTACCTGAACGATATGGCCGGCAACAAGGCGATGCAGGCCTATCTGGGTCAGCTGGTCGCCGCCGCCCAGATCGAAGGCTATGAGATGCCGGCGCTCTAAGCCACGATTCAAGCTCATCGAAAAACCGAGGCGCAGACGCGCCTCGGTTTTTTTTGCGCGCTTCAGTTACGGCCGCGAAGTGACGCGCCCACCGGCCGCGAGAATGGGAAGCCATCCTTGCGGTCCCAGTTGATGGACCAGCTCATCACGCCGCGCAAGCTGGGATAGGCCTGGCTCGGCTTGACGCCGCCGCAGTTTTTCATTGCCATCAGGCAATCCAGCGACTTGATCACGGTATCGGCGCTGACAAAGCCGGAATTGGCGGAACTGCGGCCGGAAGGCACGCCGAAGGCCACCTGGTCCGGCCGCAAGCCCTTGAAGCTGCCGGAAGCGCCATAAGCCAGCGGGAAGCCCTCGATCAGCATCTTGCTGCCGCCCACCAGCATGTCCACGCTGCCTTCCGCCAGCGCGGCGGTGGAATACGGCGTGTTCAAGCCGCCATTGTTGTAGTACTGCACATGGATCACGTTCAAATCCTCGCGCAGCGCGTCGATGATGGGCAGATAGGCGCCCCAGATGCTGCCGTAGGCGACATAGCCGCCCTGGACATAGGGATGCTCCGGCGCCATCGACAAGTAAAAGCCGGCCCCCAGCTTGGCCTTGAGCTGCCGCACCCCGCTGATCAGGTTGCCGATGATGGGCGCGCCCTGCGAGACTCCGCTTTCCAGGTCCAGATCTATGCCGTCGAAACCGTACTTGGCAATGATGGCGTAGAGGCTGTTGACGAAATTCTGCGTCTGTGCCGGCGAATTCAGGGTGACCGAGCCATTCTGCCCGCCCAGCGACAGCACCACTTTCTTGCCCTTGGCCTGCTTGGCGCGGATGTCTTGAATGAATTGCGCCTCGGAACCGGCCTTGGGGTCCAAGGTGAAGCTGAGATTGCCATTGCCGGCGTCGTCGGCGAATGCGACGACGATCACATCCCAGTCATCGCTGACCTGGCTGAGCGGATACGTATCGCCGCTGGGATTGGTGAAGTTATGCCAGTAGCCCACCAAGGCGTGCTTGGCGAACGGAGCGGACGGGCCCGGCTGCGGCGGCGTAGGATCCGGCCCCGGCGTCGGAGGCGCGCCGCAGCTCCCTCCGGCCTGCCACAGCGTGGGCGTGGCCGGCGGGTTCCAATTGGCGCCGACATAGGCGGTATGGGCGGCGCGCGCGGTGTAATTGGCCGCGGCATAGGCCACCACATCGCCCGTCTGATAAGTTGCGCCTTCCCGCCAGTCCGGGCACGCCGCGGCGCTGGCCGGTCCAGCACCCAGGGCCAGCGCGCACACGGGCGCCAACAGCATGGTTTTCCAATTCATGAGCATGCAGCATCCTCCTTTGGATTCGCGGCGGCGCATCGTCGCGCGCTGGCTGCGCGCCTCTTGTTGAGCCACCGGACCAGATCACAGCTGGTATTTGATTGGTATTACACCAAACCGACAATGTCAAAGGCATTTTTGAGCCGCCAAGCAGCAGGTCAATTTTCTACAATACGCCCTCGCTCCATCTGGCTACTGTGTCCGCATTGCCCACCCACCAGGAAACATCATGAATCAGACTCTCGCCATGGCCGGTTTCGCGCTGGCGGCCTCCATCACGCCGGGGCCGGTCAACCTCATCGCCCTCAGCGGCGGCGCCCAATATGGCGCGCGCGCCGCCATGCGCCACGTCGGCGGAGCTACCGCCGGCTTCACCTTATTGCTGCTGCTGACCGGATTGGGATTGGAACAGACCTTGCGGCAATGGCCGACGCTGACGCATGGGCTGCAGTGGGCGGGCGTGGCTTTCCTGCTTTATATGGCTTATCAATTGGCGCGCAGCGACGGCAGGCTGGAGTGGGAACAGAATGGCGCCCAGCCCAGCTGGTGGCGCGGCGCGGCGATTCAATGGCTGAACCCCAAGGCCTGGATCGCCGCGCTGGCCGGCTGCGCGGCGTTCACCTCGGGTCAGGACACCATGGCCTTATGGCGTTTCGCCGCGATCTACTTTCTGATCTGCTACGCCTCGGTGGCTTGCTGGGCGCTGGCCGGCGCCTGGCTGGGCCGGCAATTGAACTCGCCCAATCGGCTACGCCGCTTCAACCAGTTGATGGCCGCCCTATTGGGACTCAGCGCGCTGGGGCTGTTGACACCGGTCTAGCCCGCGCGGTATTGGCCCGGCGTGGCGGCGACATACTGCTTGAACACTTTTTGCAGATGCGCCTGATCGGAAAAGCCGGCATCCTGCGCCACTTGCGCCAGCGGCAAGCCGCCGCGCACCAGCCGACGCGCCAGCGACACGCGCTGGCTCAGCAGGAAGCCGTGCGGCGTCACGCCGTAGCGCTGTTTGAACGCGCGGATCAAGTATGAAGCCGACAAGCCGGCCTCCCGGCTGATGTCTTCCAGGCGCAAGGACTGCGCGCAATGGGCGGCGATATATTCCGCCGCCCGCTCCAGGCGCAGATTGGACTCCGCCACCGCCGGCGCCAGGCCCAGCAAGGGATGCAGCTCGCCGAAGAAAGCCGCCGCCGCAATGTCTTTTTCCAGGGGCTCGCGCCCGGCATCGCACAGCAGCGTGAACATGGCGTTGAAGCCGGAGAACAAGCCAGGGTGGCGGCTCATCGCCGCGTCCAGCGGGCGGAAGCCGCCGACCTGGTCTACGCCTAATGCCTGCTGCATCCGCCCCAGCCAGCCCACATCCACGTATAGCATGCGGTAGGACCAGGCCTGGTCGGCCACCGGATTGCAGGCATGGGTATCGCCCGGGTTCATCAGTACCAGGGCGCCCTGTTCGCTGCGGCGGATCTTGCCGTTGAAGTAATCGCAAGCGCCGGCGGTGATCGCGCCTATAGAGAAGGTTTCATGCGCATGCTTGGCGTAACAGACTTTGCGGCCGTCGGCCACCGAGCGCGCCTCGAATTGCGGCAAGGCGGCTTCGCGCCAGAAGCGATGCGTCACGGCAGGTTCCGACATCGGCTTACTCCCCTTTCAAACGGTAGAACAATATGCCCAGCCACTCGCGCAAGGCGGAATGGCACTCCTGCATCGCCCGTCCACTGGGCAGATACCACGCGATGCCGCCGCCGTCGTAGCGGATGAAACCGGTGGGCGCGGCGCTCACTTCCAGCCCTTGCCGCTGGAACATCGGCAATGCGCGCCGCAAATGCCAGCCCTGGCTGACCAGCGCAATCCGCTCTACTCCGTCAGCGCGCAACATCGCCGCCGCATAGCGGGCATTTTCCAGCGTGGTGTCGGAGCGCGTTTCCACCCAGCGCGGCGACAGCCCGTAATCCTGGCGCAACACCCGCGCCATCACAGCGGCCTCGGCCTCCCCGCCCTGCGGCGCGCCGCCGCTCAGCAATAAGGGCTTGCCGCTTTGGCGCGCCAGCCGCGCGCCATAGCGCAGCCGCGCCAGCGAGTCCGCTCCCGGTTCCATGCCGCCATACTCTGGCGCCGGCTTCTTGCCGCCGGACAGTACCACGATGGCGTCCACGCGCGCCAATTGCCCGGCGTCCAGCGCCGGGTAGACTTCCAGGCCCCGGTTCAGCCACATCGCCAGCATCGGTGTGCTCAAGGCATACAGGCCCGCCATGCCCAGGGCCAACAGGGCGCCGCCCAAGCGCGGCCAACGGCGGCGCAGGCCCAGCCCAAAAAGCATCATCAGCAGCAGATTGAGCGGCGGCAACAACAGGGAACCCAGCAGCAAATGGCTCAGAACTTGCGGGGACATCGTGACGGTCATGAAATCGGCATCAAATTGGGTGAGCGCCAGTTAAACACGCGCAGGCGGGCAAATCAATGGCGGGGAAACCAGATGGCGGCATAGGCGTTGCGATAGCCATTGGCCGGATCGTAGCCGATGCTCAAATAGACCTCGCGTATCGTCGGCCTGGTCAGCAGATGCGGCTGGGTGACATAGAGGCTGGCTGGCCGGCCGGCAAACGCGCGGTTCAGTTCATCGGCCAGTTGCCAGCCATGCAGATGCAAGGGCTCGGCGATGGTCGCCACCTGCATCAGACCCGCGCGGATGCGCCGCATCGCGGTGAAGGAGCCGTCGCCCAGCGACACATTTGCCACCTCCGCGCGCAGCCGTCCCAGTGGATAGCCTATGGAGTCGTAATACAGATCATTGATGCCTATGCTATGGGTCCAGCTGGCGCCATAACGCTGATACAAGGCGCTCACCCGCGCCGGCAACAGCTGCTGCACCCGCGCCAGGGAAATATCCTCCACCGCCAGCACCTTGCAGCGTCGGCATGCCTGCAATTGGCGCTGCGCTTGCCTGGTCTTGGCGCTGGCGATGGCGAAGCGGCTGTCGGTGAACAGCACCACGCCTATCGGGCCGCTGCGGCTGGCGATGACATAATCGGCCGCCGCCTGGGCGGCGGCCAGCGGATCGGTGGAGATATTGGTGAACAATAGGCCCGGTGCCGGCCCCGGCTTGTCGCCGGCATGCCAGCCCACCACCACCACGCCGGCGGCGAGCAGGCGCTGGATCTGCGGTTTGAATTCCTTGGCGTCGAAACCACCCAACGCCACCGCGGCGGGGTGTTCGCGCGCGGCGCGTTCTAGAAAGCCGCGCAGCGAGTCCTGCCGCCCCTGCCCGTCCAACAGCGTCAGCCGCCAGTCTAGCAAGCGGCCGGCCTCTTCCAGCCCGCGGTAAACGCCGACCACGCCGCCATTGCGCAGGTCCGATGCCAGAAACCACACCTCGCGGCCGGTTTGCGCCGCCGGCCCGTGCAGCGGGCCGTCCCACTCGGTCCATTCCCGCGCGGGATCGGCCGGCCTGGCCGGCGCAGGCTTGCCTGCGGCCAGAACCAAGCCGGTCAGGCACAGTAGCAGCGCGAACAGTCGAATCATGCAGACACTATAGACCACCGCTGCCACGGGCCGGAGCGGCCGCGCCGCCCGGTTCAGCCAGCAGTTGGCCGGCCACTTCCGCCGCCACCGCGAACAACAGCGGCGACAAGCGCTGTGCCTGCAGACCGGTGGCGCCATGGCGGCTGATGGCCAGGCCGCGCCACGGCATCCGCTCGCCGATCAGGCAGCCGCGCAGCGTGCCGCCGCCGCGCGTGACCGCCGCGACGATCTCGGGCAGCCGTTGTCGCAAGGCCACGCACGCCTCGGCCGGCGCCGCAAACGCCAGCGCCACCCCATCCGCCACTCTCCGAACACGCAGGCAAAACGCGCCTATGCCCGGCGCGGTCAGCCACAACACAAGGTCAAGATCATCCTGCTCCGATTCCGGCTCCCGCTCCAGCGCATCCTCCACGCTCAGCGTCAGCGCCGGGCCGCCCCACAGCCAGAACGGCAGCGTCAGCGGCAAGGGCGGCTCGCCGGCGGCATTGCGCACCCCCGCCAAGGCCAGTTCCGGCAATTGTTGCAGCAAGGCTCCAGGCAGATGGCTGCCGCCAGCCTGCTGGAATTGCGCCGCCGCCTGCGTCAGCCGCCCCAGCAAGGCCTGCCGCCAGGCCTGAGCCAATTCAGCGGCGGCCGGCAGCGGCTTCGCCAGCCTGGGCATGGCTGCCTGCTCCAGCTGCCATGCGCGCGCCGGCGTTTCGCCCTCAGGCTCCGCCCCCTGACGCTCCAACTGCAGCGACAACTGCAGCCGCGGCTGGGTGGCCAGCACCAGCACTTTCAGCACCGTGCCGGGGCTCAGCTCGGCCGCGCCTGGCGGCCAGGCCGGCAACGCCAACTGGATGCCGTCGCCGCTCAACAGCGGCCGGCCGTCGGCCGCTTGGCTCAGCACCGCCTGCCATTGCCGGCCCGGCGTCAGCTCCGCGCCCGGCTGCGCGCCCGACGAGAGCGGCGCGCTCGGCGTGACCGGCGTCGCCGCGGTAATTGCTCGAATTGAAATGGCCCTGCTCCTTCAACAGAATCCAAACTCACGACGCAAAAAAGCCAGCCGCATACGCAGCTGGCTTCGGATTCGCGCCGGATCGACGCCGAATCGTTATTACTGCAGCAGGGACATGGCCAGGCTGCTCATGCTGCCGCTTTGCTTCAGCATGGAGGTGCCGGCTTGCATCAGCATTTGCTTGGAGGTCATGCTGGCGCTTTCGTTGGCGTAGTCGGTATCCATGATACGACCCTTGGCGGCCAGGGTGTTGTTGTTGACGTTGGCCAGGTTGTTGTTCACGTGGTCCAGACGGTTGGCGTTGGCGCCCAGGGAGGAGCGAACCGAACCTACCGAATCCAGAGCGGCCTGGATGGTGTTGATGGTGTCGGTCTTGCCGATTTCATCGCCCTTGGCGGCTTTGTCCAGAGCGGCTTGGCCGTCTTGCTGAGCCTTCAGCGCGGTTTCGTAAGCGGTTTTCTTGGCGCCATCGGTCGGATCGGCATCGTAAGCCGTTTTAGCGGTGTCGGTCGCGGTCACCAGGGCCGGCATCGCATCGGTAGCGGTCTTGACGGCGGTGGCGTAGGCGGTACCAGCGGCATCATCCTTGAAGAAGGTCTTGGAAACGCTGCCCAACGCATTGTTCAGCGCGGTCATGCCATCCTTCATGTTCACCGTCATGGATTCGTCGGCCGACGCGCCGATCTGGAACTTCATCTCATCGGTCAGCTTGCCGCCTTGCAGCAGTTTCTCGCCGCCGAAGGAGGTGTTCTTCATGATGTTGGTCAGTTCCTTGCCCAGTTCGGCGAATTCGGACTGCATCGCGCTCTTGTCGGCCTTGGTGGAGGTGGCGTTGGCGCCTTCGGTGGACAGGTCCTTCATGCGCTGCAGAATGTTGGACACTTCGTTCAGCGCGCCTTCGGCGGTTTGCAGCATGGAGATGCCGTTCTGGGCATTCTTCATCGCAACTTGCATGCCGCGGCTTTGCGCGTCCAGACGGGTAGCGATCTGCAGGCCGGCGGCGTCGTCCATTGCGGAGTTGATGCGGAAGCCGGTGCCCAGACGGGTCATCGAGGTGGACAGCGCGGTTTGGGTGCCGGTCAGGTTGGACTTGGTGTTCAGTGCGGCGATATTGGTGTGCAGGCTCAGCATAGCTTTTGCTCCAGAAGTCAGGTTGGTTGGTCCGGCATCGCTGCCGTCACCCTCACAAGGCGGCCGTCGCGCGGCAAACTTAAATGCGGGAGCGATGTGAAAAATCACATTGCTTGACGCATGGGCGCTGGCTGTTGAAAGATCAACGTCATAAACACTGCCGCCACACCGCCATGACCACACTGAACGGCCAACAAGCCCTGACCCAGCTCTGGGCCGCCGCCGCCCTCGACCCCTCCGCGCTGGAGCGTGCCCAGCTGCCGGCGAGCGAGGCGCCGCTGCCCTCCTCTTTTGCCATCGGAGCCTTGGCCCAGGCCAGCATTGCCGCCAGCGCGCTGATGGCGGCCGAATTCTGGCGCCTGCGCGGCGGCGCGGCGCAGAAGGTCTCGGTCGAGCTCGCCCACGCCGCCGCCGAATTCCGCAGCGAACGCTATCTGCGCGTCGACGGCGCGCCGGCTCCCGAACTGTGGGACGCCATCGCCGGCCCCTATCCTTGCGGCGACGGTCGCTGGGTACGCATCCACACCAACTTTCCCCACCATCGCGACGGCATCCTGCAGCTGCTGGACTGCCGCCACGACAAGGACAGCGTGGCCGCCGCCTTGCAAGGCTGGCAGGCTTTCGAGTTCGAACAGGCTGCCGCCGAACGTGGCCTGGTCGCCACGGCGATGCGCAGTTTCGACGAGTGGGACCGTCATCCGCAGGGACAGGCCGTCGCCGCGCAGCCCTTGCTCAGCATAGAGCGCATCGGCGACGCGCCGCCGCTGGCCCGGCCCTTCGCGCCGCGCCCCTTGCAGGGCATACGCGCGCTGGACCTGACCCGCATCATCGCCGGCCCGGTGGGTGGCCGGGTGCTGGCAGCTCACGGCGCCGATGTGTTGCGCGTCACTTCGCCGCTGCTGCCCTCCATCCTGCCGCTGGACATCGACACCGGCCGCGGCAAGCGCAATGCCGAGCTGGACTTGCGTCAGGCTGTCGATGGCGAACAGCTGCGGCGCTTGCTGAGCGAAGCCGATGTCTTCATCCAGGGCTACCGGCCCGGCGGCCTCGCCGCGCTCGGTTTCGGCCCGGAGCAGGCCGCGCGTCTGCGCCCGGGCATCGTCTACGCCTCGCTGTCCGCTTATGGTCACGCCGGCCCCTGGGCCGAACGGCGCGGCTTCGATTCCCTGGTGCAGACCGCCAGCGGCTTCAATCACGCGGAGGCGGCGGCTTTCGGCGGCGTGCAGCCGCGCACGCTGCCGGCCCAGGCGCTGGACCATGCCGCCGGCTATCTGCTGGCTTTTGGCGTCATCGCCGCGCTCTCTCGCCAAGCGCAAGAAGGCGGCAGCTGGCAGGTGCGGGTTTCGCTGGCACAAACGGGACACTGGCTGCGCCAGTTCGGCACGGACCACGCCGGCTGCGCCGTGGCGGACCCCGGTCTGGAACAGGTCGCGCCCTGGCTGGGCGATTATGCGTCCGGCTTCGGCGCCTTGCGCGCCGTGCGCCACGCGGCCCAGCTGTCCTTGACGCCGGCACATTGGACGCTGCCTTCGATGCCGCTGGGCAGCCACGCCGCCGAATGGCTGCCGCGCTGAAGCGGCGGTGGCGCGCGCCAAAGCAACTTGCTATCGTCGGCACACCGGCCCTAGCGCCTATGGAGCATTCATGGATATTTCGTTCACCGATCTGATTGGCCAGTACTGGTCCACCCCCAAGTGGGAAGTCAATCTGTTGATCACGCTGAACCTGCTGGGCGGCCTGCTGCTGGGCTGCGTGGTGGGCTACGAGCGCTGGTACAACGGCCGCGCCGCCGGCATGCGCACCTACGGCCTGGTGGCCATGGCCTCCGCCGCCGCGATCAGCATCATCGGCTATTCCGGCTACTGGTATGGCGGCCAGCATCCCGACATCACGCATGGCGACATGACCCGGGTCGCCCAGGGCGTGCTGACCGGCGTCGGCTTTCTGGGTGCCGGCATGATCATGAAGGAAGGCCTGTCGATCAGCGGCCTCACCTCGGCCGCGTCGATCTGGATGTCCTCGGTCATCGGCATCCTGGTCGGGGTCGGCTTTTACGCCGCCGCCATCGCCATCACCCTGCTGTGCGTGCTGTGCATGCTGTCGGTCAATCAGGTGGAAAGCCGGCTGCCGCGCCATTTCAGCCTGTTCATCGTCATCCGCTTCAAACCGGAGCAGCAATGGACGGTGCAGGCCTTGAGCGCCGGCCTGCTGGAACTTGGCGTGCGACTGCATGAGGACAGCATCGCGCTGAACGCCGGGCCGGACGCCACCGAGTGGAGCTTTCTGGTGTCGGCGCAAAACCGGCGCGACCTGATCAATGTCGTCGATCTGTCGCGCGAGATCATGAAGATAGACCGACTGGAAACGCTGAGCATCCAGCCGGCGCGCAACTGAGCCGGCGCCAAGCCGGCTAGGTGTTTTCACACCATCAAGTTTGCGCTCCCATTGCCGATATCGGTTTACCAATACTTCCAAATCCTGGAGCCTGCAATGCGAGTCGCGTCCATGGCGCTGTCGATGAGCAGCCAATACAGTTTCAGCCAAAGCATCAGCGTTCAGCAAAAAATCAGTTCCTGGAGCCAGCAGCCGGCCGCTTCCGCGCCGGCCTCACCCTCCTCCGATGTCAGCCTCAGCCCCGGCGGTGTCAACGCCAGCGCCAAGGATCAACAGCTGGCCGACGGCATGACGCCGATGCTGGGCTTGATCAAGGACATCCTGGAGAAAGTGCTGGGCGTCAAATTCAAGGTAGTCGACGGCACCTTGCAAAAAGACGACGGCAAGAGCGGCGATTCTAACGCCAGCGCCCCCACGCCACAGAATGCGCCAACCGCCAGCGCGCTGCCGCGCTTCGGCGGCTCGATCCAGCAAAGCTACGATTACAAGGAAAGCGAGAGCATGGGTTTCTCGGCCAAGGGTTCGATCAAGACCCAGGACGGCCGCGAATTCAATTTCTCGCTGGACGTGCAGATGAGCCGCAGCTTCGAATACCACAGCAGCAGCAGCTTGCAGTACGGCAGCGGCGGCAGTCCCACCGACCCGCTGATGCTGACGCTGGGCGATGAAGCCGGCAGCTTCAGCGGTGCCAGCGTCAGCTTCGACCTGCAAAGCAATGGCCAGAAAACACAGCTGCCGTTTATCGATCATGGCGGCTGGCTGGCGCTGGACCGCAGCGGCGACGGCAAGATCAACGACGGCAGCGAGTTGTTCGGCACTCAGTCCGGCAATGGCTTCGCCGACCTGGCCAAGCTGGACAGCAATGGCGACGGGGTGCTGGATGACGGCGACCCGGCTTTCGCCCAATTGAAGCTGTGGTCCGGCCGCGATGCCGACAAGGATCAACTGATGGGGCTGAAGGAGCTGGGCATTGGCGCCATCCTGCTGCCCAGCGTGGACACGCCGTTCAGCATCAAGGACGCCAACAACCAATCCCAGGCCGATGTCCGCCGCTCCGGCGTTTATCTGACCGAGGACGGCAAGGCCGGCCGGGTCAGCCAGGTGGATGTCTACGGCTGAATCCGCCAAGCGCAAATAGCAAAGGCCGCTGACGCGGCCTTTGTCGTTTCCAGCGAATGCCGGCTCAAGAGATGTAGTTGAACAGCGACAGCTGAGTCACCTTGTTGTAAGTCAGCTGGCTGTACTTCAGCGAGGTCTGCGCCAAGGTGAAATCCGAAATCGCCTGCGGCATGTCCAGATCCTGCAAATCACCGATGCTGCTGGCGTACTGCAATTTCAGGCTGCCGCCGACATTCTGCATATTGTCGTTCTGCTGGCCGCGGGCGCCGATGGATGCCAGCGACAGAGAGAACTGCTGTTGCGCCGAGTCGATGGCGTTGATCGCGCTGTTCAGCTGGGTGCCGAAGTTGGCCGGCTTCGGATTCTGGCCCAGCAGGGTATTCAGTTGCAGCAAGGCGTCGAAGGCGGCGGTGGCGCTGCCCCCCGGCGTGCCGAACACGGTGCTGCCAGGGTCGGAAATCGTCATCTGCTGCGAGGCGCTGATCTGCACGCTGCGCTGGCCGGTATCGCCCTGATAAGTGGCTGGCGGCACCGCCGACAGGCTCACCACATAGGGCACCGTGTCGGTCTTGTTGCCGCTGAACAGGTAGTTGCCGCGGCCGTCGGTGGAGTTGGCGTATGTCGTCAACTCGGTGATGCCTTCCTGCAACTGCTTCTGGATCGCCTGCAATTCGGTCGAGCTCAGCGCGCCGCTGCCGGCGGAGATCGCCAGACTCTTCATGCTGGCCATCAGGTCAGAGGAGCTCTTGACCGCGGTTTCCGACAGCGACAGCCAGGAACTCACCGCCTGGGTATTAGTGATGTACTGGCTGTTCTGGCCCTGCGACTGGCTGAGCAGCAGGATGCGCGCCGCGGCCACCGGGTCGTCGGCCGGCGTCACCACCCGCTGCTGGTTGTCGATCTGCATGGTGAGCTTGTAAATGCTCGCCTGCAGATCCTGCATATTATTCAAGCCGGACTGGTAAATGGTGTTGGAGCTGATTCGCATCACTCTCTCCTTAACCCATCAGATTCAGAATGCTGGAGAAGGTGGTTTGCGCCACTTGAATCACCTTGCTGCATGCCTGATAGGACTGTTGGTACTTGATCAGATTGGCCGCTTCCTGGTCCAGGCTGACGCCGGAAGTATTGGACAGGCTTTCGCTGGCTTGCTTCAGATTGGTCTTCATCGCCGCCGACTGCAATTGAGCGGTATTGGTCTGGTTGCCCACCGAGGCCACCAGCGTCGAGTAATAGGAACCATAGGACTGGTTGCCCATCAGCTTGAGGTTCTGCTGCGCCAATAATTCGCGCAGATTGGAGTTGTCGCCCGGCGGCGGCTTGGTGCCGGCCGGCGCCGGCCCCACGGTGAAGGTCTGACCATTGGCCGGCGCGCCGGATAATTGGAAACTGATGCCGACATCCACCGGCGGCACCGCCGTGGTCTGCAATTTGAAGCCGTTGCTGACGCTGCCGCCCAATGGCACCACATTGTAAGGGCCACCGCCATTGGGGCCGGTAATGGTGGCCGTCATCGTCGCCGGGCTGCCGGTGGCGGTGATGGTCATGCCGGTCATGCCGACCGATGGATGCGTCGTGCTGCTGGGAAACACCGGCGGCACCGAGTTGATGCTGCCGCTATAACCGCCTGGCAAAGAGGCCCAGACGCCGCTCATGGTCACGCCGCTGCCGCCGGCCCCGCCGGTGGACACCATATTCGACGCGGTGGCCAGCTTATTCGGATCGGTCATCAGCACTTGCAGATTGCTGGCCGCGTTTTGCGGATTGGAAGCATAACTGGACAGATCATTGAAAATGGGCTGCCCCGCCACGCCGCCGTTGTCCACCCCCAACTGGTTCTGGTAATTGACCGTGGCGGCGAAATTGATCGCCAGCGTGCCCAGTTGCTGACGCGCCTGCAACAGCGGGCCATCGCGGAAATTCAGCAGACCGCCCAATTGGCCGCCGGTGATCAGGCTGTTCGGAATCGCCGTCACCGTGCCGTTGGGATTGTTGAACACCAGTTGCAGGGTATTCGGATCCGTGGGCAAGGGCTGGGTGGCCAAGGTATTGGTCTGGGCATTGGTGACCAGGGTCTGGCCATTGCCGATATACACCGTGTAAGTGCCATCGGACTGCGGCACCGCTTTGGCGCTGACCAGCTTGTTCAATTCCAGCATCGCCTGGTCGCGCTGATCCATCAGCGTGTTCGGCTGCGATCCCAATTGGTTGCCGCCGGTCAGCGCGGCGATCTGGGTATTGAGGCTGGCGATCTGCGAGGCCAGCGAATTGATGCTGTCCACCGTGCTCTTGATCTGGCCGTTGGCGCCGGACTGCATCTGCTGCAGCTGCCCGTCCACGGTGGCGAACTTGGTGCTCAGCGCCTGGGCCATGTTCAGCACGGTCTGCCGGCTGGGAATCGAGTCCGGCTGCTGCGACAGTGTCTGCATCGCGCCGTAGAAATCCTGCAAGGCCGGGATGATGGAAACATCGGTGGACGCCATCAGATTATTGATCTGATTGAGCTGCTTGACCTGGGTATCGTAATAGCTGCTATTGGTCTGCGCGGTTTGCACCTGACCGGACAGGAATTTGTCGTAGGTACGCAGCACATTGGTGATGTCCACGCCCTGCCCCAGGAAGCCGAAGCCCTGGTATTGCGGCGAGCGGCCGGCCTGGGTGACATACTGGACGTTGTAACCGGGCGTGGAGACGTTGGCGATATTGTTGCCGGTTACCGCCAAAGCCGTCTGCGCCGCGTTCAGCCCGCTCACGCCGATCGAGAAAATATTGGAACCCATGATTCACCTCTGTTTGCTTTATCGGCCCGGCGCGTCAAAACTTGATGCCGGATTCGACGCTCGCTGCCGGCGTCCGCTCAACTGCGCACCGTCTGTTGCGCCAAGCTCGCCGCCACGTCCACCAGCTTGCGCGCGTAGCGCGGGTCGGTGGCATAGCCGCCCGACTGCAACGCATGCGCGAAGCCATACATATTCTGCCCCTGGTTCAAGGCGCCCTTGTAGCGCGGAGAATCCTTCAACAAGCGCGCGTAATCGCCGAAGGCCTCGGCATAAGAGCCGTAGGCGCGGAATTTCTCTACCCGCTTCTGAGCGACGCCGCCTTCATATTCGGTGGTCATCACGCTGACCGTGCGACCCTGCCAATCGCCGCTGGCCTTGATGCCGAACAGATTATGGCTGTCGCTGCCGTCCGGATGGCGGATCGCGCGCTTGCCCCAACCGCTTTCCAGCGCGGCATGGGCAACCACCGCCTCCGGCGCCACGCCCAGTTGCGCGGCGGCGCTGCGCGCGTGCGGCAGCATGGCCACGGCGAAATCACGGCTGCCGCCCTTGCCCGTTGCTGCCGTCTCGGTCTTGGCCGGGCTGGCCGGCGCCGTCAGCACCAGCGCCGCGCCGGCGGCCTGCTGCGCCTCTTGGTAAGCCAGCAAGGCCTTGCCGCCGCCGTGGGCGCGAACGGCCAGTTGCGGGCCGGGCGCCGAGTGAACCGTGTGCATGCTCTTGTCGTCCGGAGCGAAATTCGACTGTTTGGCGATTTGCCGATACAGCATGTCGCCCAGGCCAAAGCCGCCGCTGGAGCTCAGCGCCTGGGTCAGCTGCTGGTCGTACAAGCCTTGATAAGTGCTCAGGCTATTGGATTCGCCTTCCGGGTCGAACTTGGTTTCGCGCATGCTTTTCAACAACGTGTTCATCATCAAGGCCTCGAATTGCGATGCCACCTGCCGGGCCGCGCCTTTCGGGTCCTTGATCGCCTGCGCGCGCAGATCGTTCAACTGGTTGGGATCCACGGCCAGTTGCCGGTTTAGCAAATCGTTGGCGCTCACGGCGCCGGCACTGAGGGACTGAATCGTCATTTCTCGCTCCTGGAATCTCGTTAAAAGCAAGATTCGGGCCAGAATAAAAAAGACGGCCGTGTGGCCGTCTTTTGGTCCTGCCGCCAAGCCGGCGTCAGATGATTTGCAAATCCGCTTTCAACGCGCCGGCGGACTTCATCGCCTGCAGGATGGAAATCAGGTCCTGGGCATTCGCCCCCAGCGCGTTCAAGGCCGCCACCACCCGCGACAGATTGGCGCCGTTGGGCAGGCTGATCAGCTTGCTGCCCGGGGTGTTGATGCTGATATCGGCCTGGTTGGTCACCGTGGTCTTGCCGCCGGACAACGGATTGGGCTGACTCACCTGCGGCGTATTGCTGACGGTGACGGTCAGATTGCCATGCGACACCGCGCACGGCGCCAGCGTCACCGCCTGGTTCATCACGATGGAGCCGGTGCGAGCATTGATGATGACGGTGGGGGAAACATCTGCCGGATCGACGGCAATATTTTCCATCTTGGCCAAAAACTGCACGCGCTGATCAGGATCGAACGGCGCGCGCACCTCGATCAACCGACCGTCCACCGCGCGCGCGGTACCCTGGCCAAAGGATTTGTTGATCGCCTGCACCACGCGGTTGGCGGTGGTGAAGTCGGACTCACGCAATTCCAGATTGACGAACTCGCCAGAGCCCAGCGCGGTCGGCACTTCGCGTTCCACCGTGGCTCCGGAGGGGATTCTGCCGACACTGAGTTGATTGATCTGGGCCGAACTGCCGCCCGCCGACGCGCCGGCGCCGCCGACCACCACATTGCCTTGCGCCATCGCGTAGATCTGCCCGTCAGCGCCTTTCAGCGGCGACAGCAGCAAGGTGCCTCCACGCAGGCTTTTGGCGTCGCCTATCGACGAAGCGGTCACGTCTATCGCCTGCCCCTGCCGCGCGAACGGCGGCAGCGTCGCGGTCAGCGTGACTGCGGCGACATTCTTGGGGTCGAGCTTGGTGCCGGGCGGCACCTGCACTCCCAGCTGATTCAACATATTGGACAACGCCTGGCCGGTGAACGGCGACGAAGTCACTTTGTCGCCGCTGCCGTCCAGGCCCACCACCAGGCCATAGCCTATCAACTGGTTGGGGCGCACGCCACCCACATTGGTCAAGTCCTTCAAACGCTGCGCCGCCATGGCCGGAGACACGGCCAAGACCAACAGCATCGCAAACATCCATCGCTTCATATTCTCGCCCGCTTTCAGCCCGCCACGCCCGCCAGATGGCGGCGCCCAGGCCGGTAATCCGTTATATCGGCAATATACTCATGAAGAACTTGGCAAGCCAGCCCGGTTCGTTATACAGCCGGTGAGTGCCCTTGGTCTGTTGCTCGACGCGGGCATCCGCCACCTTGAGCGAGGACACGCTGCGGTCGGCGGCGATGTCGCGCGGATTGATCACGCCGGACAGGCGGATGGATTCGGTGTCGCTGTTCACCCGCACCACTTTCTCTCCGCTGACCACCAGATTGCCATTGGCCAGCACTTCCAGCACGGTGACGGTGATGGAACTGACAAAGGAGGTCGCCACCTTGTTGTCGCCCTTACCCGTGTTATTGGCCGAGCCCGTCGCGCCGAAGCTGGCGCCGTCGAGACCCGCGGCCGCGCCGCTGGGCAGGAAAGGCACTTTCATGCCGGCATTGATGCTGCTGTTCAGGCCCGAGGTGCGGGTATTGGTGGTCTGCTCCGACGCCGAGGTCGACGATTTTTCCTGGATGTTCACCGTCAGGGTGTCGCCGACATAGCCCGGCATGCGGTCCTGGAACAAGGGCCGGTAGCTGGCGGTCTGGAAAATTGAGCCGTTGCTGGGCATGCTGACCGGCTGCGGTTGCGGCCGCGCGCTGGTGGGCTGCTGCACCAGCGGCGGCTCCTGGGTCACGCAAGCGCTCAAGAATGCGGCCAGCAAGGCCGCCATCGCCATCGCCTTCATGATACACCTCGTCTTTTCATCGCTATCGGCCGCCAGACGGCGGCCGTTCTTGCATTACAACTGGCTCAGCTTCTGCAGCATCTGATCCGCGGTGGTCACCGCGCGCGAGTTCATCTCGAACGCGCGCTGCGCGGTGATCATATTCACCAGTTCCTCGGTGACATTGACGTTGGACGCCTCCAGAAAACCGGATTGGATCGAGCCGCGGATATCGGTCTGCGGATCGCCGTCCTGCGGGTCGCCCGACGCGGCCGATTGCAGATACAGGTTGTTGCCCACGCTCTCCAGACCCTGCGGGTTGATGAAGGTGGTCAGCTGGATGGTGCCCGCGGTTTGCGGCGCCGGATTGTTGGGCAGGTAGTACTGCACCACGCCGCCGGTGGACACCGTGATTTGGTTGGCGGTACCGGGGATGTTGATATTGGGGTTCAGCGGATAACCGTCCGGGTTCACCACATCGCCATTGGCGTTGCGCTTGAACTCACCGTTGCGGGTATAGGCAGTGGTGCCATCCGGCAACTGGATGCGGAAGAAACCCTCACCGGAAATCTGCATATCCAGCGGCTGGCCGGTCTGGTTTGGATTGCCCTGGGAGTGGATGCGGGCGGTGGCCACCGCAGCCGAACCGGTGCCTACCTGCAGACCGGTAGGCGTGGTGTTGCCATTGGCCAATTGCGCGCCGGGCTGGCGCAGGGTCTGGTAGTACAGATCCTCGAAAATGCCGCGGCTGCGCTTGAAGCCCACGGTGTTGACGTTGGCCAGGTTGTTGGATACCACATCCAGTTGAAACTGGCTGGAATCCATGCCGGTCTTGGCAATATAAAGTGCGCGCATCATAGCTTGTTTACCCCGTCTCCAGAGCCGCCTTGCCTTAATCCAGGTGGCGGCTCGCATATTATTTTCAGCCGTTGGTGGACAGTAATTGCGCTGCCTGTTGGTCACCCTGCTGCGCGGTCTGCATCAGCCGGACATTGAGATCGTACTGGCGCGCATGGGAAATCATCTGCACCAGGCTCTCCACCGAGTTGACATTGCTCGCTTCCAGCGTTTCCGGCACTAGCTTGACATTGGCGTCCGCGGCAGCATTGCCGCCGCCGTTGATGCGAAACAGCCCATCCTCGCCCTTGTACACTTCCTTGGGACCCGGATTGACCATCTTGATCTGGCCGACCAATTGCGGCGTGCGCACCGTGCCGGACTGTGGAGTCGCCACCACCGAGCCATCGGCACCCAACTGGATGCGGGAACCAGTGGGCACCACGATGGGACCACCATCGCCCATGATGGGCAGGCCGGAGCGGGTGCGCATCATGCCGGTGGCGTCCAGCACATAACCGCCATCGCGGGTGTAAGCTTCGCCGCCGTCCGGCGCTTGCACCGCGAAAAAGCCCTTGGAGCCGATGGCGAAATCGCTGGTATTGCCGGTGTGCATCAAGCTGCCCTGGCTGAGGTCGTGACCCACGGTGTTGTCCACCACATAGGTCCGCGTCGGCGCGCCCTCGCCCACCACCGGCAAGGCGCGGAAGGCCACCACATCGGCCTTGAAACCGTTGGTGTGCACATTGGCGAGATTGTTGGCGGTGGTGGCTTGCTGCCACATCACGTGTTTGGCGCCGTTCATCGCCAGGTAAAGCATTCTATCCATCGCGCGCGCTCAGCTCATCAGATGTTCAGCAAGGTCTGCACCAGGGTGTCCTGGGTCTTGATGGTCTGCGCATTGGCCTGGTAGTAGCGCTGCGCGGTGATCATATTGACCAGTTCCGAGGTCAGGTCGACGTTGGAATCCTCCACCGCGCCGGACTGTATGGTGCCGGTATTGCCGGTGCCCGGCACGTTATAGGACGCCGAGCCGGAGTCAAAAGTCTGCGACCACAGATTATTACCCTTGGACTGCAGACCCTGCGGATTGATGAAGTTGGCCAAGGCGATCTGGCCTATGGTCTTGGTCTGACCATTGGTGAAAGTTGCCTGGACAATGCCCGACGCCGAGATATTCACGCTCTTCAGGCTGCCCGGCGCGAAGCCGTCGATGATGGGCGGCGTGGTCACGCCGAAGTCCTGGCCAGTCTGGGTGGAGCCGTTGAACTTGAAAGCCACCGTCTGCGGCACCGCCGAACCATTTACCGGCACCGGGGTGAAGTTCACGTTGAACGGTCCGGGCGTGGTCAGCACGCCGGAGGTGTCGAACACCATGGAGAAGGTATTGCTGTTGGGCGGCGTGTTATTGGCCGGATTGCCGTCCACATAGGCGGTCGCGGTCCAGGTCCGCCCGGCGGGGGTGGCCGCGCCGGCGATATAGTACATGGTCACCTGGTGCGGATTGCCCAGCGAGTCGTACACGGTATTGGTATTCGACCAGTTGTAAGTCGCCGAATTGGTCGGGTCCAGCGGCGTAACTGTGGGCGAGGCCTTGCGCGAATCCAGGTTGAGGCCGAGCGTGGCCTGGGTGGTGGGCTTGGGCGACACCAGATTAGTGTTGAGCTGCAGCTTGCCCACCGGTCCCTGGGTGACGTTGCCGGAGGCATCCGCCTGCCAGCCTTGCAGGAAGTTGCCGTTGTTCACCACATAGCCCTGGTTGTTGACCTGGAACTGGCCGTTGCGGGTATAGGCCAGGGTGCCGTCCGGCTGGGCCACGGTGAAGAAGCCGCCATTGTTGATCGCCAGGTCCAGGCTGCGGCCGGTGGGGGTGATATTGCCATTGCTCATGTTCTGCGTCACCGCGGCCACCTTGACGCCGATACCCGGCGTGGTGGTGGAGATGCCGTACAGGGAGCTGCCATACATATCGGCGAATTCGGTGCGCGAACCCTTGAAGCCGACGGTGTTGGCGTTGGCCACGTTGTTGCCTATGGTGTCCAGCTGGGTGGAGGCGGCGTTCAAGCCGCTCAAGCCTTGTTGAAAGCCCATGATGTCAGTCCTTGAAGTCGAATGAGGTCGGCGGGGTTCAGGCGGTCATTTGCGCCACATCGCCCAGCTGAGCGCGCGTGCCATCCGGCAGCACCAGTTCCGGCACACCCTGATCCCAGGCCACGGCGGTCACCTTCTTGGTGTTGTAAGCCACTGCCTTGGTGCCGCCATTGGCGCTGGCCTGGGTCACATCGGCGCTGAAGGTGTATTTGCCGACCGGAACCGCCTCGCCAGCGTCGTTCTTGCCATCCCAGGTGAAGGTGTTGACACCGGCCACCGGCTTGGCCACATTCATCACGCGCACCAGATTGCCATTGGCGTCCTTGATGCTGATCTTCACCGTTTGCGCCGGCCCGTTCAGCAATACACCAGCCGTGCTGCCGCCGCCCGCCTCGTTCACTGGCAGATCGTTGCCGGCCACCAGGACTTTCTTGCCTATCATGCTGGACGCCATCAACGACTGCGATGCCGCTTGCGCGCCGACCAGGGCTTGCATCGACTGGTTCAGCTGCTGGATGCCACCCACCTGGCTGATTTGCGCCATCTGGCTGGTCATCTGGCTGTTATCCATCGGGTTCATCGGGTCCTGCGAGCGCAGCTGGGCGACGAACAGTTTCAGGAAAGTATTCTGGATATCCGTCGCGCTGCTGCCGACCACGCCCGAGTTGCTGCCGCCATTGACGCTGCTGTTCGGGTTCGCCTGGGTCTGGGTGTTCAGTACGTCATACGGGTTTGAGCTAGCCATCGCTTAGTCCTCTCCACTCACTGGCCCAGCTGCAGCACTTTCTGCTGCAGGGTCTTGGCCGTATTCATGATTTCGACATTGTTCTGATAGGCGCGGGAGGCGGCGATCAAGTCCGCCATCTCCTCCACCGGATTCACGTTAGGCAGCGTGACGTAGCCGCGCTGGTCCGCCAGCGGATTGCCCGGATCGTATTTGAGCCGCGGCGGGGTCTGGTCCTCAACCACCGCGGTCACGCGCACGCCGGCCACTTGCGGCTGCGCCGCCGTCACCGGAGTCGCGGTGAACACCGCATGGCGGCCCTTGTAAGGCTCGCCGGTGGAGCTGGTCGAGCTTTCCGCGTTGGCGATATTGCTGGCCACCAGGCTCAGGCGCATGGACTGCGCCGACATCGCCGAACCGGCTATGGAAAACACATTGGACAAGGACATCAGCTATTGCCTCCCTGGCCCTGGATCGCCGAACTCAATCCGCTGATCCGCTTGCTCAAAAAAGTCAGCGTGGATTGGAAACGGACCGCGTTGTCGGCGAAGGCCGCGCGCTCCACGTCCATGTCCACGGTGTTGCCGTCGACGCTGGGCTGCACCGCCGCGCGGTATTGCAAGGCCGCGCCATTGCCGTTGCCGCCGCTGGCGCCAGCCAGGTGATGGGCATCGGTGAGGTTCATTGCCAAACGACCCTGAGCGTCGGTCTGCGCCTGCAGCGCCTTGCCGAAATCAAAATCCACCGCCTTGTAGTTGGGGGTTTCGTCGTTGGCGATATTGCTGGCCAGCACCTCGGTGCGATAAGCCCGCAAATTCAGCGCCCGCTGCTGAAAGTCGAAATGTTTGGCAATCTTGTCTAGCATGCTAGCCTCCTTGGGACAGCACTAAAGCAGAAACCGTGCCAGGACGAAAACCACAGCCAAACCATTGATTTGTATCTACGCGAATCAAAACCCGCCGCATAGAAGCGCCCAGCGGCAAACCTGGCCGGCAAGATTTGCCGCCACGGCGGACACAGGACAGATTTCACTTGCCGCACTACGTAATTCGTGCCAAACCATCATAAGAACCATTGAAGACGCGCCGAGAATCACCGACACTCGTGCAAGAAGCCGGCACAGGCGGCCGGCTTTATAAAGAGAATGGACAGGCGGGGGAACAAGCATGCTGGAAGTACAACATTTGATCATCGCGCTGGCCGAGCCATCGCATGTACAGGCTCAGATCATCAGCAGGGCGCTGGGCGAAATGGGCATTACCCGGGTGGAAACCCATGCCGACGGCGAATCACTGCTGTCGCATGCGCGCCAGTCGCGCCCCGACCTGGTGATCAGCGCCTACTATCTGCCGGACATGACCGGACAACAGCTGTTGCAGCAAATGCGCGAGAGCACTGACCTGAGCGGCATGCCCTTCATTCTGGTTTCCAGCGAAACCAATCCGGAGCGGCTGGAACCTATCCGCCAGGCCGGCAGCCTGGGCATCCTGCCCAAGCCGTTCACCAGCGCCCAGTTGGATGAGGCGCTGGCCAATGCGCTGGACTTCATCAACACCGAAAGCCTGGCGATGGAGGTGGACACCGATCTGGCCAATGTCAGCATTTTGATCGTCGACGACAGCCTGACCTCGCGCCGCCATGTGCGCGCCGTGCTGGAACGCCTTGGCTTCGAGCATTTCACCGAGGCGTCCAGCGGCGCCGAGGCGCTGCCCATGCTGGCCAACGACAGCTTCCAGCTGATCATCATCGACTACCACATGCCGGGCATGGACGGCTGCGAGCTGGCGCGCCACATCCGCCAGGACGGCGCGCAGGGACGCGCCCCCATCCTGATGATCACCAGCGAGACCGACCGCGACCGCCTGGCCGAGGTGGAAGCGGCGGGCGTGTCCGCCTGCTGCGACAAGCCCTTCTCCACCAACAAGCTCAGGGACACCATCCGCGAGCTGCTACAGGAATACTGAGCGCAGGCTCGCTCCTATTTGGGCGCCACCCACACCAGGCGCGAATTGGCCTTGGCCTCGCCAAAGGCTTGGCGACGCCAATAACCCTGGGTCGCGTAAGCCTCAGCCGCGCCCAGCTCGGTGATGCGGCAATAGCTCACCTCGCTGAAACCGGCCTTCAACAGCTGGCTGCGGCCGCGCTGCCGGGTCTTGACGCAGCTCGGCGCTGCGGCCTGTTCCACCCATTGCTGCGGCGCGCCGGCCTGCCAGGCCAGCTCCAGTTCCAGCTTGGGCTGGGTCATCATCGCCAGCCCGTTCAACACCGAGGCCAGCAAGGGCTGCCAGCGCTCCGCCACCGCCGCGATCTGTGGCGCCAACTCGCCCGGGTAGCTGACCGCCAACGCCTCGACGCCATCCGAGCCTTGCAGCCACTGCGCGGCCTCCAGGGAAAAGTCCGCGCCCACCAGAGTCAGCAACAAGACCTTGCGCTCCGGCTGATGCACGACAAAGGCGCCGCCACCGGCCGGCACATGCAGGAAGAAGGCATCCGCGGGCAGGATCAAGGTATCCGGCAAATGGGAAGGCAGGCGGGTATGGGCCAGAGCCTGAGCCAAGGCGTCGTCCAGGTGGGAGATCACGCGGCCATGGCGCGCAAAGTAGCCCCAGGATTCCGCCAGCGCCAGCTCGGCGACTATGGTCTGCTGCCGCACTTCAAACACTTGGGCGGCGCGCTCCAGCTCACGCTTGATCACTTCCTTCATTTCCTTGCGCGCCGCGGACGGCTGCGCGGCCTGCGCATACAGTTGACCGATCCGCTTGGCCCAAGGACGGGAGGCCGCATAACGCTGCACGGCATACACCATTCCTACCCCTTTCCTGAAACAAAAAAGGGCGCATTGTAGCAAAGCGGGCCCCGGCGCCCAAGCGAACGGCGGCGATCAGCCCTCGCCGCCGGTTTTGCCGGGAGGCCGGCCGCGGCTTTCGGCGATGCCGGAATACAGCCATTGCCGGAAATGATTCAAGGTCATCGGCTTACCGAAATAAAAGCCTTGCAGATATTCAAACCCCTTGACGTTGAGATAGCTCTGCTGCCCCTGGGTCTCCACCCCCTTGACGATGACCTGCACCCCCATCTCATTGGATGACAGCAGCAGGCCGTCCAGGATATTGCCCTTCAGGCTGTCCTGCCCCAGCGCCGACACATAGCCTTTTTCCACTTTCAGATAATCAAAGCCCCAGCGGCTCAAATACGCCTTGTCGGCATAGCCGGCGCCAAAATCGTCCAGCGCCAGCCTCACCCCCATCTGCCGCAGCCCATTGATCACCTTCTGCGCGCCAGAGGCCTCCTGCAGCGGCGCGCGCTCGGAAATCTCCAGCACCAGCTGCGCCTGCTTGTCGCGCAGCAGATTGACCAGCGCGCGGCAATCGTCCAGCAATTCGGGCAAGGCCAGGTGCTCGGTGGAAATATTGATGCCCACCATAAAGCCCGGCGGCAACACGATCTGCTGCAGCTCCTCGGCCACGCGCCGCAGCAGATAACGCGTCAGCGCCACGATCAGGCCGGCGTCGATCGCGGTCTGGATGAACACCTCGGAACGCACATTGCCCTGCACCGGATGTCGCCAGCGCGCCAGCACTTCCACGCCGACGCACTCGCCATTGCTCGCGGTGACGATGGGCTGGTAATGCGCGAAGAATTCCTTCTGCCGAATCCCCTCGGCAATCTCCCAGCCGGTCGCCTTGCGACCGCCGCCGCCTCGGCGCACGCCCCAAGCGATGCCGCAGCCTAGCGCCGCCGCCAGCAGCAAGGCCAGCCACTGCGTCCGCAAGACCTGCCAGACCAGCGCCGACCACTGTGGCGCGGCCAGCACGCCGATGCGCTCGGGCGCCGACGGCAGCCAGCTCGCCTCGCCAACCGGCTCCGCGCCCAAGGGCCTCACCTCGCCGCTGGCGACCAATACCTCGCCGCCCACCTGCAAACTCATCTTCAAGCTTTCGCGCTCGGCCAGCGCCAGCTGCGCCACCAAGGGGCCCGCGTCCAGCTCCAGCATTCCTGCCGCATTCGCCAGCCGCAGGCCCGGCACCATCCGGCCATTGCCGGTCGGCAGCAGCCGCGCGCCGCTCTCGAACGGCTCGGCCACCACGCCCCGCCGCGATGCGCACACCACGCCGCCCGCGCCTCGCGCCGCCGCGAAACGCGCCAGCGAGGTGCGCTGTACCAGTTCCGCCAACTCCTGCGCCTGTGCGCCGCAATCCATCCCTGGCGGCAAGGCATCCAGCCGCGCCAGCGCGGCGAAGGCCGGCGATAGCTGCCAGTTCAACTGTCCGGCGACGAATTCCGCCCTCTCCCCCGCCAGCCACTGTGCCCGCAAACCCGTCGCAAGCAGGGCCAAGCCCAGCGTCAGCGACAGCAGCAATCCGGCGCAGACGGCATACGCCGCGCCGGCGGAACTGGACAACAGCCAGGCGCGGCCGCGCCCGGCACTTGCAAATCGGTTCTTTCCACCCATTATCAGCCCTCAACGGCGGCATTCCGCCCAAGCCCAGGTCCAAGCTCAAGTCTGTATTGAAGTGTAGTTAGAACCGCGCAAATCTCCACAAGCCGCCGCCGCGAAACTACTCAGCGACCACCGCCAGCACCGCCGTTGCATGGCGTTTTTTTACAAATCCGCCGCCGCAAGCGGCAAACAATCAAATACTTAGCCGGCATGTTTTTAAAAAACAGTTGTAAACCCGTCTGATTTACCGTATAGTCCGGCCTCTTGTGTTTCCACCGGGCATTCCAAACCACGCCTCGGCCCGTGTGAGATTGTTTCATCGTCCCTGACCATTTCCAGGCTTCGTCCACGCTTATAATGTCGCATCAGACTGGACCGCTGTTCGCCGCTTGTCAGGTTAGTGCCGATGATTTACGGCTTAAAGGCGCCGTATAACCGACCGCCACCAACCTGGCTACAAGTGACGCCGGCAGTATCCGGCTTGAAAGGACATCATGCATTTTTCCGATCTGGGCATCGCCCCGACCATCCTGCGCGCGCTGGAAGCAGCCGGCTACTCTTCCCCTACCGAAGTACAAGCCCAGGCAGTTCCCGCCGCCATCGCCGGCCGCGACCTGCTGGTATCGGCCCAAACCGGTAGCGGCAAGACCGCAGCCTTCCTGCTGCCGGCGCTGACCAAGCTGTCCGAGCGCTCCACCGGCAAGGGCCAGGGCCCTCGCGTGCTGGTGCTGTGCCCCACCCGCGAACTGGCTCAGCAAGTGGAAAAGAACGCGCTGGAATACGGCAAGGACCTGCGCTGGATGAAAACCGTCTGCCTGGTGGGCGGCTCTTCCTTCGGCTACCAGACCCGCGCGCTGTCGCGCCCGGTAGACCTGATCGTCGCCACCCCCGGCCGTCTGATGGACCACATGCGCTCCGGCCGCATCGACTTCTCCCGCCTGGAAATGCTGGTGCTGGACGAAGCCGACCGCATGCTGGACATGGGCTTCATCGAAGATATCGAGACCATCGTCAAGGCGACTCCGGAAACCCGCCAGACCGTGCTGTTCTCCGCCACGCTGGACGGCACCGTCGGCCGCATGGCCGAGAAGATGACCCGCGATCCGCAGCGCATCGAGATCGCCCGCACCGAGACCTCGGGCGGCACCATCGAAGAACATCTGCTGTACGCGGACGACCTGAACCACAAGCATCGCTTGCTGGATCACATCCTGAAAGAGTCCGGCTTTGACCAGTGCGTGATTTTCTCCGCCACCAAGGCCTACTCCGAAGAACTGGCCGACAAGCTGTCCGACCAGGGCTACTCCGCCGCCTGCCTGCACGGCGACATGCCGCAAAGCTGGCGCAACCGCACGCTGAACGATCTGCGTCGCGGCCGCATCAAGATCCTGGTGGCCACCGACGTGGCGGCGCGCGGCATCGACGTGCCCACCATCACCCACGTGGTGAACTTCGACCTACCGAAACAGGCTGAAGACTACGTGCACCGTATCGGCCGTACCGGCCGCGCCGGTCGCAACGGCACCGCCATCACCCTGGCGGAGTCCAAGGAATTCCACAAGGTGCGCCGCATCGAGCAATACCTGAAGCGCCAGATCACCGAAGGCGTGATCGAAGGCATGGAACCCACCCGTCGTCCGCCGAAAGGCCCGCGTCGCAATAGCAACGGCAAAGGCGGCTACGGCGATCGTCGTCCGGGCAGCGGCGGCCGCGGCAGCTACGGCAATCGTCGCGAAGGCGGTTACCAGGGCCAGCGTCGCGAGGGCGGCTACCAAGGCAACCGCGGTCCGCGCAGCACCCAGCAGCAATAAACGCTTACGGCCCCAAGGGGCCGTTCAGCTCAAACGCCATCGGCTCGCCGATGGCGTTTCGCATTTCACGCCGTCCCGCGGCGCAGCGACAACGCCAGGAACAGCCAGGCGCCATGCGGCAGCCATTGCTCGGTCCAACGCCAGGATTGGCTGATATCGGTCTGCTCCGGGCTCAGGAAGGCGATGCCCTCGTCCGCGCCCGGCGCGGCGGTGATGCCATTGCACACCCCGCCGCAGGCATTGTAATAGCCCGGCTCATAGCGCGGGTTATTACGGCCCCAGCCCTGCAGCATGCAGACATCGAAGGGATTGCGCCCCAGAATCCAGTCCAGCGCGCCCTGGGCGTAAGCCGACAACTCCCCGCCTTCTGGTCCCTCAAGCGCCGCCAGCCCGCTGGCCGCGGCAGCCAACGAAGCCAGCCGCGCATTCTCGCCCTGCCACCAATAGCCGCTGCCATTGCGCTGCGGCATGAAAAAACGCGCCGCGCCCGCCGCGCCGTCCACCGCCACCCACTGCCGCGGGTAGGCGAAGGGATTGCCCGGCGCCGCCGTCAATGCCATCTCGGCCTGCAAGCCACGCCGCACCGACTGGCGCGCGGCGCTCGCCAGCGGCGATGCCGGCAATACCGCGGCGAAGCGCAACAAGGCC
This sequence comes from Chromobacterium sp. LK1, assembly GCF_001043555.1. NCBI lineage: Bacteria > Pseudomonadati > Pseudomonadota > Betaproteobacteria > Neisseriales > Chromobacteriaceae > Chromobacterium > Chromobacterium sp. LK1. The sequence continues at coordinate 75,791 of NZ_LDUI01000030.1, read as the reverse complement.
AGATAAGGCAAGCCGGCCTCGACCGCGTGAAAATAACTCTGCCGCCGCTGCCCGTCCATCCAGAAACGGCCAACCTCGTCCTGCTGCGCCAACATGCGCCGCGCGCGGCGGTCGGCGGCATCGGCGAACACCGGCTCGCCACTGGCCGAGTACAATTCGCAGGCGGCCAGCAAGGCGCAATAATCATCGATGAAATTCTCGCAGCCATCGTCCAGATAGCGCGTATTGTGCTGCTGCAGATGAGCGAAGCCGCGCCGCGCCGCCGCCAGATAATCGCCGCGGCTGAACTCGCCGTCGCGCGGCAGTTCCGCCGCTCGCGCCAGCGCGGCGATCGCCAGGCCGCCGCCCTGGCGGAAGCCGGCCTGGAAGGCCCCCGACCTGATGCCGCGCTGCGTGGTGAAGGCGCACAGCTCACGCTGCTCCGGCGCCTTGCTCCAGCCGTCGAACAGCGTCATATAGAAAAAGCCGGACGAGTGCTGCATGCGCAGCAGAAAATCAGCGCCATGCAAGGCCTCGTCCACCATGCGCTCATCGAACCAGCGCGGCTGCGCCGGCAGGGCGGCGCGGCCGGCCATCAAGGCCCAAGCCAGCAGCGGCGTCTGCTGGGGATTCATGAAATTGGCGTAGGACAGATGGGACAGGTATTTGGAGCAATCGCCGGAGGCGTCGAACCAGCCGCCGCTGACATCGCGGCGCGCGCCGCCTCCCCACTCCGGCGCCGCGCGGTCGGCGCGGTCGTACAGGCCAGTACAACGCTGCGACTTGAAGTGATTCAGCAGATCGGACAGCATCTGAGCGCCCAGACAGTCAGATGCCACCGTGAATTCATGGCTGAGCACCGGCGGCGCGCTGTCCGGCAGCCATAGCCGATACTGGCCCGGCTGCGTCCAGGCGCTGAAATCGGCTTGCCAGTAATGCCACTCCGGCCAGCCTTCGGCCATGCCCAGCGCCTGCAAGGCGATCTCCTGCACCGGGCGGGACTCGCGGTCCAGCAGGATCAGCGCCTGCGGCCGGTCGGCCACCGAGGCTTGCAGCAAGGCCAACTTGGGTGCTTGCGGCTCGAAACCGACGTGATTCAACAGGATCTTCATGGCGCGGCTCCCGGTAAATAAATAAAGCGTTTTGCTTTAATGTCGGGCAATATTTACGCGTCGCGGCGGCCAGGTCAAGCCATTGACATAAAAAGACGCCGAATCAGGCCTTGAGCAGCACTTCGTACTGCGGGTTGAATTCGTCGAAGATGGGCAACGCCGCCGCGCCCAGCGCCACGGTATCGCGGCCGGCGCCACCCAGCAGCACCCGCGGGCCGCTGCTATGGCGTATCGATACCGGCAGCGGATGCAAGCGCTGTTCCAGCTGCTCCAGCAGATCCGCCGGCAAGAAGCCGCCTATCACCACCGCCTCGATATCCAGCAGGCTTTCCAGGATGTTGACCGCCTGCCGCAGCGGCGCCGCCGCGATCGCCAGCCAGCGCTCGATGCCGTAGCAGATTTCCGGCGTCGGCTGCCGCAGGCTGCGGGCGGCCTGCTCGGCGTCGTCGGCAAGGCCCAGCGTTTCGTACAGCGCGCGCAGCGACACATAGCGTTCCAGGCAACCATGATTGCCGCAATCGCAGGGCCTGCCGTCCGGTATCACGATCATATGGCCGATTTCGCCGGCATTGTGCTTGACCCCGGCATACAGCCGCCCGTCCAGAAACAGGCCGGCGCCCAAGCCGGCGCCGATGAACAGATAGACGAAATTACGCAGCGCGGCGGCGCGGCCATACAGACGCTCGCCGATGGCGGCGGCGGTGGCGTCCTTCTCCAGCCGCACCGGCAAGCCCAGCCGGCGCTCCAGTTCCGCCGCGGCATCCACCTCCTCCCAGCCGGGCAAGGTGGTGGGGCCCACCGAACTCATGCCCTCCACTCCAAACGGACCCGGCATCACCAGGCCCAGGCCAAGCACCCGCGTCCAGTCTATGCCTGAATCGGCGCGCAGCCGCGCCACCACATCCTCGATCAGCGGCAGCGCCTGCTGCGGACCCGGCCGCCGCACCGGCGCCTCCACTCGCGCGCGGCATTGACCGGCCAGGTCCACCGCCACCGCGATCAAGGACTGGGTGTCCAGCTGTATGCCCAGAGAATAAGCTCCGTCCGGGTTGATGCTCAGGGGAATCGCCGGCTGGCCGCGCGCGCCTTCCCGTATCGGCTCGCCGGCCAGCAGCATGCCACCGTCCAGCAGCTCCGCCGCGATATTGGACACCGTTTGCGGCGTCAGCGCGGTCAGGCGCGCGATTTCGGCGCGAGTCAGCTGCCCGTTCAGGCGTATGGTTTCGATCACCGCGCGGCGGTTGTGCGCGCGGGCATGCTCCAGATTGGTTCCCGCCACCGTGCGCGGATCCTGGCCTGCCGAAGTGGATTTCATGCCGGCAGTATGGCGAGCCGGACCCAGCCGGACAAGAGCGCCGACCGGGTCTGTTGCACCGGCGACGACAGCGCGGCGGCATTGTCACCACAATTAAATAAATCAACTTGACGAAATACCAATGTAATGATTGAATGCCAAAAAATTCTAATGGCATCGCTGAATTCTCGCGCAAGTCGATGATGTAGCACGGATTTGCGCCGAGCATCGCATTTGACCAAGGACAGCACCGTGACTGAAGCTTTTGAGTACCGCTTGGGTGTCGATGGCGGCGGCAGCGGCACCCGCGTCTGCCTGAGCGACGCGCGCTCCCGCCCGCTGGCCCATGCCGAGGGCGGGCCTTCCGCCTTGTCGCGCGGCGTGCCGCAGGCCTGGGCCGCGGTGGGCGAAGTCATCGCCCGCGCCTTCGAACAAGCCGGGCTGGCGCCGGCGCCGCCGGCGCGATGCGCGATAGGCCTGGGCCTGTCCGGCGTGCACAACAGCGCCTGGGCCGAGTCCTTCCACGCCGCCGACCCAGGCTACGCCCGCCTGCGCCTGGCCACCGATGGCTACACCACCTTGCTGGGCGCCCACGGCGGCCGGCCCGGCGTGATCGTGGCGTTGGGCACCGGCAGCATAGGCGAGGCGCTGTATCCGGACGGCAGCCACCGCGAGGTCGGCGGCTGGGGCTATCCCAGCGGCGATGAAGCCAGCGGCGCCTGGCTGGGCCAGCGCGCCGCGCAATACGCGCAGATGGCGTTGGACGGCCGTCTCGACGCGACGCCGCTGACGCGGGCGGTGCTGGAACATGTCGGCGGCGACTGGCAGGCGATGATGGCCTGGAACGGCCGCGCCACGCCGACCCTGTTCGCGCAGCTGGCGCCGCTGGTGGTGGCCAATGGCCGCCGCGATTCGCTGGCCGCGGAGCTGCTGCGCCAGGCCGGCCGCGACGCCTGGGCCATCGCCAAGGCGCTGGACCCGGAACAGCAGTTGCCGGTGGCGCTGTGCGGCGGCCTGGGCCGGGCGCTGCGCGACTGGCTGCCGCCGGAATTCGCCGCCCGCCTCAGCCGGCCGCAAGGCGACGCCTGCGCCGGCGCGCTGCTCTTGTTGGCCGACTGATCACCCTCCTCACCGCAAAGGATTTTCCATGCGCCTCTCCCCGCTGCTGCTCGCCGGCTTGCTGGCCCTGGCCGGCCCCGCTCGCGCCGACAAAATCGTGGTCGAATACTGGACCGACTCGCTCAAACCGCAGTTCGACGCCTACTTCGCCGCCGCGAAAAAGCAGTACGAGGCGCAAAACCCCAATGTCGAGCTACGCTGGGTGGATGTGTTCAACGAGGGCTTCGAAACCAAGCTCAACGCCGCCATCGCCGCCGGCCGGCCTCCGGCGCTGATCAACCACGACGTGCCGCGGCTGTACAAATACGCGCAGAAAGGCGCGCTGTTGCCGCTGGACGCGACCTTGCCGGCCGACAAGGCCGGCTATCTGCCCAATGCGCTGAGCGATCTGAGCGTGGGCGGCAAACTCTACGCCTACCCCTGGTACAACAACGTCAATGTGCTGGTGCTCAACGGCGAGCTGTTCCGCAAGGCCGGCCTGGACCCGGCGCGCAAGCTGGACAGCCTGGAACAGCAGTTGGCCGCGGCCAAGGCCATCCGCGCCAAGACCGGCGTGCCCGGCCTGCTGCCGCAGTTGGGCCAGATCGACGGCATCATGCTGGGCCGCGGCCTGCCCTTGCTGCAAAACGGCAAGGCGGTCTTCAACAGCCCGGCGCACGCGGCGCTGCTGCGCCAATACGCCGACGCCTACAAAGCTGGCGCGCTGGCCAAGGAAAACCTGTTCGCCGACGACAACTACCAGGCCAGCGTCAAGCTCTATAACAGCGGCCGGCTGGCGATGATGGAAACCGCGCCCACCGCGGTGCGCCGCACCCAGAGCGACGCCCGCGCCATTTTCGCGGTCAGCCGGGTGCAGCCGGCGCCGCTGGGTCCCACCGGCATGGTCCAGGGCGGCTACCAGTTTGGCTGGGCGGTGTCCAAGGGCCTGCCCGCGGCCACCCAGGCCGAGGCGATCAAGTTCGCGCGCTTCCTCACCAGCGACGCGCAACAGCTGGCGTTTTCCAAGGTGACCGGCGCCACCTTCCCCTCCACCCGCGCCGCGCTGCGCGATCCCTACTTCACCCAGGCCGGCGGCAGCCTGGTCGATGCCGCCCGCGTCCAGGGCGCCAAGGTTGCACCGGACATCCGCACTTTCAGCCTGAGCGGCGTGCCGCGGCTGGCGGACTTAAAGAAAAAGCTGGTGGACAGCGTGGAAGCCGCGGTCACCGGCCGCAAGGACGCTCAGTTGGCGCTGGACGAGGCCGCAGCGTTCTGGAACCGGCAGTTGCGCTAAGCGCTTTCCCACGATGCGATCCAGCGCCCGCAACGCCTGGCTGTTCCTGACTCCGGCCCTGCTGCTGATGGCAGTGTTCACGTTCTGGCCGCTGCTGTTCGGCAGCTATCTGGCCTTCACTCGCTATGATCTGCTATCGCCGCCGCAATGGGCCGGGCTGGAGAACTTCGATTATCTGTTGCAGGACGAGGTGTTCTGGCGCGCGCTGCGCAATTCCCTGCTCTATCTGCTGGTGGTGCCGGCCATCCAGCTGGCCGCCATCGCGCTGGCGCTGTTGGCCAACCGGCCGCTGCGCGGCATCAAGCTGTTCCGTGCCGCCATCTATCTGCCGGTGATCACCACCGTGGCCGTGGTCGGCATCATGTGGAACTGGATGTATGCCGATTACGGCGTGCTCAACAGCGCGCTGCGCTGGCTGGGCCTGCTGGCGGCGCAGCAGGAGATCGGCTTTCTCAGCGACGAGGACATCGCGCTGTTTTCAGTGATGTTCGTCACTTTCTGGCGCGGCATCGGCTATTACATGGTGCTCTACCTCGCCGGCCTGCAGGCGATCCCGGCGGAGATGCAGGAAGCGGCGCGGCTGGACGGCGCCAATGCCTGGCAGCGTTTCTGGCGCATTACCCTGCCGATGCTGAAGCCCACCATTCTGTTTTGCAGCCTGATCTCGACGCTGGACGCGCTCAAGGCCTTCGAGGAGGTGCTGGTGATGACGCGCGGCGGGCCGCTGAACTCGACCTACACCGTGCTCTACTACATGTTCCACCAGGGCTTCGATCAACTGGACTTTGGCCGCGGCGCCGCCGCCGGCCTACTCTTGACCGTGGTCTGCCTGCTGCTGGCCGGCCTCAATTTCCGCCTGCTGCGCCCAGACCACCGTTAGGCCCACCCATGTCAGCCAAGACTTCCGCCGTCATGCCCCCCCTTCGTTCCAGCGCCGTCGCGCGATCGCTGCGGCGGCTGCCGGACTATCTGCTGTTGCTGGCGCTGGCCGGCGCCGCCTGCTATCCCTTTGTGTGGACGCTGGCGATTGCGCTGGGCGACGGCGAGCAGGTATTCGATTTCCCGCCGCGGCTGCCGGACGCTTGGTCCCTCGCCCACTTCGCCGAAGTCTGGCAGCAGATCCCGATGGGGCGGTTTTTGTGGAACTCGGCGCTGATTTCCGGGCTGACCACCGCCGGCACGCTGCTGGTTTCCAGCTGCGCCGGCTTCGCTCTGTCGCAGCTGCGCTTCCGCGGCCGGCAATGGGTGTTCTACGCCATCATCGCCACCTTGCTGCTGCCCAGCGAGACCAATGTGCTCAGCAACTACGTGACCCTGTCCTGGCTGGGCCTGGACGACAGCCGCGTCGGCGTGGCGCTGCCGGCGCTGGCCGGCGCTTTCGGCATCTTCCTGATGAAGCACGCCTTCGAGGAGATTCCCGAGGAAATCGTCGCCGCCGCGCGCATGGACGGCGCCGACGACTGGCAGCTGTTCTGGCGCATCTGCCTGCCGCTGAGCCGGCCCTATCTGGCCACGCTGGCCATCTTCACCCTGGTGTGGTCTTGGAACAGCTATGTCTGGCCCAGCGTGGTGCTGAAAAGCCCGGAGCTGTATCCGCTGTCCGTCGGAGTGCAATACCTGAAAGGCGCGTTCGCCACTTCCACCCGCATGGTGGCCGCCGGCGCGGTGCTGACCATCGCGCCGGTGCTGCTGGTCTTCCTGTTCTGCCAGCGCTATTTCATGCGCGGCATGGACGGCGCGGTCAAATAGCGCCGCACAGCTCGGCCAGCCGCTGCGGCTGCGCCACCAGGAAATTGCCCTCGCCCTGCAACTGCACGATGCGCGCGTCGCGGCGGCGCTCCCAGGCATCCACCGGATACTGGCGCGCCCAGGCGCACATCAGTTGCTGGTCCTGCCGGCTCATGCGCAGTTGGTAGCGGGCATGCATGTACAAAGTGATGCGCGCCGCCGCGCCGCGCACTTCCTCGCGCGGCTGGAAGCGCTTGTTGCCGAAATCCGTCACCGATTGGCATTGGCCGTACATGGTCGCCGGCTTGCGGCTCCACGCGCCGTAGGCGAAGTTGGCGCGGTCGCCGTTGACCTCGCCCACCGCCGGCACCAGATTGTTCAGATCGCCTTCGGCCATGCGGAACACCGGGTCGCTGGACGCGCAGTTCTTGCGGCCGCCCTGCTGCCAGCATTGCAGCTGGTGGCCCAGGTTCCAGGCCGGCACCACGTGCTCCCACTCGATGCGGCTGGCGCGGGTTTCCGATTTGCGCGGCGCATAGCCGCAAGACTTCCAGTTCACCGCCTTGTCGCGGTAATCGCAGCCGCAGTAGAAATCCTGCTCCATGCCGGCGAACACGCGTGGCAGCACTTTCTTGGCATTGGAAAAATCGCGGTGCCCCACTTGCTTGCTGCCGCTGACCAAGGTTGCGGCCTGTACCCGGCCCGGCGCGGCGGCGTCGGCCGGCCGCGTCGCCTGCTCCAGCTGGCGCAGCGCGGCTTCACCGGCCTTGGCCAGCGCCTTCACTTCCGCGGATTGACTGATTTTGGACAGCTCGGCCGCGTCACAACCGGCCAGCAACAGAATGATAGGGATTAGGATCGAATAAGGCATGGCGGGCAGTGTAAGTACCCATCCAATTCACGACAAGGTGATGTAAAAAATATTACAAATGAGAAAATGTATTTAATCAAATAAAAACAACAACGTCATTACTTGACGCCAGGCGCCAGCCGATGCAGCCGGATGATGGCCTCACCGGTGGGCGCGGCGATGATGTCACGCAGCGTGTATTGGTCCAGCGTCTGGAAAAACGCCGCCAGCGCCAGATCCAACGCGCCTTTGAGCCGGCAGCCCGGCCGCAGCGCGCACGGCGGCTCGGCGCAGTCTATCAACTGCGACAAGCCTTCCAGCGCGCGCACCACCTCGCCGACGCGGTACTGCTCCGGCGCTCGCGCCAGCGCCAATCCGCCGCCCTTGCCGCGGCTGGTTTGCAGCCAGCCCTGCTGCGCCATGAAGTGGACGACCTTGACCAGGTGATTGCGCGACACTTCGAAGCGCTCGGCGATTTCCGGGATGGTGGCCAGTTGGCCATCCTCCTGCCAGGTCAGATACATCAGCACGCGCAGGCCAAGATCGGTGAAACGGGTCAGTTGCATGGTCCGGGACCTAGAGGGAAACCGCGGCAGCATACGCCGCCTGCGCCGCTGACTCAATGGGGACGCGGGCGGCGCGCCGCTCAACCGGCGACGGCGTTGGAGCCGAACACTTCGAAATGCACCCGTTCCGCCGCCACGCCCAGGTCCAACAGGCTGGCGCGCTGCGCCAGCATGAAGCCCACCGGGCCGCACAGGTAGTAGTCGGCGTCGTTCAGCAGCGCCAGTTCGCGCAGTTGGCTCAGTTGCAGCCGGCCCTGCTGCTGAAAGTCGCGGCCCAACTGGTCTTGCGCGCGCGGCGCTTCATAACACACATGGGCGCGCAACTGCGGGTGGTTCTCCGTCATTTGCCGCACGCCCTCGCGCATCGCGTGCGCGCCGCCATGACGCGCCGCGTGCAAGTGGCGGATTTCACGGCGGCTGCCGGTTTTCAACAAATGGCGCAGCATGGACAGCATCGGCGTCTGGCCGACGCCAGCGCTGATCAACACCACCGGGCCGCTGCGCTCCTCATGCAGGAAAAAGTCGCCCTGCGGCGCGCTCAGTTCCAGGACATCGCCCTCTCGCTTCTCCGCGTGCAGCAGGTTGGATACCCGTCCCGCCGGTTTGTCCTCGCCGCCGGCCTCGCGCTTGACCGAGATCCGCAGATACTCGCCGTTGGGCGCGTCAGACAAGCTGTACTGGCGCGGCTGGGCCAGGCCCCATTCCTCAATGAAGCATTTGACCGACACATATTGGCCAGGCCGGAAACCAGGCACCGCGCCGCCATCGGCCGGCACCAGATAGAAGGAAGTGATTTCCTCGCTCTCCGCCACCTTGCGTTCGATACGGAACGGCCTCCAGCCGGCCCAGCCGCCCTCGGCATTGGCGGCGGCGCGGTACAACTCGCGCTCCTCGGCGATCAAGATATCCGCCAACTGTCCGTAAGCGGCGGCCCAGGCCTCGACCAGCTCCGGCGTGGCCGCCTCCCCCATCACCTCCTGGATCGATGCCAGCAGATGCTTGCCGACGATGGGATAGTGCTCGGCGCGAATGCCCAGGCTCACATGCTTGTGCGCCACCCGGGTCAGCACCGGCGCCAGCGGCGAGGGGTCATCGATATGCTGGGCATAGGCCAGCACCGCCATGGCCAGCGCCTGCTGTTGCTGGCCGGAATGCTGATGCCCCTGGTTGAAAAGGTTCTTCAACTCCGGGTTGTGGCTGAACATGCGGCGATAGAAATGACTGGTCAGCGCCACCCCATGCTGTTGCAACACGGGAACGGTGGCCTTGACCAACTGGCGGGTGGTGGGACTCAACATGATGGCTCCTTGAAGATGTGTGTGAAATACATATTATTCGCGCCAAAAAATGCCCTTCCGGGCCGCTGCGCTTTTAAAGATGTAAAAATAATACATCTTTAATGCCGCGCTGTCATGTCGGTATCGAAATATTCGTTCCGGGTCGGCTTGACCCAGGTCAAGACCCCAACCATACCAGCTGCATAATATTGCGCCATTCTTACGGCATACGCGGCGACACCGCGCCCGCCACGCTCGCGGGCGCGTTCGAGCAGACAAGGCAGCTCATGGCATTGGTGCTTTACGACGACGGCAATCACAAATGCGTGGCCTTCACCGAACTGGTGCAAGGCGAAGGCATTCAGTCCAATCAATTCGCCATCATCGATCAGGGCGAAGGCATCCTGCTCGATCCCGGCGGCAATCTGACCTACAAGCATTTGATCGCCGAGCTGGCCGATTACTTCCTGCCCTCGCACACCCGCTACATCTTCGCCTCGCACCAGGATCCGGACATCATCGCCTCGGTCGGCGGCTGGCTGCTGATCACCGACGCCCAGGTGATCATCGCCGAGGAATGGACCCGCTTCCTGCCCCATTTCTGCATACGCGGCGCCACCGCCGGGCGCCTGGTGGCGATTCCGCCGCGCGGCATGTGGCTGCGCCTGGGCGGCGCCGATCTGCAAATCGTCCCCGCCCACTATCTGCACACCGTGGGCTTCTTCCAGATCTACGATCCGATCAGCAAGATACTGTTCTCCGGCGACATCGGCGCCTCGCTGATGGACGGCCACGCCGCCGGCCTGCCGGTCAGCGATTTCGACTCCCATCTGCACGATAGCCACATGCTCGCCTTCCACCGCCGCTATATGACCAATAACAAGGCCTGCCGGCTATGGGTGGACATGGTCCGCCAATTGGACGTGGAATGGATAGTGCCGCAGCACGGCGGCTCCTTCCAGGGCAAGGCGATGGTGAAGCGCTTCCTGGACTGGTTCGAAACCCTGGAGTGCGGCACCGACCTGATCGGCCCCGCCGACTTCACTCCGCCGCCGCGGGAGGCCATCCCCCATGGCTGACTGGCTGCCGCAGGGCATGGAGCTGATTCCCGGCCTGGCGCTGGCCATGGGCCTGCTGACGCTGCTGGCCGCCTTGCGCTGGCGCTCCGGCCGCGCCGGCTCCGGTCGCGAGGATGTCGCTGACACTAGGGAAATAGAGTTGGACGGCCCGACAGATGCCGCCGGCCAGCCCTACCAGGTGGACGAAGTCGACTTGCTGACCGAAGTCGACATCTTCATCGAGTTCGGCTACCTGGGACAGGCGGCGCAGGCCTTGCGCCATTATGTGGACCGCCTGGCGCCGCATTCGGCCAAGCACTTGCAACGCCTGACCGGGCTGTACCTGCAAACCGGGGCGCTGGACGACTACGGCGCGATGCTGGAACGCCAGCATGACCTGGCGTTGATCGGGCGCGAGCAACTGGAACAGGCGCTGGAAGCCGGGCTGCGCATCGAGCGCAACCATCTGGCGCTGCGCGTGCTGGCCGAGCAAAGATTGGGCTGGGACCCCGAGGCGATTCGCCTGCGCCTGGGCGACGATACGCCGGCGCTTGAAGCATCGGCCGCGCCGACTGCGCCGGCACAAGCCGCGGACGTCGGCGATCTGGAACCCTGTCCATTGCGCCCGCAAACACTGCTGCAAGGCTGCGCGCCCTTGTTTCCGCTGAACGAGGCGGAAAAGGATGCCGTCGCCGCCCTGCTGCCGGCAGAACGCCAGGCCCGAGTCTGGCTGCGCTGGCAGGAATACACCGCGGCCGCGGTCGCCTTGGAGCAGGCGCTGGCACTGCGCCCGGATTCGCTCTCCCACCTGCTGGACCTGCTGCATGTGCATTACCGGCAGCGGCAGTTGCAGCGCTATGTGCGGGTATTGTGGCAATTTCATCTATTGCTGGACGGCCACGGCGCCGACCTCAAGGAACAGCTGATCCACGCCGGCTGGCTGCTCGGCGTCCATCCGGCGCTGGATCTGCTGGCGCTGCGCCCAGACCGGCCGGAACTGGAGCGCATCGGCCGCAGCCTGGGCCTCAATATCGCCGCGGTCGGCTCCGCGCCGCAGCGTCTGCCGCTGGTGACTCGCCATGCCGCCGCGGCCGAGCTGGCGGCGACAGATCCCCGCGCCGAAGCCGACGCCTATCTGAGCGACGGCCAGGTGGACATGGCGATTCATATCCTGGAACAAGCGGTCTTGGCGCAGCCGGACGACGCCGCCAACTATCCGCCGCTGCTGCAACTCTACCGCCGCCAGGACGACCCGGCCCGCTTCCAGTGGCTGCTGCGCCAACTGCGCGGCCATGCGCCGCGGCTGCCGCTGGAGGTCAGCGCCCATCTGGCCGGTTTCGACACCGAGGCCGGCCCCAGCCACCGGCGCATGTTGGCCGCCTGATCCGCCATGCCGAGCCAAGATCTCACCGCCATCGATATAGCCGTGCTCGCCGTCGGCATGGACGAGCGCAAGCTGGCGCTGCTGCGCATGGCTTTCCGCCTGCATCGCAGCCTGTGCTACCGCCTGCTGGAAACGGGCGCGCCCGACTCGCCGCCGGACCTGGCCATCGTCGACATCGACAGCGCCATCGGCTGGCGAGCCTGGGAGGACTTCCGCCAGCGTCATCCGGACTTGCCGGCGCTGATAGTCGCCTCCAGCGCGCCGACGCAAGCGCCGGCGCCGGTGCTGGGCAAGCCTCTGCGAGTGGAAACCCTGTTTCCGCAACTGCAGGCGCTGCTGGCCAAGCCACCGCGGACAACACCATCCCAGGGCGGCAGCGCGCCCCAAACCACCTCAGTTGCACCGCCCGCGGCAAATAGCGCGCCTCCGATCGCAGCGCCGGCCGCGCTCGCCGAACCCCGCGCGGTTCCGGATATCGCGCCCAGCGCCGCTCCCGCCGCGCCGCGCTCGGTCACCGTGCGGCGCTTCGACCCGCGCCGCGGCCTGCTCGGCGCCGCCGCGCGGCTGGCGCGTCAGCCGCGGCCAGCGCTGTTGCTGGCCGACGGCCAACCCTTGCTGTGGCTGCGACCGGACTGCGCGCAAGCGCAATGGCTGCAACCGGCGGAGCAGCTGCGCGAACTGTGCCGCCAGGACGCGCCGGCGCTGCGCGCGCAGGCCGCCGGTGCCACACCCGGCGTCCTCACCCAGCCGCTGCCGGCGCTGCTGTGGCAGTTGGCGATCTGGAGCAGCCAGGGCCGCTTGCCGGCCGGCATCGGCGCCGACACGCCGCTGCGGCTGCGGCAATGGCCCAATCTGACCCGGCTGCAGGCCTTGCCGGACGCGACGCGCTTGAGCGCGCTGCTGACCAAGACCCCGGCCACGCTGCGCATCATGGTGCGGCTGCTGCGCGTCGAACCCGAGCACGCTTGCGACTTCCTCGCCGCCACCCACGCCATTGGTCTGCTGGATTGGCGCAGCGACGCGCCGGCCCTGAAAGTGATCTCCAGCGCGCCGGTGCGCCCCGGCGCGCCGCAAACCGAGGCCGCCGCGCCCGAACGCGCCGGCCTACTGTCCCGGCTCCTGCAAAAAGTGACCAGCTTGTGAGCCTTACCTGATTCCCATCATGCGCAGCCAAGACAATAAAATCCTGTTCGCCGGCCCGGTCGGCGCCGGTAAGACCACCGCCATCGCCGCCATCAGCGATATCGCGCCCATCCGCACCGACGCCAAGGCCAGCGATATGACCTTGCATCGCAAAGCGCATACCACGGTGGCGCTGGACTACGGCATGCTGCGGCTGGACGCCGACACCAAGGTGCATCTGTATGGCACGCCCGGCCAGGAACGCTTCGACTTCATGTGGGAAATCGTCAGCCGCGGCGGCATCGGCCTGATCCTGCTGCTGGATCACAGCCGCGCCAACCCGATGCAAGATCTCGCCTTTTTCCTGCGCGCCTTCGAACCGCTGCTGCGGCGCGCGCCGCTGGCGCTGGGCGTCAGCAAGACCGACCTCAAGCCGCTGCCGTCCACCGCGGTCTACGCCGAGGCGCTGGCCGCCCACGGCCTGAACGCGCCGGTATTCGAAGTGGACTGCCGCCGCCGCGAAGACATCAAGCAGCTGTTGCTGGCCCTGCTGTTCTCTATCGACCCCGGCCTGGGAGAAGCGCAATGAACGATGAGCTGCGCCTGAGCGGCCCGCTCTACCCGATGGCGACGCCCGCCGGCGCCTTCTACGCCGTCGCCGGCGCCGAAGCCGACCTGACCCGCCGCCTGCTGCTCAACATCCTGCGCCTGGGCCACACCGTGCCGCTGAGCGAGGCGCTGCTCAGCGAATGGTGCGACGACGAGCTGGAACAGGCGCTGGCCACCCTTTACCGCCTGCAGCGGCTGGAATTCGTGCACGGCACCGCCGCGCCGCGGCCGGCGGCGGCCGGCAATCTGGAAAGCCAGCTGCCGGAATTGCTGGCGGCGCTGTCCGGCAGCGGCCAGGCCCTGCTGGCCGACGACAACGGCCTCTATTACGCCACCGCCGGCTTCCGCCACGAAACCGCGGAGGAGATCGCCGCGCTGGCCGGCGACCTGATGTCGCTCAGCCGCCGCCATCACCTGCTGCTGAAAAACCACTTGAACCTGGGCAGCGCCGCCTGGGCGGCGGTGGACCCCGCCGGCCGCAGCCAGCTGGCCTTCTACCCGCTGCACGTGGCGCAGCAGGCTTTCGCGCTGATCATAGGCGGCGCGCCGCAGTTGCAAAGCGAGGCCTTCGTCGGCCTGGTGGAGTTGCTGGTGCGCCGCTACGCCTGAATCCCGGCCGCGCGGCGGCCGGCGCATTGAACAAAACCGGAGAACAACCATGCGTGAACAAATGCTCAAGTCCATCCTGAGCGATCTCAACGGCGCGTCCGCCGACATCGAGGCCTCCGCCATCATTTCCGCCGACGGCCTGACCATGGCGGCGCTGCTGCCGCAGGAGGTCGACGAAGACCGCGTCGGCGCGATGGCGGCGGCGATGCTGTCGCTGGGCGAGCGCACCGCGCGCGAACTGGCGCGCGGCGGCCTGGAACAAGTGATGGTCAAGGGCGAACACGGCTACATCCTGATGAGCCATGCCAGCCCTGACGCGGTGCTGACCGTGATCGCGCGGCGCGAGGCCAAGCTGGGGCTGATTTTTCTGGACGCCAAGCGCGCGGCGCGCAGCATTGCCGAAATCCTCTAGCAAGCCAATCTATACTTGGCGGCGCCTGGCCGGCACAATACGGTTTTGCTTTCGTGCCAGACAAGCTCCATGTGGAAAACCATACTCGCCATCTCGATGGGCGCCGCGCTGGGCGCGCTGCTGCGCTGGGCCTTGGGCGTCAAACTGAACAGCCTGTGGCCCAGCCTGCCGCCCGGCACGCTGGCGGCCAATCTGATCGGCGGCTACATCATCGGCCTGGCGGTGGCCTTCTTCGCCAGCGCCCCCGGCGTGTCGCCGCTATGGCGGCTGCTGGTGATCACCGGCTTTTGCGGCGGCCTGACCACCTTCTCCACCTTCTCCGCCGAAGTCGTCACCTTGTTGCAGCAACAGCGGCTGCTGCCGGCGCTGACCGCCATCGCCGTCCATGTCTGCGGCTCCTTGCTAGCCACGCTGGCTGGCATCGCCAGCTGGCAGTGGCTGCGCGCGCTCAAGAGCTGAGCGCGGCCTCGACACCGACGTCAAGCGGCCAAGGCGGAATGACTTCTAATGCGTCGTTCCGCCGGTCTCGGCAATGTCCGTCGTCGCCGTCAGCGCCGTCTCCAACGCCAGCGTCAAGCCGGCGCTGATGGTGTCCAGGCTCATGCTGGGCGCGCCCGGATGCGCGGCCGCCTGTTCCGGCAGATACGGGATGTGGATGAAGCCGCCGCGCGCCGGGCCGCCCGCCAGCGCGTGCATCAGCCCGTAGAACACATGGTTGCAGACAAAGGTGCCGGCGCTCTGCGACACCGCGGCCGGAATGCCGGCGCGGCGCAAGGCCGCCGTCTGCGCCTTGATCGGCAGCGTGGAGAAATAGGCGGCCGGCCCGCCGGCGACGATGGGCCGGTCTATCGGCTGGCGGCCGGCATTGTCCGGTATCCGCGCGTCGTCGATATTGATCGCTACCCGCTCCAGCGACAGTTCGGCCCTGCCGCCGGCCTGGCCCACCGCCACCGCCAGCGTCGGCCGCAAGGCGTCCAGCTCCCGCCGCAGCGCCGCCAACGCCGCGCCGAACTCGCAGGGCAGTTGCCGTGCATGCACCCGCGCGCCGGCCAGTTCCACGCCGTCCAGCCGCCGCGCGGCCTCCCAGGATGGATTCAGGCTCTCGCCGCCAAACGGTTCGAACCCTGTCAACAACACGATCTTGTTCATTCTCCTGCTCCCTGATCCAGCGCCAGCATGGCGAAAGTCGCCAGCCAGTGTTCGCCGGTGTAATGGCCGCTGGCCACATGCGGCAGGCTGGCGGCGATCTGCGCTTCCGCCGCGGCGCCCAGCGCCGGCCGCCAAGCGTCGTCCGGCGGCAAAGCCGCCGCCAACTGCCGCAAACACCAGCCGCGGCTGAGATTCAAACCATCCAGATGGCCCAGCTTGGGGTCGGCGCGGTCGCTCACCCGCGCCGGCGCCAGCAAGTGGACACGCCGCGGCAAATCCGGCAGAAAAGCGCGCAACCAGTCCCGGAACGCCATGGCCGGCAATAACCGGCTCAGCAGCAGCGCCTGACACAGGGCCGGCGACAGGAAATCGTCGCCGCCCGGCTCCCATTGCGATGGATAGTCGGCATCGGCCAGAAAATAACGCTCCGCCGCCGCGCTCAATCCATGCGCCAAATCCCTGTCTCCCACCGCGCGCGCATGATCCAGGCTCAGCAATAACGCGAAGGCGGTATTGCCATGGCCGCCCGCGCGCACCGGATAATCCTGCAACGCCAAAAACGCCAGCCAGCGCTCGCGGATCAAACCGGTCAGCGGCCGCATCGCCTCTTGCCAGCCGCTAGCCTGCGGCAACGGCCAGCGTCCAAGCTCCGCGGCCAGCGCCAGCAGCCAGGCCCAGCCATAGGGCCGCTCATAGCTGCCGCGGCCGGGCGCGGAAAAGTACTCGGCCTCGCGCAGGAAAGCCCGCGGCGTGAAATGCTCGGCAAACAACCGAACGATGGCCGGCTGCTGCGGCAGCGCCGGAAAGCGCCGCGCCAGGCGTGCCAGCAGCCAGAAGCCATGCACGGCGGAATGCCAGTCATAGCAGCCGTAAAACACCGGATGCAGCTCGCGAGGCGCGGCCAGGTCCTGCGGGCCATTCAACAAATGGGCCAGCAGATTCGGATACTCGCGGCGCAGCCCGGCCAGCGGCAACTCCGCCAGCGCCGACGCCTGCTCGAGACTCAAGACCATGGCCGCCTCCTCAACGGAACACGATGAAGTACATCAGCAGAATATTCGCCGCCAGCAGCAGCAGCGCGGTCGGCAACTGAGTCTTGATCACCAGGTATTTGTCTTTCAATTCCAGCAAGGCCGCCGGCACGATATTGAAATTGGCCGCCATCGGCGTCATCAGCGTGCCGCAGTAGCCGGAATACATGCCGATAGCCACCAGCGGCGCGGCGGCGGCATGCTGGCCGACGATCAGGAAAGGCAGCGCGATGCCGGCGGTCATCACCGGAAAAGCGGCAAAGGCGTTGCCCATCACCATGGTGAACAGCGCCATGCCGACGCAGTAGATCACCACCAGCAGCAAGCGATTGCCCGGATCGACGAACAGGCTCACCACCTGCTGCACCGCCAAGCCGGTCTTGGCGGCGACGAAGACGCCGCCCAGCATCGCCAGCATCTGCGGCAGGATGGCGGCCCAGCCTATGGTGTCCACCAAGCGCCGGGATTCGCGCACCGCCTGCAGCGGCGTGCCGCCGGTCAGCCCCCAGCCCAGCAGGCATGCCGCCAGGCAGGCCGTCGCCAGCGAGGCCAGGGTCAGGTGCTTCTGGTCCAGCAGATAGCTGTCGCCCAGACGCACGCCTTTCAGCAAGAGCGTGCAGGCCACGGTGAGCAAGGGAATCAGCAAGGCCGGCAGGAAGATGCGGTTGCCCAGCCGCCGCGCCGACTCCAGCCTTTGCTGCGCGCTGCTGGGGCGGTAGCTGCCCAGCGCCAGCCGGCCGGTTCCCGCCAGCAGCGCGATGACAATCACCGCCACGCCGACCAGACGATAGGCCTGAGGCTTGCCCAGCCAGGACAGCAGCAGGTCGCCAAACAAGAAGCTGGCGCCGAACAAGAACCAGAACAAGGCAGTGGTATAGCGCTTGGGGTTGCCGCGATCGCGCAGCGTCATGCCCACCAGCAGCATCACCACGATGCCGATCAGATGATAAACATCGTGGATATCGAACCAGGCTTTCATGCCGACGCCTCCCTCCGAGCGCGCCAGGCGGCGACTTCGCGCTGCAAGCTGGCGTCAAGCCGCGCCAGCCGCGACATGTGGATGAGCAAGGCGCACAGCGCGGTGGGAATCGCCCATAGCCCGATATGCAGCGGTTCCACATCGGTAATGCCGTTTTCCTTGAGAAAGGCGTCCATCAAGAGCACCGCGCCGAAGGCGATGAAGATGTCCTCCCCAAAGAAGACCGCGACATTGTCGCAGGCGGCGGCATGGGCGCGGATGCGGTCGCGCAGCGCCTCGGGCAACTCGCCCAGCCGATTGGCCGCCGCCCCTTCCGCCATCGGCGCCAGCAAGGGGCGCACCGTTTGCGCATGACCGCCCAGATTGATCAGGCCAAGCGCCGCCGTCGTCTCCCTCACCACGAAATACAGCATCAGGACGCGGGCGGTGGTGGCGCTGCGTATGCCGGCGATCCACAGCTGCGCGCGCTCTTTCAAGCCATAGCGCTCCAGCAGGCCGATCACCGGCAAAATCAGAATGAACGTAGCCAACTGCCGGCTATTGAGGAATTTCTCGCCGAAGGTTTCCAGCAAGACGCCGATGTCCATGCCCACCGCCAGGCCCGTGGCCAGGCCGGCGGCGGTGACCACCAGCAGCGGATTGAAGCGCAGCGCGAACCCCGCCACCACCACGGGGATGCCCACCAAGGGTAAACATGATGCCAGCTCCATACGTTTTCTCCTGTGCAGAATGGGAGGCCGTCTTGAGGCGGCTCTTTTCCCGATAGACAGCGTTGCCGATACCCCTTGCAGGGCGCCGCGGCAAATGCTGCCGGCGGAGCCAAAACATTAAACCAATGCCGCGACAAGCGGCGGAACATGAGTAGGCCTCTTAAAGAACCTGCTCTAAAGTCTGCTGCGCTTCGTGAGATGTGACACGGTGAGTACAGCTTCGAAATGCTCATGCAGCGAATGTACATTCCGCTTTTCGCTGGTTTTCGTCTTGTCTCGCCTTAGCTCTCGAGATCGTAAACAGGTTCACAGAGCCGCGACCGTCACACCCTCCCGCTCCAGTCCTTCCCTCAGCCCTCTGGCGAAGGCCAGCGCCTGTGCGCCATCGCCATGCAGACAAACACTGTCCGCGCGTATCGGCAGATACTCCCCGCTCACCGCGCGCACCTGGCCGCGCAGCACCATGCCCAGCGTCTGCTCCAGCGCCGCCGCCGCGTCCCTTATCACCGCGCCAGCCTCGCCGCGCGGCGCCAGGCTGCCGTCGGCCAGGTAACCGCGATCGGCGAACACTTCCTCCACCACGCGCAGCCCATGACGCCGCGCCGCGACGATGGAGGCGCCGCCGGCCAGGCCGAACAGCCGCAAGCCGGGATCGAAATCCTTCACCGCGCGGGCGATGGCCTCGGCCAGCGCCGGATCCCGCGCCGCCTGGTTGTACAAGGCGCCGTGCGGCTTGACATGGCGCAGGGCCACGCCGGCCGCGCGCGCCAGGCCGGCCAGCGCGCCCAATTGATACAGCATGTCCTGGTACACCCGCTCCGGCGCGCGCGCCAGCGGCCGGCGGCCGAAGTTTTCCCGGTCGGGAAAACCGGGGTGCGCGCCCGCCGCCACTCCGCGCCGCGCCGCCGCCTGCAGCGCCAACCACATTGTCTCGGCATCACCGGCATGCCAGCCGCAGGCGATGTTCACCGAACTGACATAGTCCATGATCGCGGCGTCGTCGCCGCAGCCTTCGCCGATATCGGCGTTCAGATCGATCTGCATGCCTGGCTCCAATCCTGTGCCTGCAATAATTGGCGCTGACGCAAACGCGCCGCCGTCGCCTGCTGCGCATCCACCATCACAAAGTGTAGCCTGACGCCTGGACGCGCCTGCGCCAACTTCCACAGATCCGCTTCGATCACGCAGGCGATGCGTGGATAGCCGCCAGTGGTCTGCGCGTCGGCCAGCAATACGATGGGCTGGCCGCCAGGCGGCACTTGCACCACGCCGGGCAGCACCGCGTGCGACAAGGACTCGCCGCCGGAGGCGCACGCCAACTCCTCGCCCAGCAAGCGGTAGCCCATGCGATTGCTTTGCGGCGACACCGTCCATTGCTGGCGGCAAAACGCCTGCCGTGTCGCCGGAGTGAACGCATGCCAATCCGGGCCCGGCAGGCAGCGCAACTCCGGCGACCAGCCCAGGCCACGGCGGCCCAGCCGACCGGACAGCGGCGCGGCCGCCCCCAGGGGCAAGCGGTCGCCGCCTCGCAACGCCCGCCCCTGCCAGCCGCCCAGCCCGGTTTGCAGATCCGTGGCGCGCGCGCCCAGCGCCAGCGGGACGGCGATGCCGCCAGCCAGCGCCAGGTAGGCGCGCATGCCGTGACGGCCGCCGCTCAACGTCAGCTGCTGCCCGGCGCGCGCCGGATAACGCCAGCCACTCCACACCGGCTCGCCATCCAATTCCGCGCCGAAATCCGCGCCGGCCAACGCGAACCAGGCATCACGGAGAAAACGCAGGCGGAACGGCCCCGCAACCACCTCGATGCCGGCGGCGTCCGCCGCATTGTCCAGCAGGCGGTTGGCCATGATCAGCGCCGGCGCGTCCAGCGCGCCGCACTGAGCCACGCCCAGATGGCGCAGACCGCGGCGCCCCAGGTCCTGCACCGTGCTTTGAACGCCGGCCTGAATGACTTCAATCATCCTCGCCCTCCTGCGCCGCGAAGCTCACACTGTCGCCGGGCAGCAGCAACGATGGCGGATCGCGGCCAGGATCGAACAGCTTGAGCGCGGTGCGGCCTATGATCTGCCAGCCTCCGGGGCTCGCCGCCGGATAAATGCCGGTCTGGCTGCCGCCTATACCCACCGAGCCGGCCGGCACCGCCAAGCGCGGCTCGGCGCGCCGCGGCGTGGCCAGGCATGCCGGCAAGCCGCCCATATAGGCGAAACCGGGCTGGAAGCCCAGGAAATACACCTGGTATTCGGCCCCCGCATGAGCGGCGACGACTTCCCGCTCGCTCAAGCCGGTATTCGCGGCCACCGCCGCGAGATCCGGCCCATGCCGGCCGCCGTAGCGCACCGGCACCGTCACCTGGCGCGGCTGCGGCGTCGCCCGCCGCGCGCGCGCCCATTCGCGGCGCAGCCGCTCAAGCCAACCAGCGCCGACGTCGGCGCCTGCATCGGGATCGAAAACCACGGTCAGATTATTCATGCCCGGCACCACCTCGATCAGGCCGGCCTCTTCCGCCAGCGTCTGCGCCAGCCACCAGATGCGGCGTTGGCAATCCAGGCTCGCCGGCGGCGGGCTTTCCAGCACCGCGGCGCGTTCGCCCAGCAGGTAGTAACGCATTGCCAAATCATTCGGCATTGGCATTGCCTTTCCGGCGCTAAAACAATGGGATTATTTTCGCTTATCCACCATGTCCAAGGCAAACGCCAAAGCGGCGGGAAAAACGCGAGGCCCGCCGCGGCGGCGAACGCTCACGCCAACGGCAAGTCCATGAAAATTAGGCTATTCATCTATTATCAAGCCAAGCCATCTCCAATAAACAATCGATATAGTTATCAAAAACATTGAACAATTTCCAATGGGATGATAAAAACGCCATACAGCTGAGCGCCTGCCGGCAGCGCCCATCGGCCGCCGGCGCGGGTCCATCGCAGGATTCGCGCGCCGGCCGCAGCGGAGGAACTGCCAACACCCCGCTTGGGCTTGTAGCCGCGTCTTACTCTATTCACCAGCCGGAACCGCCATGAGGCCGAATACCGCTAATCGACAGCTGCTCTTTGTCGTACTGCCTTTCCTGCTGATTGTCATCATGCAGGTGGCGCTGAGCGCGTTCAGCCTGTATGTGGTTTCCACCGCCCGCGCCTATGTGGCGGGTGAAGGCTTGTGGTCGAAAGCGCAGAAGGATTCGATCTACTATCTGACCCGCTACGCCCAGACCGGCGCCGACCATGACTTCCAACGCTACCAGCAGGCGATCGCCATCCAGTTGGGCGATCATCAGGCACGGCTGGCGCTGGACCGCTCGCCCCCCAATCTCGACGCCGCGCGCCAAGGCTTCCTCAACGGCGGCAACCATCCCGACGACATTGAAAACATCATCCGCGCCTATCTGTGGTTCCGCCATGTCAGCTATCTGGCGGAGGCCATCCACTATTGGCGAATAGGCGACTACTATCTGCAGGAGATCCAGACCCTGGGCGAGCAACTGCGCCAGGGTCATGCCGATGGTTCGCTGAGCGCGGCGGACAAGAGCGCCCTCACCTTGCAGATCGCCCAGATCAACGAGGCGGTCAAGGCGCCGGCCCAGGCCTTCTCCCGGGTGCTGGGCGACGCCTCGCGCGAAGTGAGCCAGGCGGTGTGGAGCGTCAATCTGCTGGTGGGCCTGTTGCTGGTGCTGCTGACCATCCGCCAGATCCGACGGCTGATCCAGGCCTCGGACAATTACAAGGCCGCGCTGCAGGCCGAGCAGCAACGCGCCGAAATCACGCTGCAATCGATAGGCGACGCGGTGATCACCCTGAATATGCGCGGCGTGGTGGTCTATCTGAACCACAGCGCCAAGCACATGCTGGGCCATTTGGAGGTGGAAGGCCTGGGCCGGCACTTCGATGAAGTGTTCAATCTGGTCACGCAGGGTCCGGAACCGGAAAGCCTGCTAAGTTTCGCCGAACTCAGCGGCCTGAGCGAGCCCAGCCGCACTTACCCCAAGCTGCACATGCTGCGCCACAACGCGATCCCGCTGCTGCTCAGCCTGGTGGCGGCGCCGATACGCGACAGCCAGGGCGAGCAATACGGCATCGCGCTGGTGCTGCACGACAACACCTCGGAACAGCAATACATCAACGAGCTGTCTTGGCAGGCCAGCCACGACGCATTGACCGGCCTGGTCAACCGCCGCGAATTCGAAGCCCGCGCCAACAAGGCGATCAAGCAGTTGGACCAGGCCGAGGCCTCGCTGGCGCTGATGTTCATCGATCTGGACCAATTCAAGCTGATCAACGACACCTATGGCCACGCCGCCGGCGACGAGCTGCTGTGCCAGATCAGCCGCGCGGTGTCGCGCCGGCTGCGCGCCTCGGACACCCTGGCGCGGCTGGGCGGCGACGAATTCGGCGTGCTGCTCGGCAATAGCTCGGTGGAGGCCGCCATCGCCAAGGCCAACAGCCTGCGCCAGGCCATCGTCGAGTGCCGCTTCCAGTGGGAAGGCAACCATTTCTCGATCAGCGCCAGCATCGGCCTGGTTTGCGTGTCCGACGCCGACACCTCGCTGGCCGAGGTGATGCGCTCCGCCGACATCGCCTGCTATATGGCCAAGGAAAAGGGGCGCAACCGCATCCAGCTGCACATCCCGCACAATTCCGAGGTCTCGGCGCGCTTCCACGAACTGGACTGGGTGCAGCGGCTGCGCCAGGCGCTGCGCGACAACCGCTTCACCCTGTACGCGCAGGACATCATCCCCTTGTCCGCCACCGCGGACAACGGCCGCTATATCGAAGTGCTGCTGCGGCTGAACGGCGACGATGGCAGCCAGATACCGCCTGGGCTGTTCGTGCCCATCGCGGAACGCTATGGCCTGATGACAGAGATCGACCGCGTCGTGGTGGAAAAAGTGTTCCAGGAACTGGCGCAGCTGCGCCGCGCCGGCAATCTGGACATCCAGCACTGCGCGATCAATCTGTCCGGCTCAACCTTGTGCGACGACGGCTTCCTTGCCTTCGTGCAGCAGCAATTCCTCCGCAGCGGCGTGCCGCCGGAAATCATTTGCTTCGAAATCACCGAGACCAATGCCATCGCCAATCTGGAGGCCGCCCAGCGGCTGATCCACGAGCTGCGCCAGATCGGCTGCCTGTTCTCGCTGGACGATTTCGGCACCGGCATGTCCTCCTTCGCCTACCTGAAGCACCTGCCGGTGGATTTTCTGAAGATAGACGGCAGCTTCGTTCGCGAAATGGCTTCCGACCCGATAGACCACGCCATGGTGGAAATGATCAATCACATCGGCCATGTGACCGGCAAGCGCACCATCGCCGAATTCGTCGACAAGCCCGACATCGTGGTCGAGCTGCGCAAGCTGGGCGTCGACTACGCCCAGGGCTTCCACCTGAGCCAACCGGAACCATTCGGCTTCCGCCACGCCGCCAGCCCCGGCCGCGTGCGGCAGCAATAGCTTACCGGCCAGGGCAAGGGCCGGATCACGGCGGCCGGCCTGGCCGCGGCGTCTGACCGGGCGAGTCCGGCCACTGCTTCAAGGAAAGGGGAAATAATGAACAAAGAAACCGGTTTTACCAGGAACGGCCCGCTGATGGACATCCGCAGCTATCCGGAATGGACACGGGAGCTGGTCGCCCATTGCGACGAGCACAAGCGCCGCGTGGTGGAACATGAACTATTCCTGAAAATGCGCGACGGCATGCTGCCCACCTCCATCCACCAGGCCTTTCTGCGCGGCGGCTGGCCGGTGATAGAACAGTTCCCGCAATACATGGCCAGGAATTTGCTGAAGGTGCGCTACGGCAAGCACCGCGGCCACGATATGGCGCGGCGCTATCTGATCCGCAATATCCGGGTGGAGCAGAACCACGCCGACCACTGGGTGCACTGGGCCGCCGCCTGCGGCGTGGACAGCCATAGCCTGCTGCACGACGGCCAGGCGCTGGAAACGCTGACGCTCAGCCACTGGTGCCATCAGGTCTGCGACCGCGAATCGCTGGAGGTGGCGATGGCGGCCACCAATTACGCGATAGAAGGCGCCACCGGCGAATGGTGCTCCGCCGTCTGCGCCAAGGAGGATTACGCGCGGCAATTCCCCAAGGAGAAGCGCGCCAAGGCGATGAAGTGGCTGGCGCTGCACGCCCATTACGATGACGAGCATCCATGGGAGGCGCTGGACATCATCGTTACCTTGGTGGGCGTGGACCCCACCGCGCATCAGGTGGCCGAGTTGCGCCACGCCATCTGCCAGAGCCATCGCTATATGCGCCTGCTACTGGACCACTATATGACGCAGTACGTGCCCGACAGCAATAACGAGCACGCCGCAGGCATGGTGCTCGCCTGAACACGCCGCCAACGCAAACCGCCCCGCGGCCTTAGCCGCGGGGCGGTTTGTTCATCAAACGATGCGGGTCGAGGCAGCGCTTAGCCGCGCAGGCGGCGCAACACCTCATCCTTGCCGATCACGGCCAGCACCGCGTCCACCGACGGCGTCTGGGTGGTGCCGCACACCAACACGCGCAGCGGCATGCCCAACTGGCCCATCTTGATGCCCTCTTCCGCGCAGAAGGGCTTGAACAGTTCGTGGATGGCTTCCGCCGACCACGCGTCAAGCGCCGCCAATTTGTCGGCGAAACGACCCATGCGCGCGACGGCGTCGCCGGACAAATGCTTGTCCACATCGGCGGCGAGCGGCTCGCGCTTGCGGTAGAAATAGTCCACTTCCAGCGCCAGCGCGTTCAGGTCCTGCACCCTTTCCTTGACCAGGGCGATCACGTCTTCGATGGCGGGCCCGCCGGCCAGCTCCACGCCGGCGGCGGCCAGGCGTGGCGCGATCAGTCCGGCCAGGCGGCCGTTGTCGGCGCTCTTGATGTGCTGGGCGTTCAACCACATGAATTTTTCATGGTTGAAACGGCTGGCGGACGCGCTCACCGCTTCCAGGCTGAACCACTCGACGAACTGCTCCATGCTGAAGAATTCATCGTCGCCGTGGCCCCAGCCCAGACGCGCCAGGTAGTTGAGCAGCGCCTCCGGCAGGATGCCCTTGTCGGCATAGTCCACCACGCTGACCGCGTCGCGGCGCTTGGACATCTTCTGGCCGTCCTCGTTGAGGATCATCGGCAGATGGCCATACACCGGCAGCGGCGCGTTCAGCGCCTTCAGGATATTGATCTGGCGCGGGGTGTTGTTGACGTGGTCGTCACCGCGGATCACATGGGTGATCTGCATGTCCCAGTCGTCCACCACCACGCAGAAGTTATAGGTCGGGCTGCCGTCCGGGCGGGCGATGATCAAGTCGTCCAGTTCCTGGTTGGCGATCTCGATGCGGCCCTTGACCGCGTCGTCCCAGGCCACCACGCCGTCCAGCGGGGTCTTGAAGCGCACCACCGGGGTCACGTCGGCGGGGATAGCCGGCAGGGTCTTGCCGGCTTCCGGGCGCCAGCGGCGATCGTAGCGCGGCTTCTCGCCGCGCGCTTCCTGCTCCGCGCGCATCGTTTCCAGCTCGTCCTTGCTGCAATAGCACAGATAGGCATGGCCGGAATCCAGCAGTTGCTGGATCACGTCCTTGTAACGGTCGAAACGGTGAGTCTGGTAGAACGGACCTTCGTCATAGTCCAGGCCCACCCAATGCATGCCGTCCAGAATCGCTTTCACCGATTCCGGCGTCGAACGCTCCAGGTCGGTGTCCTCGATGCGGAGCACGAACACGCCGTTGTTCTTGCGGGCATAGGCCCAGGAAAACAGCGCGGTGCGCACGCCGCCGATATGCAGATAACCGGTGGGGCTGGGAGCGAAACGGGTACGGATCATGGTGACTCTGGCTCGAAAACGTAAAACGGCTATTGTACGCCGGCTGGCGAAGCGGCAGCAAACCCTAAGCCGGCCAGCGCCGGTGCAGGCTGGCCGCCACCAAGGCGTCGCTCTCGTCCGGCCGCCGCCCCTCCAGCAGACCCAAGGCCAGCTCCAGACTGCGCGCCGCCATCTCGCGGCTGTCCTGCACGATGGCGTCGACGCGCACCGGCAGGCAGTCCAGCAGGGAATGATCGTCGAAAGTCAGCAGCCGCAGCGGCGCATTGCCCAGCCCGCAGTGCTGGTTGATGAAGGCCAGCGCGCCCTCCAACAGCGACACCGAGGCGGTGAACAAGGCCTGCGGCAGCCGCTGGCGCTGCTGCTGCCATTGCTGCATCAGTTCGAAGCCGGAGCGGCGCAGGTAGTCGCGGTGGCAAACCCAGTCGCTCCCCTCGGCCACGCCGCGGCTCGCCAGCGCGCGACGATAGCCCAGCAGGCGGTCGCGGCTGGGCGACAACTCCGGCTGACCGCCGAAAAACACCACTTCGGACACCCCCTGCTCCAGCGCGTCGCCCACCAGCCGCTCCACGCTGGCGCAGCCGTCGGTGACCACCGAAGGAATGCCGCTGCCGTCCACGCGACGGTCGACGAACACCAGCGGCAGCCGCCGCACCCATTTCTGGTAGGACTTGGCCTCGTGCGAGCACGGCACCACGATCATCGCGTCCACCTGCCGCGCCACCAGGTGGGCCATCACCTCGGCCTCGCGCCGCGGATCTTCGTCGCTGGTCACCAGCAGCATCTGGTAATCGCGCTGGCGGCACAATTCTTCCATCGCCTGGGCCAGCGCCGCATGCGCGGAGTTGGTCAGGTCCGGAATCACCAGCCCCACCGAGTTGCTGCGCCGCGAGCGCAGCGAGCGCGCCGACTGCGACGGATTGAAATGCTGCTCGCGCGCTACCTTCTCCACCCGCTCCACCGTGGCCTGGGAGATGCGGTAGCGCTCGGCATGGCCGTTGAGCACCATGCTGGCGGTGGTGCGCGACACGCCGGCCAGTTCGGCGATGTCGTCTATGGTCAAACGCTTGTAGCCGCTCATCGACAGCCTATTCCTCATGCGGCGGCGCGATGCCGGCCGCTCGAAACTCGATTGCAAAACAGCCCCGGCCTGCGCAAGCGCGGGACGGGGCCGCCGATTGCTGGCCACCTTACCTCAAGCGGGCCGCCGTCGCCAGCGCGATGGCGGCCGCTCGGGCTTACTGCTTGACCAGGTTCAGCGGCACCGGAATGAACTTCTCCACTTGCTGGCCATCGATCAGCTTCTTCGCGGTCTGCACACCGTATTGGCCAATCAGCTCCGGCTGCTGCTGCACGGTGGCGGCCAGGCCTCCGGCCTTGACCGAGGCCACCGCGTCGGCGGTGGCGTCGAAGCCCACCACCGCCACATTCTTCAGGCCGGCGGCCTGGATCGCCTTCAAGGCGCCCAGCGCCATCTCGTCGTTGTGAGCGAACACGCCCTGCACGTCCTTATTGCCCTGCAGGATGTTCTCCATCACCGACAACCCCTTGGCGCGGTCGAAATCGGCCGGCTGCTTGGCCACCACCTTGACCTCGGCCTTGCCGTCGGTCACCGCGTGGAAGCCCTGGCCGCGCTCGCGGGCGGCGGAAGAACCGGGAATGCCCTCCAGCTCAACCAGGCGGCCCTTGCCGCCCAGCTTGGCCAGCAGGAACTCGGCCGCCATCTTGCCGCCGGCAACATTATCCGAGGCAATATGGGCGCTGACCTCGGCGCCGTTGACGCTGCGGTCCAGCGATACCACCTTGATGCCCTTGCTCAGCGCTTCCTTCACCACATTGGCGACGGCGGAGGAGTCGGTGGGATTGATCAGGATCACGCTCACCTTTTTCTGGATCAGATCCTCCACGCTGGCCTGCTGCTTGGCGGAATCATCCTGCGCGTCCACGGTGATCAGGCGCACGCCCTCCTTGGCCGCCTCGTCCTCGGCGCCCTTGCGCAGCGACACGAAGAATGGGTTGTTCAGCGTGGACACCGCCAGGCCCACCACCGGCTGGCCGGAAGCCGCTGCCGGCGCGCTGGCGCCCGCGGCGGCATCGGCCGGGCCTTGCTTGGTGCAGGCGATCAGACTGGCCGCAATGACACTGAAAACCAAAGGCTTGATTAAGCGTTGCATATCGGAACTCCCCTTGTGTAATGGTCGCTTGGCGAGCCCGCCGGCTGCGGGCCCGCCCTCACTTCTTGCCGCTGCGGTCCAGCAGCACCGCCAACAAAATCACCACGCCCTTGATCACCTGCTGGTAGAACGAGGACACGCCCAGCAGATTGAGGCCGTTGTTCAACACGCCGATCAGCAAGGCGCCGATCAGGGTGCCGAAGATCCAGCCGCGGCCGCCGGTCAGACTGGTGCCGCCCAGCACCACCGCGGCGATGGCATCCAGCTCGTAACCGGCGCCGGCGGTGGGCTGCGCCGAATTTAGGCGCGAGGTCAGCACCACGCCGGCCATCGCCGACAGCGCGCCGGACAGGGTGTAGACCCAGATCTTGACCCGGTCCACCTTGACGCCGGACAGACGCGCGGACTCCTCGTTGCCGCCGGTGGCGTAGACATGGCGGCCGAAAATGGTTTTCTTCAGCACGAACCAGAGGCCGGCGAACAGCAGCAGCATCCACACCACCGGCACCGGCACCACGCCGGCCACATAGCCGCCGCCCAGCATGGAGAACATATCGCTGCCGAAGCCGGTGATCGGGCTGCCGTTGGACGCCACCAGCGACAAGCCGCGCAGAATGGTCATCGACGCCAGCGTGGCGATGAAGGGCGCCACCTTGCCCTTGCTGATCACCAGGCCGTTGCAGCAGCCCATCAGCGCGCCGGACAGGATGCCCAGCAGCGTGGCCAGCAGCGGATCGACGCCGGCCTGCAGCAGCATTGCGGTCAACACCGACGACAGCGCCAGGATGGAGCCCACCGACAGATCGATGCCGCCCAGCAGGATGACCAGGGTCATGCCGAAGGCGATCAAGGCGTTGATCGACACCTGGCGCATCACATTGAGCAGATTGCCCATGGTCAGAAAATCGGCGCTCAGCGCCGACAGGCCGGCGCAAATCGCCAGCAGGGCGATGAAGGGCCCGAGTTTTTGCAGCGTTGCTTTGTGTTGCGGGGTCATCTTGCTTACCGTTTCCCTTGCTTGCGCCCTAGAGGCTTTGAATATTCAATGCGCGGCCGCGCCGGCCGCCGCGGCCATGATGTCTTCCTGGCTGACCGCTCCGGCATCGAACAAGCCGGCCTGGCGGCCTTCGTGTATCACCAGGATGCGGTCGCTCATCGCCATCACTTCCGGCAGCTCGGACGACACCATGACGATGGCCACGCCGGCCGCGGCCAGCTGATTGATGATGTGGTAGATCTCCGCCTTGCCGCCGACGTCGACACCGCGCGTCGGCTCGTCCAGCAACAGCACCTTCGGCGGCTCCGCCAGCCATTTGGCGAACACCACCTTTTGCTGATTGCCGCCGGACAAGGATTTGACGTCCAGTTCCGCGTCACGGGTGCGGATGCGCAGCTGTTCGATCAGCCGCCCGGCTTCTTCGCGCTCGGAGCGGCCGTTGATCACCCCCAGCCGCGCATGGCGGCGCAGATGCACCAGGCTGGCGTTTTCGCGCAGCGACATGCCCAGCACCAGGCCCTGGCTCTTGCGGTCTTCGGTCACGTAGGCGATGCCGGCGGCGATGGCGTCGCCGGGCTGACGGATGTTCAATTCCACGCCATCCAGCCTCACGCTGCCGCGCCGACGCGGCTTGACTCCGAACAACACATTGAGGATTTCGCTGCGACCGGCGCCCATCAAGCCGGCCACGCCCAGCACTTCGCCGGCGCGCGCGTCGAACGCGATCCCTTCGATACGGCCATCGTCGGCCAGCGCCTCCACCTGCAGCCGCACCGCACCCGGCGCGACATCGCGCTTGGGAAAGCGGTCGCCGATCTCTCGCCCCACCATCAACCGCACCACTTCGTCGAAATCGGTGGCGGCGATCTGGCGCTCGCCGACAAAGCAGCCGTCACGCAAGATGCTGATCTTGTCGCAGACGCGGAAGATCTCCTCCATCCGGTGCGACACATAGACAATCGCCACCCCACGCCGTTTGAGCTGTTCCATGAAGGCGAACAAGGCTTCGATCTCGCGCTCGGTCAGCGCCGCGGTCGGCTCGTCCATGATCAGCAGCTTGGCGTTCAAGGACAGGGCCTTGGCGATCTCCACCATCTGCTGCCGGCCTATGGACAGCTGACCGGCCTCCTGCTCGGGATCGATCTGGCCAGCACCCAGCTGCTGCAGGATCTGGCTGGCTTCGCGCCGCATGCTGGCGCGATTGATCACGCCGCAGCGGCTGTGTTCGCGCTCGCGGCCAAGAAACAGGTTCTCCATCACCGACAACTGCGGAATCAGGTTCAGTTCCTGGTGGATGATGGCGATGCCATGGGCCTCGGCGTCGCGGGTGGAGCGTATCGTCACCACCTGGTCGTTGATGCGGATCTCGCCGGCATCGGCCTGGTAGACGCCGGACAGAATTTTCATCAAGGTGGATTTGCCGGCGCCGTTCTCGCCCATCAGCGCGTGCACTTCGCCGCCCCGCACCGAGAAATCCACCGCCTCCAACACCTTAACCGGGCCAAAGGCCTTGCAGATGCCACGCATGCTTACCTTCATCGCCCGCCCCTTCAGAAGATCACGCCGGAGTACAGAATCACATTGGCGTATGGCGTGCATTCGCCGGTACGGATCACCGCCTTGGCCTCGCGGCAACGCCGCTTGAATTCCTCGTGCGGCGCGTATTCCACCACCACGCCGTGCGCCGCCATATCATTGGCCAGCACTTCCACCGCCGGACTGTGCTGCTGACACTCGACGGCGAACAGCGCGCGCTCGGCCTTGAAGTCCGCCAGGATGGAGTCCAGCACCGCAGGAAATTCCGGCACGCCCAGGCGCAGGCTCAAGTCTATGCACTCGACCCCGGGCGGGATCGGCAAGCCGCAATCGGCGATCACCAGGCTGTCGGTATGCCCCATGCCGGCCAATACCCGCGCGATATCGCGGTTCAAATGCCCCAGCCGTTTCATGCCTGCTCCTTCATCATGTCTTGCAAGGCCGCCAGCGTCGGCATGCCACTCTGCGCGCCGGAGCGCGTCACCGACAGCGCCGCGGCGGCGCAGGCCAGCGCCATCGCCGCCTCGATGCCTTGCAGCCAGAACGCCGCCAACGCGCCATTGAACGTGTCGCCGGCGCCGGTGCTGTCCACCACGGACACCGTGAAGCCGGGCTGGTGGTGCAGGCCGCCGTCGGCGCGGCAGAAATAGGCGCCGTCCTTGCCGCGCGTCATCGCCACCCGCCCCGGCAGCCGACGCAGCAGCGCTTGCCAATCGCCGCTGTCGGCATCCAGCGTCAAGGCCAACTCATGTTCGTTCGGCGTCAGCAAGGCCGTCCGCGCCAGCAATTCCGGCGGCAGGCTGCGGGCCGGCGCCGGGTTGAGCAGGAAAGGCTTGCCGTGGCGCTCGGCCAGCTCGGCCGCGCGCTCCACCGTGGCCAGCGGCACTTCCATTTGCGCCAGCACCACGTCGGCGTCGCGGAAAGCCTGTTCATCCTGGTCCAGGTGCTGCGGCAGCAACTGATGGTTGGCGCCGGGCACCACCACGATGGCGTTGTCGCCCTCGGCCAGGGTAATCGTCGCCAAACCGGTGGCCACATCCGCCTCGCGCAAGCGGCTGATGTCCACGCCCTCGGCCCGCAACGCGTCCTTGAGCTGGGAGCCGAACATATCGCGGCCCACGCAGCCCAACAAACTCACCTGCGCGCCCAGGCGCGCGGCGGCCACCGCCTGGTTGGCGCCCTTGCCGCCCGGATAGGACGCAAAGCGCTCGCCAAACAAGGTTTCACCCAGCCGTGGATAGCGCTCCGCTTCCACCACCAGATCCATATTGATACTGCCCACCACCAGGACCCGGGTCATAGTTTCCTCGTCGTCATTCAGCGGCGTCGGCATGCGAATGCGCCGACGCCAGTTGCTAAAACGTAATCAGCCCACGCTTTATAACAGAGCGACGAGCAGGCCGGAAGCGCCAAGCCGCGGCTGTCCGACAAATGCAACAGTTGCCTCCAGCCGGACAATCGCCGCTTGACGCCGCGCCGGCTTCAATGTAGCGCCGTCACTACACGCCAAACTCCAGACGTAAAAAAAGCTCCCCTAGGGGAGCTTTTTCGAACCCGGCCAATGATGGCGGTCGGGGCATCACGGCGGATTTAAATCAATCTTCCAGCACCGCCGAGGTGTACACATCCTGCACATCGTCCAGGTCTTCCAGCGCGTCCAGCAGCTTCTGCATGCGCGCGGCGTCGTCGCCGGCCAGTTCGGTTTCATTCTGCGGCTTCATCGTCACCTCGCCCATCTCGGCCTTGAAGCCCTTGGCTTCCAGCGCCTCCTTGACGTCGGTGAATTCGTAGGGGCCGGTGATCACTTCCATCGAGCCATCGTCGTTGACGACCACGTCCTCGGCGCCGCTTTCCAGCGCGGCCTCCATCAAGGCGTCCTCATCCACGCCCGGCGCGAACACCAGGTAGCCGCAATGGCTGAACTGGAAGGCCACGCAGCCGTCGGTGCCCATATTGCCGCCGTACTTGGAGAAGGCGTGACGCACATCGGCCACGGTGCGGGTCTTGTTGTCGGTCAGGCAGTCCACCATCACCGCCGCGCCGCCGATGCCATAGCCTTCGTAGCGGCACTCCACGTAATCGACGCCGTCGAGCTGGCCGGTGCCGCGCTTGATCGCGTTCTCGATATTGTCCTTGGGCATGGACTCGGCCTTGGCCTTGTCCACCGCCAGGCGCAGGCGCGGGTTCATATTCGGATCGCCGCCGCCCATCTTGGCCGCAACGGTGATTTCCTTGATCAAGCGGGTGAAGATCTTGCCACGTTTGGCATCCTGACGACCCTTGCGGTGCTGGATGTTAGCCCATTTACTGTGACCTGCCATAGTTGCCTCTGTCTGTTGTCCGGTCCACGACGGACCTTTCAGTCAAAATTGGCGCTTATTTTAGCAGAACTTGAATCTGGACAGGAGGGGCGGCCGCTCACTTGGCCTTGAGCATCGCCAGCATCATCTCGAAGCCGGCGCGGTACATCTGCTCCAGCACCGGCACCATCATCGGCAAGGTCAGATAGATGCTGATGAAGCCTATCATCAGCGTCAGCGGAAAGCCGAAAGTAAAGATGTTGAACTGCGGCGCGGCGCGCGTCATCACCCCGATGGCCAGGTTGGTAATCAGCAGCGCCGCGATCACCGGCAGCGACAACCAGATGCCCCACTCGATCAGATGACTGCCCCACAGCACCAGCGCCTTGATGCCCTGGGCCGGCATGTTCATGCCTATCGGCAACACCCGATAGCTTTCCACCAGCGTGGACAGCACCACTTGGTGGCCGTCGAAGGACAGGAACAGCAGAAAGGTGAACAGGGTCAGCAGCTGCGACACCACCGGCACCTGGGCCGAGTGCATCGGATCGAAGAACATCGCGAAACCCAGACCGGTTTGCGAGCCCATGATGAAGCCCGCCACCTCCACCGAGGAAATCACAATGCGCATGACAAAGCCCATCGCCAAGCCGATCAACAACTGCTGCAACAGGATGGCGATGCCCTCGGCCGACACCAGCGGCACCGCTGGCAAGGGCGGCAGCAAGGGCGCCAGCATCACGGTGAGAATCAACGCGAAACCGGCCTTGAAACGGCGCGGCACGCCGCGATAGGCGAACACCGGCTCCGCCAGCAGCAGGCCGATGATGCGCGCGAACGGCCAGACGAACATGGCCACCAGCGCATTGATCTGCGCATCGGAAATGCTCAGCATCAGCCGATCACGTGCGGAATGCTCTGGAACAGCCGCGTGGTGTACTCGATCAGCGTGTTCAGCATCCACGGCCCGGCCAGCACCAGCACCAGGAACATCGCCAGCAATTTGGGAATGAAGGTCAGCGTCATTTCGTTGATCTGCGTCGCCGCCTGCAGCACGCTGACCAGCAGGCCCACCAGCAGCGACACCAGCAACACCGGCGCCGCGACGATGATCAGGATGTACAGCGCGTTCTGCACGATATTGATGATCAGCTCCGGACTCATTTCCCCTCCCGATCGCCCACAGCCGCCGGCTCTTGCCAACCGCCTTTGCTCAACAAGTCATTATCCAGCGTCACCCCTTGGCGGAGCACGCGATTGGGCCGCAATAGCCGATAGCCGGCCCGTTCGAACACCGGGCGGGACGCAGCGCTAGCCCACGCATGCAGCGCGACCACCCCGGCCGCGGCCGCCTGAGCCTCCAGTTCCGCCAGCATCCGGCTGGCGCCGCCGCGGCGCTGCGCCCAGGGCGCGACAAACAGCATGTCGAATTCGCCGTCATGGCACAGCCAGGCGAAGCCCGCCAAGCGGCCGTCGTCCGCCAGCCAGCGGCAGCCCCAGGAGCGCGCCAGACGCGCTTCCCAGCCTTGCGCCAACTCCGCCGTCCACGGCCCTCGCGGCGCCCAGGCCTCGCATTGCCGCTCGCTATACAAGGCGCCGGCCAATGCCCAAACGCTGTCGAGAAACACCGCGTGGCAGTCGGGCAAATCGGCGGCGCGCAATGGCTGCAATAACATACACCCGCCCTCAGCCAGTATAGAAGCTCTGCACCAGCGACCCCATCAACAAGGTCCAGCCGTCCACCAGCACGAACAGCATCAGCTTGAACGGCAGTGAAATCGTCACCGGCGACACCATCATCATGCCCATCGCCATCAGGATGCTGGCCACCACCAGATCGATGATCAGGAAGGGGATGAACACCATGAAGCCGATCTGGAACGCGGTTTTCAGTTCGCTGATCACATAGGCCGGCACCAGGGTCTTCATCGACACATCGGCCTTGGTCTGCGGTTTTTCCGACTGGGAAATCTCGATGAAGAAGGCCAGATCCTTCTCCCGAGTCTGACGCAGCATGAAGGCCTTCATCGGCTGGCTGGCCTCATCCAGCGCCTGCTGAAAGCTAATCTTGTCGTCGGAGAACGGCACCCAGGCCTTGGTGTACACCTGATCGAAGGTAGGCCCCATCACGAACAGGGTCAGGAACAGCGACAAACCGACTATCACCTGGTTGGGCGGGGACTGCATGGTGCCCATCGCTTGGCGCAGCAGCGACATCACGATGATGATGCGGGTAAAGGCGGTCATCATCAGCATCATCGCCGGGATGAAGGTCAGCCCGGTCATGAACAGCAGCATCTGCAGACTGAGCGAGTAATTCTGCCCGCCGCCGGCCGCAGGCGTGCTGCTCATCATCGGCAGGCCGCCGGCCGCGTCCGCGATCAGCGGCAGCGCCAGCAAGACCACGCCGCCATAATGCACTGCACGCTTCATTGCCGCCCCGCCTTGCCGTTGCGGCCTTTTTCCATCGCCGCCTTCAGCCAGCGCGCGAACGGCTCCGCCGCCGGAGCGGCTTCCTGCTCCGCGCCTTCCGGCCGTGGCAGCTTGCTCAGCAGATTGACTTGCTGCGGCGTCACGCCCAACACCAGCCACTCGCCCTCCAGCTCCACGATCACCACCCGCTCCTTGGGCCCCACCATGGTGCCGCTGACCACCCTGAGGCGGCTGGAGGCGCCCAGCATGCCGCCGGACACGCGCTTGAACAGCCAGGCCAGGCCGACGATGGCGCCCAGCACCACCGCCAGACCGAACAAGACCTGCAACAAGCTCATGAACGGCGACGGCGCCACCGGAGGCGCCACCGGAGGCGGCGGCGCGGCGGTAGCGGCGGCGGCCACTCCGGACACCAAATAAAAAGCGCCCTGCACTGCACGGCGCGTCATCGCAAACATGGCTGGCCTCGTCATTTCTGCAAGCGGCGAATGCGTTCGGCTGGGGTAATGATATCGGTCAGGCGGATACCGAACTTGTCGTTGACCACCACCACCTCGCCCTGGGCGATCAGACAGCCGTTGACCAGCACGTCCATCGGCTCGCCGGCCATGCCGTCCAACTCCACCACCGAACCCTGCGCCAATTGCAGCAGGTTGCGGATGGCGATCTTGGTGCGGCCCAGCTCCACGGTCAGCTGTACCGGAATATCCAGAATCATGTCCAGATTCTGCGGCACGCCGGCGCCGGAAGTGCTCGCGCCCAGTTCCTGGAACAGGTTCTGCGCCGGCACCGGTTCGGGGGCGGACTCCTCCACCTCCTGTTCGGCCATCGCCGCCGCCCAGTCGTCCATGGACACTTCTTCCTCGCCACCTCCCGCGCTGGTGGCTGCAGCGGCCGCGGCGGCTTCGGCCTCCATCTGCGCCGCTTGCAATTCTTCTTCGCTCATTGCTCTTTATCCCCCAGAGGCTCGTGAAAATCATTCGCGCCGGCCAGCACCTGCTCCACCTTCAGCGCATAGCGCCCCTGCACGGTGCCGTAACTGGCCTCGAACACCGGGATGCCCGACACATCGGCCTCCACCCGTTCGGGAATGTCCAGCATCACCACGTCGCCATTCTTCAAATTCAAAATCTGTCCCAAGGTCACCTTGGTCTGCGCCAGCGTCGCCACCAGCTCCACCTCCGCCGCCTGCACCTGGTGCGTCATCAGGTTGACCCAGCGGTTATCCACCTCGGTGCGGTCCGCCTGCATGGTGCTGGACAGCACGTCGCGGATCGGTTCCACCATGGAGTACGGCAGACAGATGTGGAAATCGCCGCCGCCGGCGCCCAGCTCGATGTGGAAGGTCATCGCCACCACCACTTCGGTGGGCGTGGCGATATTGGCGAACTGGGTGTTCATCTCCGAGCGCAGGTAGACGAACTCGATCGGATGCACCGGCTCCCAGGCTTTCTGGCATTCGGTGAACACCACGTCCAGCAAGCGGCGGATGATGCGCTGCTCGGTGGGCGTGAAGTCACGACCTTCCACCCGTACATGGTAACGCCCATCGCTGCCGAACAGATTGTCGACGATCAGGAACACCAGGTCCGGATCGAAGATCAGCAGACCAGTGCCGCGCAAGGGCTTGACGTGCACCAGGTTCAGGTTGGTCGGCACCACCAGGTTGCGGATGAACTCGCTGTACTTTTGCACCCGTACCGGACCGACCGAAATTTCGGCGTTGCGGCGGATGAAGTTGAACAAGCCTATGCGCAGATTGCGCGCGAAACGCTCGTTGATGATTTCCAGCGTCGGCATCCGGCCGCGCACGATGCGCTCCTGCCGACCGATGTCATAGCCGCGGACGCCTTGGGCGTCGCCGCCGCCGGCATCATCCTCGTCCTCCCCGGAGACGCCCCTTAATAGGGCGTCCACCTCTTCCTGGGAAAGAATATCGTCGCCCATGACGCTTATTGCTTCTGGATGATGAAGGAAGTGAAGAGCACGCTTTCCACCGGCTGTTCTTCGCCGGCGTCCATCGACTCATTGATGATCTGCTTGACCTGCGCCTTCAACCGAACCT
Organism: Chromobacterium sp. LK1; assembly: GCF_001043555.1. NCBI lineage: Bacteria > Pseudomonadati > Pseudomonadota > Betaproteobacteria > Neisseriales > Chromobacteriaceae > Chromobacterium > Chromobacterium sp. LK1. The sequence goes on along the minus strand of NZ_LDUI01000030.1, from coordinate 38,237 downwards.
TGCCGTCCGGCGTGGCCAGTTCCACCGCGGACTTGGACGACAGCAGCAGGATCAGCGCGCTGCGGATCTTGGGCGCGTAATCGGTGAATTTCTTCTTGGCCTCCTCGTCGGCCAGTTCCGCCTGCATGTCCACCTGCAGCAAGGAACCGTCATTGCCGGCCAGATTCACCACGAAGGTATCCAATTTTTCAAAAATCGGCGGACCTTCTTTTTTCTTCTTGGGTTTTTCCTTGGTTTGCTCGGCATGTTCGCCGGCCGCGGCCGGTTTATTCATATTGGTGAACATATAAGCAGCCAAGCCCCCTACGGCGGCCAACACCAGCACCAGCAACACGATGACGATCAGCATCAATTTGCCGCCGCCCCCTGCTTTTTTCTCTGCTTTTTCCGCTTTTTTATCTTCTGCCATATATCTGCCCTGTTCACTGGGGTGTTCATAGTGAAATCTTAAACGATTTCTTCACTATATTTTCTAATTTTAACCGCCAATTGAACAGGGGAGATTATCACAAATGGTCAGGCGAAAATGCTGAGGATGCCCCGAGCGGCCTTGATGCTGCTCAATGCATCCATTGCTTCGGGCTCCTCGCTCTCGCCTTGACGCTGCGATTGCCCGCGCTGGAACGCCTGCTGCTGCTGACCGGACTGACCGCTGGACACCTGCGCGTCGGTCAGCTGGATGCCCCCCGCCGCCAGCATGGACGACAAGCGGTGCATATTGTTTTCCAGCGCCTCGCGCGTGGCCGGCACCGCCGCGGCGAACAACACCTGGGCCTGGTCGTTGCCGTTCATTTTCAAGGTCACCTCGATCGGCCCCAACTGCGGCGGATTCAGCTGAATCTGCGCCTTGTCGGCCTTGAGGCTGACCATATTGATCACCTGCTCGCTCATCGCCTTGGCCCAATTGGGATCGGTTATCGGCTGTTGCACGGTAAAGGTGGGCGTCGGCGCCGCTGGCTTGGCCATCAGCGATTCCTGCGGCTGCAGCGGCAAAAACTGCGGCACCACCTTGCCGTCTTCCGGCAAATTTTGCTGACCCGGCAGCGACAGATCGCGAATCTTGACCGCGGCAGGCAGCACCGCGCCGAGATCCGGCTTCACGTCCGCCAGCTTGGCGCCGCTGAGCACATCGTTATTGCGCGGCAGGGTGACCATCTGCTGGACCGGCTGCGCGGCCGCCATCAGCGGCATGCCCGGCAACGGGGACAGCGCGTCCTGGCCATCCTCGTTCTTGGCCGGCTTGTCCTTGTCCGCGCCGGCGTCCGCCAAGACATCGCTCTTGGCGCCCGGCAGGAAGGAACTGCCCAGGGCGCTCATCTGCACGCCCAGCAGGCTGGCGAACAGGTCACCGCCGCCGGTGTCGCCGGCAGTGGCCAAATTGCCTCCCGGCATATTGGCTTTGCTGCTGGCCAGGCTGGCCGCCGCAGTGTTAACAGGTGTCGTCATGGCCGACTCTCTACAAGGTAAGACGCAGACGTTAAAGCAACTAACGTGCCAAGCAAGCGCCCTTATTCTTCGCCATGATTATTGTCCCAAAAACGCCGGGTAGCGAATTCATCGCTGGCTTTCTGCTGCAGCCGCGCCTCGCGCACGGCGGCGCGCTCCTGCTCGCGCAGCAGCAGCTTTTCATAAGCCTTCAGTTTCTTGTATTCCTGCTGCCAGGCCTGGCGCTCCAGCAAGAAGCGCTGGGTGCAGCGCTCCACCTCGCCCTGCTGCTGCACCATGGCCTCGTCCAGACGGGCGAGGAAACGTTGAAAATCCTGGTACTGCAATGCGCTGATGCCCTGCGCGCCGCGGCTGCTCAGCCGCTGCCGGTATTCGCCGCGAAACGCATCCAGCTGCTCCTGGCGCGAGCGGGCGTCGGCCAGACGGTTCTGCGCCAGCCTCATGCGCTCGCCAGCCGCTTTCTGCCGATCCTCGGCCAGACGAATCAGTAATAGGTATTTGCTTTCCGCCATGGCTCAGCCTCAGGACAACACGGTCTGCAACTGCTCGCAGCTGGCGGAATAGTCCTGCGACTCGTGCATGGGCTGGGTCAGGAAGCCGACCATCGGCAGTTGACGCCGCATCGCCTCGTCCAGCACCGGGTCCGAACCCGGCACATAGGCGCCGACGCTGATCAGGTCGCGGTTGCGCTGATAACGCGAATACAGCTGCTTGAATTGCCGGGCCAGGCTCATCTGCGACGATGGCACCACATCCACCATCACCCGGCTGATCGATTGTTCGATGTCTATCGCCGGATAATGGCCGGATTCGGCCAGCTCGCGCGACAACACGAAGTGACCATCCAGAATCGCGCGCGCCGAGTCGGCGATGGGATCTTGCTGATCGTCACCCTCCGACAGCACCGTATAGAAGCCGGTGATGGAACCGCCACCCTCGGCGGCATTGCCTGCGCGTTCGATCAATTGCGGCAGACGCGCGAACACCGACGGCGGATAGCCCTTGGTCACCGGCGGCTCGCCGATGGCCAGCGCGATCTCGCGCTGCGCCATCGCGTAGCGGGTCACCGAGTCCATCAGCAGCAGCACATCCAAGCCCTGGGCACGGAAATATTCGGCCAAGGCCGTGGCATAGGCGGCGCCATGCAAGCGCATCAGCGGCGGCATGTCCGCCGGAGCGGCCACCACCACCGAGCGGGCGATGCCCTCTTCGCCGAGAATGTTTTCGATGAAGTCCTTGACCTCGCGACCACGCTCGCCGATCAAGCCCACCACCACCACATCGGCCTTGGTAAAGCGCGCCATCATGCCCAGCAGCACCGACTTGCCGACGCCGGAGCCGGCGAACAGGCCCAGGCGTTGCCCGCGCCCCACCGTTAGCAGGCCATTGATCGCGCGCACGCCGACATCCAGCACATCGCGCACCGGCGAGCGATCCAGCGGGTTCATTGGCTGACTGTGCAAGGGAAACCAGGCATCGGGATGGATGGCGCCCTTGCCGTCCAGCGGCCGGCCCAGCGAGTCCAGCACCCGGCCCAACAGACTGAGGCCCACCGGCACCTGGCGGCCGCTGGCGCCGAATGCGCCGGCCTGGGCCACGCTGCGGCCGAACTGCGGCGGCTGCTCCAGCGATAGCGGCATCACCGGAGTGCCCGGCAGCAAGCCATGCACATTGCTCAACGGCATCAGGAACACTTTGTCGCCGGAGAAGCCCACCACCTCGGCCTCAACCAGGCGCTGATCGGCCAAGGCCACCTGACAGGCGCTGCCTACTGGCAGTTTGAGCCCCACCGCCTCCATCACCATGCCGGTGACGCGCACCAGCTTGCCGCAAGGCTGCCACAGCTTGGCGGCGCGCGCGCTGTCCGCGCAATCGCGCAGCCAGCCACGCTGGCGCTCAATCAGATCCTGGCTCATGGTCCATGCCCAAGGCCTTGCGCAGCGCCGCGACACGAGTGCGCATGGTCAAATCCAGGCGCAGCGCGGCGGTATCGATCACGCAGCCACCGCGCTCCACCTCGGGGTCCTCTATCCACTGCCATTGCGTTTCCGGCGTTTCCTGAGCCAGGAAGGCTCGCGCCACCTCCAGATCCGCCGGGTTCAGACGCAGCCGCGCCTGAGTCAGCGTGGCCGGTAGATCTTCCAGCGCCTCGCGCAGCAACTCCTGGATCAGCAAGGGGTTTTGCCGCGCCAGGCCATGGCTTAGTTGCTCGGCCAACTCCAGCGCCAGCGCCAGCCAGTCCTGGGACAGTTCGGACTCGAAACGGTCGATCTGCCGCGTCAAGCTCTCGCTCAATTGCTGCAAGGGCTGCCAGGCGGCGGCGAAACGCGCCTCCTGCTCGGCGCGCACCTCGGCCAGACCCTGATCGCGGCCGGCGGCCAAGCCTTCCTCAAATCCCGCGGCGCGACCGGCTTCCTCACCGACCTCATGCCCGGATTGCCAGGCTTCTTGATGAATGGCTTCCAATTCGGCCGCGGTGGGATAACCGCTGACCGCGCGCGCTTCCAGCTCCGCCTCCGGCTCGGCCGCCGCTTCCGGCTCGGCCGCAACCGCTTCCGGCGCCACAACGGCCTCGCCCTGTTCCTGCTCGCGCTGGCGCCGGCGCTGCTGCGCCAGCTCCATCAATTGCACCGGTGTCAGCTTCTGGGTCAGGCCGTCCAGCGCGTTGGGACTCCAACTGCTCCAGCCCTCCAGCTCTTCGCCGGGAATGATGGGATTACTCGACGAGACCTTCATCACCACCCTTGCTGCCTAGCACGATCTGGCCATCGTCGGCGAGCTTGCGCACCACCTTGAGGATTTCCTTCTGCTCGGCCTCCACCTCGGACAGCTTGACCGGCCCCTTGGACTCCAGGTCGTCGCGCAGCATTTCCGCCGCGCGCTGCGACATATTGCGGAAGATCTTGTCCTTGAGCTCGGCGCTGGTGCCCTTGAGGGCGATGACCAGCGAATCGGACTGCACTTCGCGCAGAATGGTCTGAATCGAACGGTCGTCGATTTCCAGAATATTCTCGAACACGAACATCTTGTCCTGAATCCGCTGCGCCAATTCCGGATCATATTCGCGGATGTAGTTGAGCGCGGCGGCCTCGACATTGGAGCCCATGAAGTTGAGGATTTCCGCGGTCAGGCCAATGCCGCCGGCCGCGCTCTTCTTGATGCGGTCGGAGCCGGACAAGAGCTGAGTCAGCACATCGTTCAATTCGCGCAGCGCCTGCGGCTGCACCCCCTCCAGCGTGGCGGTGCGGATCAACACCTCATTGCGCATCCGCTCGGGGAAATAGGCCAGGATGGAGCTGGACAGGTCCGGCTCCAGATGCACCAGGATGGTGGCGATGATCTGCGGATGCTCGTTGCGGATCAGGTCGGCGGCGGAGGACGGGTCCATCCACTTCAGGCTTTCGATACCGCTGTGATCGTTGCCCTGCATGATCTTGTCCAGCAGGTTGGCCGCCTTGTCCGGCCCCAACGCCTCGATCAGCACATTGCGCAGGTATTCGTCGGACGCGCCGATGCTGGCGCGCGCCGCGCACTCGCCCTTGAATTCGCTGACCACATCGTCAATCTGCTCGTAGCTCAGATTATTGATCGCCGCCATCGCCAGCGAAATCTTCTGCACTTCCTTGGGGCCGAGGTATTTGAACACCTCGACGGCCTCCGCCTGCCCCAAGCTGAACAGCAACACCGCGCTCTTGCGCACTCCGTTCTCACTCATCGGCGCTTATCCATTCCTTGATGATCTGAGCGGCCATGCGCGGATCAGATTTCACCATTTCACGCACAGCTTCCAGATTGGTGGTGTATTGCCGCATCTGCGCTTCGCGCGGATCGCCGCCGCCCGCGGCGCCGCCGGCATGACCGGCCGCGCCCTCCTCGCCCTCTTCGCCGGCCACGCCGAGCAGGCGACCGCCGCCCGCGGCGGCCTGCGCCGCGGCTTCTTCCTCGCTGCCCTTGGCCGGCGCCGGCGGCTTGACCAGGTCGCGCATGATGGGACGCACCACGCCGAACAGCAAGTAGAGCACCGCGATGGTCAGCAGACCGTACTTGATCAGATTGGAACCGTTGCTGGTCACGTAGTCAGTGACTTTCTCCTGCAGCGTGGCCGGCACCTCGGCGTCGGCGAACGCCGCGTTGACCACATTTAGGGTGTCGCCGCGCTGGGTGTTGAAGCCCATCGCCTCCTTGACCAGATTATTGATCTGCTGGACTTCCTGCGCCGTCAGCGGCGTCGGCTTCATCTCGCCGTTCTTGTCCGGCATGCGCCGGTAATTGACCACCACGGCGGCGGACAAGCGCTTGACGCCGCCCTGCGGCATCTTGGTGTGCTGTATGGTCTTGTCGACTTCGTAATTGGTGGTGATGTCGCGCTGCAACGTGCCCGAGGCGCCCATATTCTGCCCGGACAGCGTGGCAGTGCCCGGCGCCGCGCCCGGCGGCAGCGAGATCGGCGCAGAAGCGGCCGACGGCGGCTGGTTGGACAAGGCGCCCGGCACGCCGGACGGCAGCGCCGCGCCGTTGTTCAGCTTTTCGCTGATCTGCTGGCTGCGGGTAGAAGACGGGTTGGGGCTGGAGTTGGGCTTGAAGGTTTCCGACGTCTGCTCCACCTCGGCGAAATCGACGCTGGCGGTGACCTGAGCACGCGAATTGCCCTTGCCGAAGATGGGCTCCAGGATGTCTTCGATACGCTTGACGTAGCTGTCCTCGATCTGGCGCACATAACCCAGCTGACGCTGATCCAGACCGGAGTTTTCATCCGGCCCGCCCTGCTTGGACAAGAGATTGCCATCCTGATCGACGATGGTGACGTTCTTGACCGGCAAATTCGGCACCGAGCTGGAGACCAGATGCAAGATGCCCGCCACCTGACCCGCGTCCAGCAGGCGACCGCGAAACAGGGTCAGCATCACCGAGGCGGTGGGCTGCTGCTGCTCGCGCACGAACACGCTCTGCTTGGGAATGGCGATATGGATGCGAGCGCTCTCCACCGAGCCCACCGCTTCTATGGTGCGCGCCAACTCGCCCTCGATCGCGCGCTGGTAATTGACCTGCTCGGCAAACTGGCTGATGCCGAACTTCTGATTATCCATCAGTTCGAAACCGACGCCGCCGGCCTTGGGCAGGCCTTGCGCGGCCAGCTTCAGCCGTGCGTCGTAAACCTTGTCCGAGGGTACCGAGATGGTGCCGCCCTCGCCCAGCTGGTACGGGACATTCATCTGCTGCAGCGACGCGGCCACCTGGCCGCCGTCGCGGTCGGAGATATTGGAGAACAGGATTTTGTAGCTGGGCGTGCGGTTCAGCACCACGGCGCCCACCACAACGGCGAATATGGCGGCCACAGCCGCCAGGAACAGGACTTTTTTATTGTTGGGAAGCGCCTTGAAGCGATCGGACGCCTCATTCATGCGGCTTCGCCAAACGGGCGTAGCGTTTTCTTCTGCCAGGTCAGCCATACAGTGGTTTTAGGTTCGAGCCCACCGCCGCCGGCTGGTCGGGTCCGGCAGCGCTAGACTTGGGTATTCATGATTTCCTGATAGGCGGTGACCAGCTTGTTGCGCGCCTGAACCATGGTCTGGAACGACAGGCTGGCTTTCTGCAGCGACACCATCACGTCCTGCAGATTGACCCCCTCGTCACCCAATTCAAATTGCTTCTGCATCTCCTGCGAAGTCTGCTGCGCCGAATTCACCTGTTCCAAGGTGGACTTCAGCACAGCGGAGAAGTCCACCTGGGACGCATCCGGGGCCGGGCTGGCGGTCTTGCCCGCGGCCAAGGCCGAGGCGGTGCGCAGTTCGCCCAACAGTTGATCGATATTTGGCACTGACATGGTTACTCCAAGCCATTTCCATCTGGAACCTCCTGACATCCATCGGCCGCGTCTTCATCACGGTAACGCTGCAATTTATAGCGCAATGTGCGCTCGCTGATGCCCAGTTTTTCCGCGGCTAGCTTCTTGACGCCGCCCACCGCGCTCAAGGTTTCCAGAATATGGCGTTTCTCTAACGTTTTCATGTCGGTTTCATCCGACACGGGATTGTCTTTTTCAGACGCTATCCGGGTAACCTGGCTCGCGGCGGAGTCGTGGTCCAACAGCAGATCGGCGGCAAGAATTTCCGCCCCGGCGGCAAGAATCACCGCCCGCTGCACCACATTCTCCAGTTCGCGGATGTTACCCTCCCAACTATAGGCCGTCAAATGACGTTCCGCATCCTCGGAAAGGACCAGACTCCCCCTTCCGGCGGCCTCTGCGTACTTTTTAAGCATAATTCGTGCCAGCGGCAGAATATCATCGCGTCGCTCGGCCAGCGCTGGGATGCGCAGCGGAAACACATTCAAACGGAAATATAGGTCCTCGCGGAATTGGCCGGCCTCCACCGCCGCCTGCAAATCGCGGTTGGACGTGGCCAGCACGCGGATGTCCAGCTTCAGCGTCCTGGTGCCGCCGACACGTTCCACCTCGCGCTCCTGCAACACCCGCAGCAACTTGGCTTGCAGCGACAGCGGCATCTCGGTGACTTCGTCCAGCAGGATGGTGCCGCCCTGCGCCTGCTCGAACTTGCCGGGCAAGGCTTGCGCCGCGCCGGTGAAGGCGCCGCGCTCGTGGCCGAACAGCGTGGATTCCAGCAGGTTTTCCGGAATCGCCGCGCAGTTGACCGCCACGAAAGAACCATCGGCGCGCTTGGAATGGCGGTGGATGTAACGCGCCAGCACTTCCTTGCCCACGCCGCTGGGACCGGAAATCATCACGCTGACGTCGCTGCCGGCCACTCGGCCGGCCAGCGCGAACAGCTGCCGCATCGCTGCGGATTCCGCCACCACTTCGCCGCTGCCCTCGCTGGGCATGCGCAGCAGATGCTTTTCCACCTCGGCGATCAGGCTGGCGGGCTCGAAGGGCTTGAGCAGATAGTGGGCCGCGCCGGCGCGCAGCAGTTCGATCGCCCGTTCGATCACGCCGTAGGCGGTCATCAGGATGAAGGGCACGCCCGGGTAACGCTTCTTCGCTTCCTCGAATAGCGCGTAGCCGTCCATCGGCGCCATCTGGGCATCGGACACGATCAGGCCGACCGGCGCTTCCTTCAATTTAGTCAACGCAGCCGCGCCGTCTCCGGCTTCCACCGTCGGATAGCCGGCCAGGTTCAGGGTGTCGACGATGGCTTCGCGCAGATCGGCGTCGTCTTCCACCACCAGGATAGGGAGATACTTCATGTTTTCTTATTCGATCAAGGGTTGGGTCGTTCCGCCTGCTGCTGCCTTTGCGCGGCCAGCACCGCCAGCCGCGTGGCGATGCTGCCCAGCGCCAGCACCTCATGGGCGCCGCCCATGGCGATCGCCTCCTTGGGCATGCCGAACACCACGCAGCTGGCTTCGTCCTGGGCGATATTCCAGGCTCCGGCCTGCTTGAGCTCCAGCATGCCGCTGGCGCCATCCCGGCCCATGCCGGTCAGGATCACGCCTATGCAGTTCTTGCCCACCAGATTGGCGGCGGAACGGAACAGCACATCCACCGACGGCCGGTGCCGGTTCACCGGCGGCCCGGCATGCAGGCCGATAGCATAGCCTATGGTGGGCGCTGGCTTGACCAGTAGATGGGAGTGTCCAGGAGCGATGTAGACGGTACCGTTTTGCAGCCTTTCATTGTCTTCCGCCTCTTTCACCGTCAGCTTGCACAGGGAGTTCAGCCGCGTGGCGAAGGAGTGGGTGAACATTTCCGGCATGTGCTGGGTGATCAGGATGGGCGGCATGGATGCCGGCAGCGCGGTCAGCAAGGTGCGCAGCGCTTCGGTGCCGCCGGTGGAGGAGCCGATGACGATCACCGCCTGACTGGCCAGCGGCACCTTGCCGGCCTGCTTGGGCAGGATGATGTCCGCGCTATGGCTGGGCACTACGTCCAGCGGCTTGTTGGCGGCGCCCCTTGTCAACTGCCCCATATGCGTCCTTGGCTCTGGTTGAAATTATCGTAAAACCGTATTGCTCGCGGCGGAATCACCGCGCCGCTCGCTCTGCGTCGCCGACGACGCGGAGCAGCCAAGCATCGCAGGCCGCCTCCACCAAGTCCAGCACCCGGTCGAAGCCGTCGGCGCCGCCATAGTATGGATCCGGCACTTCTTGCCCACCGGGCAGCGGCTCCAGCAGCAAATGCAGCTTGCCGCGATAGGATGGCGGACATTTGGCGTTTAACAAAGCCAAATTTTGCCGATCCGCAGCCAGAATCCAATCGAAGCGCGCGAAGTCCTCCGCCGCCACCTGCCGGCCGCGCAGGCCGGACAGGTCGTAGCCGCGTCGCTGCGCGGCCTGGCAAGTGCGGCGGTCCGGCGCTTCGCCGACATGATAGCCATGCGTGCCCGCGGATTCCACTTCAATCCGCGCGTCCAGGCCCGCCGCTCGCAGCTTGGCACGCATCACCCCCTCCGCGGTGGGCGAGCGGCAAATATTTCCCATGCAGACAAATAAAATGGATAGACGCGGCGTATTCATCGGCGATTCAGGCTCTCATATTATTCAGACGGGGGGACGCCAAGGCGCAGCTTCCTGCCCGATCTTATCATTTCCGCGGCGCCCTGCCGCCGGCTCCGGGACTGCCTGGCAGGACAGTTCCCGCGCTCAATCGGAACGCAGCGCCGGCGCGTCCAGGTCCGCCAGGTAGCCGGATTCGACGCAAGCGCGCCGTGTGGCGTTAAACAAGGCCGCGGCCTGCTCCGCCTCCTCCTCCAGCTCCGCATCCGCGGACAGTGCCTGTTGCTCCAGACCGGAGCAGGCTCCGCCCAGCGCGCTGAATCCCAGCGTCAGCGCGGCGCCCTTCAGGTTATGGGCGCGACGGCGCACTTGATCGCGCTGCCCGGCCCGGGCGGCGGATTGCACTTCATCGATGAGCTCACCCTTGCCAGCGAAAAACTGCGTCACCAGTTCCCGGTACTTATCCAGCGTCAGCATCTCCACCATTTTTTCTATCATCAGCACATCCAGCATGGCTGGCGCCTGCGCCGCCCGCCCCTCCGCCGCTGGCGCCACCGCGCCGCCGAACTGGCGTTCCAGCATCGCGCTGAACTCCTCGACATGCAGCGGCTTGGCCAGGAAGTCGTCCAGCCCGCAGTTCAGCACCCTCTGCCGCGTCTCCGGAAACGCATCCGCGGTCAGCGCCACGATTTTCATGCCCGGCGTCATCGCGCGTTCGCGCAGGCGCCGGGACGCCTCGATGCCGTCCATCGCAGGCATGTGCAAATCCATCAGCACTAGCTCGAAGGGTTGGCGGGTGGCGATATCCAACGCCTCCGCGCCATCCTTGGTCACCGTGACCAGGTGCCCCAGCTTTTGCAACATCGCATGCATGTATTTGCGATTGATCGGGTTGTCATCCACCACCAACACCCGCAGCGGACGCATCAACGCGCCGTCGGCGGCCTTCTCCGGCAAGGAGCAGACCTCCGGCGGCTGCATCGGCTGCAAGGGCAGCGACAGCACGAACACACTGCCGGCACCCAGCGCGCTATGCACGGTGATGCCGCCGCCCATCAATTGCGCCAGGCTCTGGGATATCTCCAGGCCAAGACCGCTGCCGCCGTACTGACGCATGGCGGAACCGTCCCCCTGGGAAAAGCGTTTGAACAGCCGCGCCAGCGTGGCGTCGTCCATGCCGATGCCGGTATCCCGTATCGTCAGCCGCAGCGTGGTGCAGCCTTCCGCCGCGGTGTCCGCCACTTCCGCCTGTATGGTGACCGCGCCGATTTCGGTGAACTTGATCGCATTGCTGAGCAGGTTCAGCAGAATCTGCCGTAGCCGGGTAGCATCGCACAACACCCATTCCGGCACGTTCAGATCCAGCGCCATGCGCATGGCCAGGCCCTTGGCCACCGCCTGACCACGCATCAGGCTTTCGCACTGCTGCAGTAACTGCCGCAAATTGCACACCGTCGGCGCCAGGTCCAGCTTGCCTGATTCCAACTTGCTGGCGTCCAACACATCGTTGAGCAGGGCCATCAGGTGCCGGGCGGACTCCTCCGCGGTCTTGATGTAATCGGCCTGCACCGGCGTCGGCGAGCAATCTCCCAGCAGGGACAGCATCCCCAGCACGCCATTGAGCGGGGTGCGGATTTCATGGCTCATATTGGCCAGGAACATGCTTTTGGCCATGCTGCCGGCCTCGGCCTGCACTCGCGCCTGCTCCAGGCTGTCGGTCAGGCCTTCCAACTCGTGGCGGCGGCGTTCCAACTGCCGCAGTTGGCGGACCACGATGACGGCGAAGCCCAGGATCAGCGCCCATTCGAAAACCATCAACCAATTACTGACCAGGATGTGCTGCTGCATGCTTTTATTGCGCGCGTCCACTTGCTCGGCTACGCGCTGGTTCGCCACCAACGACAAATCGCGCAGCGGCCCGCTCAGCACTTCCAGCTCCGCGTCCAGCCGCCGCAAGCCATCGAGATCAAGACCGGCGCCGCCCTGGCGGCCGAAATAGGCGTCGGCCTTGCGAATGAAGGCGTCCAGCTTGGGACGGGCCTGCAAGTATTCCTGGGTGCCGTCCAGCAGGCTGGAGTACAGGCCATGGTCTATCACCCCCACCCGGCTGACAAAGATATCGTAGCGCTCCTGCAGCTCGGTGCGGTCCTGCTCATGGTTCAGCACATGCTCTATCGACGTTTGCAGCCGCATCGCCTCGGTTTCCAGCTGGAAATAGGCCCAGACGATGTTGTCGTCCTCATAGCGCACCGCGGTGTTGAGCATTTCGGACTGGCGCAGTTGGATGTAGACGACGCCGGCGAACACGCAAGCCAGGGTCGCGCCGATCAGGATCAGGCCTCGCCAGGTCAGGTGGTTTCGATGCGGCATGTTCATACGCTCAATGCACCTGCAGCGATTTGAGCTGCCAGGCCGAGCGGTTGTAGTACAGTTCGGAACGCAACTCTTCTCGGCTGTCGTAAGGATAAACGATGAACAAAGGCCCTTTTTCCCGCACCGGCATCGCTTTGTCGTTCATCTGCGTCGCCAGGATCACATCAAAGCGGCTGACATCTTCGAAGGGGATATCGGTCTTGTAATCATTCAGCGCCACCGCTTTCAGCAATTTGCCGCGCGCGCCGACGGCGGCCAGCACATCGCGCAGCAGCGGCCCCGAGAATTTGGTCAACCCTGGATACCAGGGCGTGTGGGTGCTGAAGCTGCGCTGCGGCAAACCGGACAGCATTGCCATGTCGAAGGCGGCAACGTCACCCTGGTTCTTGCGGCTGATGCCGCCGCTGATCAGTAATACCACCTTGCCGTTGGGTTTGGTCAGCGTCTCGGCGGCGGAAGCTGTCAACGGAGGTACCGCCAGAGCCAGCAACAAGGGCAGATACTTGAACAGATTCATGATTTTCTCGCTTTCTTATTTAATGCATCACGACAAGCACTCATTCCGACCGGCCATGTTCAGCTCGGCAGCGGCATCTGCCCGCCGCAACCGGCCAGCCAGGCGCTGAAAGAGGCCTCATCGACGGGCGGGGAAATGAAAGAACCCTGCGCGGCGAACACGCCAAACGTCCTGCACAATGCCCATTCCTGCTCCGACGCCACGCCTTCGGCCACCACGTTCAAACCCAGTCTGCGACCAAGCTCGACGCTGGCCTCGAAGATCGAGCGCTTGGTGGCATGGGCCGCGGCGTCGATCACGAAGCTCTTGTCTATCTTCATTTCGGTGAACGGGATGCGCGACAGCCGGTCCATGCTGGCGAAACCGGTGCCGAAGTCGTCTATCGCCAAGCCGGCGCCCTTTAGCCGCAAGCGGGTCAAAATCTCCAGCGCCCGCGCCGGGTCCGCCATCACGCCGCTCTCGGTCACCTCGAAGGTCACCCGCGGCACATCCAGGCCGGCATCGCCCAAGATGGCGACGAAGGCGGCCACCAGGCTGGAGTCCCTCAGCGACTGCATCGACAGATTGATCGACATATTCAGCCGCTGCCGCGTGGCCAGCCGTGTCAGCGCTTGCGCGGAATCCGCCAGCAGGCGCTTGGTCAGCAGCGTGATCAGGCCGTTCTCCTCCGCCAGTTCGATGAACTGCAGCGGACTGAGCAAGCCCAATTGCGGATGCTGCCAGCGCGCCAGCACTTCCACGCCCAGCACCTTGCCGCTGGCCACCTCCACCTGCGGCTGGAAAAATGGTACCACCTCGCCACGCGCGATGCCTTGCTGCAGCTCTTTGCTGCTCAAGCGCTCCAGCGGCAGGCTGATCGCCTCGCCCGGCTCCACCGGCGCCGCCAGCAAGGCCAGCAATTGCACCGGATCCACCGGCTTGGGCAACACGCCGCACAGGCACAAGGCGTACAAGCGCGCCAGGTCCGCCACGCTGCTCAGCACCCGTCCATCAAAGCCGCTGGTGATCAGCAGCTTGCCACGATAGCGCCGCTCGCCCAGGTGGCGCACAAACTCGATGCCATCCATGCGCGGCATGTCCAGGTCGCAGAAAATCAGGTCGAACACCCGGTCGCCGGCATCCAGTTGCATCAGCGCGTCCAGGCCGTCAACCGCTTCCGAGACCTTGCCCAGGCCAAGCCGCTGCAGCACCGCGATCAGGAATTGCCGGGATACGACCTCATCGTCAATGACCAAGATTTGCGACATTGCCAGCGCTCCTCCTTTTGCGTTCCTGGCCACGGACCGGCCCTTAAAACTGTTCACAGGCCAACAAGCCGGCACGGAGAGGGATTGCGGCCGGGAAAGCGGAATGCACAAGCCCATGAACACTTCGAAGGCGGGTTCTCAGTGTGACGCTCCACGAAACGCCGCGGCGTTGAACAGTTTCTTAAGCGCTTCCGCCACAAAGAATGGTCGCGCATTACCAACGCGTGCAATGAACAAGGCCCGATAAATCTGGACACGTAATATCTAGATAGCCCGCAGCGTCCGGCTTTTCCAGCCTGCCCGCTGCGGCTGGCGCCTCGACGCCGGCCATCCCTTGGACCAGTCCTGGCCCCGGCATTTAACACTTATAATTAGTAAATATATTCACCATATTGCACATATCCAGCACCTGTGTCGGCATCATGGAGAACCATCATGCACAAGACCTATCAATTGAGTCCGGATGGCGGCTATCTGACGGAAGCCAGCCTGCCGGCCCTGCGCCGCTTGCCGGCCCGCTCCGCCTGGCTGCACACCGAGATGGGCCTAATCAAGCGTTCGGTTTCCAGCGTCACCCTGCGCGGCAGAAAACTATGGGCCGATAGAGCGACCGGCACCTTGTTCCGCGCGGGCAACGGTCAGTGCCTGGCCAGCCCAGGCCTGCGCCTGCAGTTGCTGCCGCAGTCCGGCATCAAGCGCCCCAAGCGTCCGGTCACGCCGCCTGAGCCAGTTCCCGCCGCATCTCCAGCGCCAGCCGCCACACCCGCTGCGCCAGCGGCGACAAGGAGCGGTGCGGCCGCTTGATCAACACGATGCGCCGCCGCGCCGCCGGCAACAAGGGCAGCACCCGCAAATCGCTGCCGGCCGGCAAAGGCATCGCCAAACCCGGGCTGATGCTGACGCCCTGACCCGCCGCGACCATGCGGAACACCGACTGAGAATGCCCCAGCTGCTGCGCCACCTCGCAATCAACACCGTGCTGTTCCAGCAAACCGTCTATCAGCCGACGGCTGCCTGAGCTGTGATCCAGCAGCACCAGCGGCTGACCGCTCAATTGCGTCCAATGCGCGGCCGCCTGCCCCGCCAGCGCGTGGTCGCGGCGACACACCAGCCAGAAATCATCCTCCAGCAAAGGTTCGCTTTCCAGCGGCGTCGCCGCGTCCGGCTCCACTACCAGGCCAAAATCCACCAGCCCATTCTGCACTGCCTCGATATTCAGGCGCTGCACCTGATCGTGCAGCACCAACCGCAGTTGCGGGTAATGTTGACGGCAGCGCGCAAGCAACAAAGGCATCAGACTGGCGGACAAGGTGGGACTGCTGGCCACGTGCACCACGCCGTGCGCCTGCGCGCCCTCCAGCCGCGCCGCCTGCAAGGCGTCCTCCAGTTCATCCAATACCCGCGTCAGCTTGCCTTGCAGCCGCAGTCCCGCCGCGGTCGCCACCACCTCGCGGGTGGTGCGGTCGAACAAGCGCAATTCCAATGCCTGCTCCAGCTCCCGCACCGCGCGGCTCACGGCCGGCTGGGTCAGCCCCAGTGCCGCGCCGGCGCGACTGAAACCACCATGCTCGAGCACGGCCTGAAACACCCGCAACTGCCGCAAAGAGACATTCATATCAATAACTCATGAATTAATCAGATAAATGCATTTGTATTGTCAATGATGCTGCGCTTCAATAGCAAGGTCTCGATCATCACCCTGTTTCGCCCCATGCCCCGATTTCTCGATGCCTTCACCCTCGCCCTGCTCGCCACCGTGGCCATGGCCACCTTGCTGCCCTGCTCCGGCGACATCGCCGCCGCCTTCAACCTGATCACCAATCTGGCGATCGCGCTGCTGTTCTTCCTGCACGGCGCCAAGCTGTCGCGCGAGGCGGTAGTGGCCGGCGCCAGCCACTGGCGGCTACATCTGGTGGTGCTGGGCTGCACCTTTCTGCTGTTCCCCGCGCTCGGCCTGCTGCTACAGCCGGTATTGCAGCCGCTGCTGACGCCGCAGCTCTACCTGGGCATCCTCTATTTGTGCATGCTGCCGTCCACCGTGCAGTCGTCCATCGCCTTCACCTCGATGGCGCAGGGCAATGTGCCCGCCGCCATTTGCAGCGCCACCGCGTCCAATATCCTGGGCATTTTCATCACCCCCTTGCTGGTCAGCCTGCTGGTGGTCAAGCATCATGGCGCCGGCCAGGGTTGGGGGCCGGTGCTGGACATCGTGATGCAGTTGCTGCTGCCCTTCATCGCCGGCCAGATCGCCCGCCGCTGGATAGGCGGCTGGGTGGACCGCAACAAGGGCCTGCTGCGCTATGTCGATCAAGGCTCCATCCTGCTGGTGGTCTATACCGCATTCAGCGCCGCGGTGATCAGCGGCCTGTGGCAACAGACGCCGCCACAAGCGCTGGCCGCGCTGCTGCTGGTCAACCTGGTCTTGCTGGGCCTGCTGTTGGCGCTCACCATGCTGTTGAGCCGCAAGCTGGGCTTTTCGCGCGCGGACCAGATCACCATCGTGTTTTGCGGTTCCAAGAAGAGCCTGGCCAGCGGCGTGCCGATGGCCAAGGTCTTGTTCGCCGCGCCGGCCTTGGGCTCCATCGTGCTACCGCTGATGCTGTTTCATCAGATCCAGCTGATGGCCTGCGCCGCCTTGGCGCAGCGCTATCGCCGCCAGCACGCGGAGCGCGCGCGCTGAAAAGCCAACGCCCCGCTCGGACTCGAGCGGGGCGTTGCGCCGACAGCGGCACCGGGCTTAGAACCTGTTTACGATCTCGCGAGCTAAGGCGAGACAAGGCGAAAACGGTTGAAGAAGCGGAATGTACAGGTGGTACATGAGCATTCTGAAAGCGTTTTTAACGCCCTTGTCTAACTATTCCGCCGACGCGCAGCAGATCGTAAACAGGTTCTTACAGATCGTTGACCCAGGCCTGCTCCTTCAAGTGCTTGAGCTGATCGCGCAAGCCGGCCGCCTTTTCGAACTCCAGATTGCGCGCCGCTTCCATCATTTCTTTCTCCAGGCGCTTGATTTCCTTGGCCAGCGTCTTTTCGTCCATCATCGCCACGCGCGCGTTGTCCACCAGCTTCTTGCGCTCGTCTTCCACGCTGTAGACGCCGTCGATGATGTCCTTGATCTTCTTCTCCACGCCCCTGGGCACGATGCCATGTTCGGCGTTGAAGGCCATCTGCTTGGCACGACGGCGTTCGGTCTCGTCCATCGCCCGCTTCATCGAATCGGTGATACGGTCGGCGTAGAGCAAGGCCTTGCCGTTGAGGTTGCGCGCGGCGCGGCCTATGGTCTGGATCAAGGAGCGGTCCGAGCGCAGGAAGCCTTCCTTGTCCGCATCCAGAATGGCCACTAGGCTGACTTCGGGAATGTCCAGGCCTTCGCGCAGCAGGTTGATGCCGATCAGCACGTCGAACACGCCCAAGCGCAGGTCGCGGAGGATTTCCACCCGTTCCACGGTGTCGATATCGCTGTGCAGATAGCGCACCTTGATGCCGTGCTCGGTGTAATAGTCCGCCAGTTGCTCGGCCATGCGCTTGGTCAGCGTGGTGACCAGCACGCGCTCGCCGCGCTCCATGCGCAGGCGGATCTCTGACAACAGGTCGTCCACCTGGGTGGCCACCGGCCGCACTTCCATCTCCGGATCCACCAGGCCAGTGGGACGCACCACCTGCTCCACCACCTGGCCAGCGTGCTCCTTCTCATAGTTCGCCGGAGTCGCGGACACGAACACGGTCTGCGGCATCAGCAGCTCGAACTCGTGAAATTTCAGCGGCCGGTTATCGGCGGCCGATGGCAGCCGGAAGCCGTATTCCACCAGATTGGCCTTGCGCGCGGCGTCGCCCTTGTACATGGCGCCGACCTGGGGCACGGTGACGTGGGATTCATCGATGAACATCAACGCGTTCTTGGGCAGGTAGTCGATCAGCGTCGGCGGCGGATCGCCCGGCCCGCGGCCGGAGAAGTGCCGCGAGTAGTTTTCGATGCCCTTGCAGAACCCCATTTCGTACAGCATTTCCAGATCGAAGCGGGTGCGCTGCTCCAGGCGCTGCGCCTCCACCAACTTGCCGTCCTTCTGATAACGCTCGATGCGCTCGCGCAGTTCTTCCTTGATGTGCTCGCAGGCGCGCAGCACGGTGTCGCGCGGCGTCACATAGTGGCTGGACGGGAAGACCGTGAAGCGCCCCACCCGCTGCTTGGTCACCCCGGTCAACGGATCGAACAGCGTCAGCGTTTCCACCTCATCGTCGAACATGCTGACACGCAGCGCGGTATCGCTGCTCTCCGCCGGATAAATGTCGATCACATCGCCGCGCACGCGGAAAGTGCCGCGGCCGAAGTCGATATCGTTGCGGTCGTACTGCATGGTGGTCAGCCGGCTGATGATGTCGCGCTGCGCCAGGGTTTCCCCTTCTTTCAAATGCAGAATCATCTGATGGTAATCGGAAGGATCGCCGATACCATAAATTGCAGACACCGTCGCCACGATGATGCAGTCCGGTCGTTCCAGAATGGATTTTGTCGCCGACAGCCGCATTTGCTCGATGTGCTCATTGATGCTGGAGTCTTTTTCAATAAAAAGATCGCGGCTGGGCACATAGGCTTCCGGCTGATAGTAATCATAGTAAGAAACGAAATACTCGACGGCGTTTTCCGGGAAGAACTCGCGCATTTCGCTATACAGCTGCGCGGCCAGGGTTTTGTTATGCGCCATGATGATGGCCGGACGGCCGCTTTGCGCAATGACATTGGCCATGGTGTAAGTCTTGCCGGAGCCGGTCACCCCCAGCAGGGTCTGATAGGACAAGCCATCCTCCAGCCCTTCCAGCAGTTGGGCGATGGCGCCGGGCTGGTCGCCGGCGGGTTCGAATGGTTGATGCAGTTTGAACGGGCTGTTGGGATAGGTGCGCGGCATGGCTCGGGACGTCGGAGGAGATGGCCTGATTCTACGCGCTTCGGCCGCCATTCACACCCCCGTTACCGTGCCCTATAAAAAAGCCGCGATTCAGGCTATACACAGTCAAAACATTGTTTAAAATACAGTCAGACTGATATAAATCCATGCCTTGCCGCTAATATGCCGAAGGTTTATTTATTCAGTCCAAGTTTCGTTAAAATCCGCTCTCCCTGGAGTGACGCATGATCAAGAAAATTGCAAGCCTGCTGGTATCCGCGGCCTTAGCCATGCCGGTGCTGGCAGGTTCGCCGTCCGGCGTGATGGTGGCCACTCAGATGGCCGACCAGGCCGCGCCGCGACTGAGTTCTCATTCGGTGCTGGTGCTTAATGGCATTACCGGTGAACCGCTGTATCAGAAGAATATCCATCAACGCATGCCCATAGCCTCCATCACCAAGCTGATGACGGCGATGGTGCTATTGGATTCCGGCGCCTCGCTGGACCAGGAAGTGACGGTATCCGAAGCCGAGATCGACCGGGTGAAGAACACCTCTTCCCGCCTGGCGGTGGGCACCACGCTCAGCCGCAAGGAAATGCTGCTGCTGGCCTTGATGTCGTCGGAAAACCGCGCCGCAGCCACGCTGGCCCGCACCGCGTTGCCGGGCGGCACCGCCACCTTTGTTGAACGCATGAACCGCAAGGCGCGCAGCCTGGGCATGACCGAAACCATATTCCATGACGCCACCGGGCTGGACATGCGCAACACCTCCACCGCCGCCGACTTGGCGCGCATGGTGCGCGCCGCGCATGGCTATCCCTTGATCCGCGCCTTCACCACCACCGAGAAACATCAGATCCAGTCGGTCAGCCGCCGCGTGCTGCAATACAAGAACAGCAATGCGCTGGTGCGCGAGGGCGATTGGGATATCTCACTGCAGAAGACCGGCTACATCCAGGAGGCCGGCCGCTGCATGGTGCTGCAGGCCACGGTGGGCTCGCAGCCGCTGATCATCGTGCTGCTGGCCGCCGGCGGCAGCGCCGCCCGCGTCAACGACGCCAAGAGCATCAAGACCTGGCTGGAGGCGCACCCCGGCAGCTGGCTGGCCGGCTGAGTTCCGCCCGAAACCAACACAGCCCTGCCGTCTAGCGACGACAGGGCTGTGTTCATGATTTTGGCAGCTTACATATAACGCAGGTCGAACTGCGCCAGGCCGTTGGCCGAACCCGGCTGAATGCCGCCCGGCTGCCCCTGCACCGCCGGGCCTCGAGTCGATTCATACATCGCGTTGAAACGCAGGCTGTTGCTGCCATTGGTCAGATTGACCAGCGGAGAGTATTCACCCAGCACAATATCGCTGCCCGTGGGCGACTGCAGCCGTATGCCGACGCCTTCCGCGCTGCCGGTGATCGCCATCAGCGCGCGATTTTCCTGGTCCGGCGCGCCGGAGAAGCGCACCGCCACCGTGGTCAGCGTGTCTATCGAGCACTCGGTCAGGCGGATATTGAACGGCACCGGCTGCGAGCGATCTCCGATGCGCTTGAACATCTGCGAGGACACCAGACCCAGCCCCACTTCCAGCCTTTGGGAGTTCGGGTCCAGTCCGCAGGCGCTCATCACCAGTTCGCCATGCACATCCAGCATGCCATCGGCAGCCTGCGCCAGCGGCGCCGCGCACAGCAGCGCCAGCAAATATGCCCAAGGTTTCATTCTCTATCCTCTCCTGCCATCCTAGGCCTCCGAGCCTGACGCTCAGAGGTAGTCCAGATCAATATTGACTCTGCCGGTGAACGGCCCTTCTTCCACCTGCCCCAGATTGCTAGGCACGATGGTGCCGTACATCGGCACGATCTTCTGCCGGTCGCCTTTGCGGAAGTCGGCAAGATATTCGGACTGATCGAAACGCAGCTTGCGCCCATCGCCGAAGAACAGTTGCAGTCCCAGGCCGCTGTCCTTGTCCCCGCCCTTCCTGACCAGGCGCGCGGTGTAATCGTCCACCTTGCCGTTCACCCCGCGGAAATAGCCGTTGACTTTGACCGGATCGTCACAGGTTTTTTCCAGGCTCAGGGAAAAATCCTTGCGCGGCACCGCCGGATTGAGACCCTTGTCGGTCTTGGTGATGCGGCCGAAATCCAGGGTATTGCTGGCCGGGTTCAGCGCCACCTTGACCGCGCACTGGATGAAGCGGATCTTGTCCAGGCCGGTGACCTTGTACACCAGATTGCTGCCCTTGATATCGTTGATGCCGCCGACCCCGTCGAACTGCATCACTTCAAACTGCGTCACGCCGACATTGCCGCTGCCCGGATACTTGGGCTTGGTGGCGATCACCACCTGGAAATCCAGGTTGAAATCGGTGGTCGGGCAGTTCTTGATATCCGGATAATCCTTCTTGGGACAAGCCGGAATCGTCTTGCCGGTGGCGATTCGCTGCTTGGGATCGAAATAGGCCTGGCCGTTGTACATCACCCCGAACTTCACCCCTTGCGGCGCGCTGTTATTACGCGGATTCGGGTAGAAAAACACATCCTCGGCATTACGGAGTCCGTCGTGGTCCTTATAGCAAGACACGCTGACAGAACGCTGGCTGGAGTGCCAGATGATCTCGCCCTCGCCCAGCGTGACCGGCACCGCCACCGTGGAACCGATGTCCTCGGTGATCAGCACTTGGCCATCACGCCCGTTCTCCTTGCAAGCCAGCGCATGGCTCAGCGCCGGCAGCGCGGCCAGGGCCAGCATCAGCGCCAGGCGCGGCAATCGTCGATTCAACATGGCTCTCCCCTGAATGCCCGTGCTTACTGCGGCTTGTCTTCGCGGTAGCTGCACGCCTGGTTCGCGCAGACGAAGGTGTAAGTGTCCTGCGCGCCGTAATCATTGATATTGGTCAGTTTCAGGCTGGCCGGCAGCGACTTCAGCGCATACGAGGCCTCGCCTTGCGGCGGCACCATCAGGCCATCCAGGTCTCGTGGCGTCTTCTCGCCCGGCAAGCTCATGCCGATCAAGGTGATGTGATAAGGACTCGGATTCTTGAACACCAGCTTGCCGTCGGCATGACTCAGTTGCAGTTTGTTGGCAGGGTTGTCGCCACGCGGCAGCTGCGCCGCCTTGGGACGGTAGAAAACCTTGATCCGCGACTTGATCGCCAGCTGCAACACATTGTCCTTGTCGCTCTTGGGCGGAATTTCCTGCACATTCAGATAGAACAGCGACTCACGATCGGCCGGCAGGCTGTTGTCGGGAATCCGGCTCAAGCGGATCACGCCCTTCTCGCCCGCTTCGATGCGCTGCAAGGGCGGCAGCACCAGGAAGGGCGAACCCAGCTTCTTGCCGGCGCCATCGCTGAGCCAGGACTGCACCAGATAGGGCTGGTCCGGGTTCTTGTTGGTCAGCACCATGCTGACGTTCTTGTCCTGTTCCAGGTAGATCACCCGGGTGCGGTCCAGCAGGATATTGGCCTGGGCCGCCAGCGGCAGCGCCAGGGCGGCGAGCAGGCCCAGGCCGCGTTGCAATGCGTTCATATTGGATTCCTTGTTTATTTCGCCAGCGGCGCGCACAGCGCATCGCGTCCGCCCTGGCTCAAGTCGTAGTCGGCCGGCAGCGCTTCCAGGCGGCAGCTTTGCTGCCCCCAGCTGATTTCCAGCTGCGCGGAGGCGCTCAGACCGGTGACATAGGTCAGGCCGCTGTCGCCCACCATGCCGACATCGTGCTTGGTCGCGAGGTCGGTCACCGCCGCGCCAAGAGGCGGCATTTTGCCATCCGGCAGCCTTACCGTCAGCAACGCCTTGCGGCCAACCTTGACCGGGAACTCGGCCTTGCCCACCGCGCCCTCGGTCAGCACCACGCGACGCACCACCGCGCTGGCCTCCACCGAGTCCGGCATATTGTCGGCGTCCAGGCGCACATCCTGGCTCAGATACGGCCCCATGCCGGAGAGCATGGTGTAGCCGTTGCGATCAGTCAGCGCGCCGCTGCCGTACACCGGCACTTGGGCGACGCCGTCGGCGTTCACCAGCAGGCGGGTTTCGCCGGAAGAGGCGTTGCCCATGGTCAGGCCGCCGGCGTGCAATACCAGCGAGCTGCCCATGCCCGCCGACAGGCTGCTGTAACCACCTTGCTGCTTGCTGGCGGACGCGTCCGCCTGCAGCACGCCGCCGGTGTAATGATAGTCGCCGGCCAGCGTCGGTTTGCCGGTCTGGCTGTCGGTGCTGACCGACATGCTGTAATTGTGGTTGGGCCGGCTGCTGTCGGAGAAGCCGACGCGATGGCTGGTGCTGCCGGCGCTCTGTTGCAGGTCGTAATTGATGCGGCGGTTGTTTTCCAGCGGCATGCTCAGACTCAGGTACACCCGCGAGCTATTGCCGCTCTGGTCCCGCACCGACTGCAGCGACAGGTTGACGCTGACATTGCGCAGCGGGCCGATGTCCAGGTCGCGGTTCAGCGACATATCCACGCGCTGGCTGGCCGCGGCGTTCCAGTAAGTGGACTTTTCCGCCGACAGATACAGCGTGGTGCGACCAAAGGACTTGCTGGCGGTCAGGCCTACGCGCTGCTTGTCGTTGTAATCGGTCAAACCGTCCAGATTGTTCAGATATTGGCCGAGCGAGCGGAAGTTGCGGTCGGAAAAGCGATAGCCGAACAAGCGCACGTCCGCGTCCAGGCGTTCCAGTTTTTTCGCGTAGTTGAAGCGGTAAGAGCGGCCGGAGGTGTCTTGCCCGTTGCGCAGATGCGCATTGGCCTGAGTCACGTCCGCCGATAACGCGCCCCAGCTGCCGACATCCTTGGCGAAACCGAAAGCCAGCGAGCGGTAATCCGCCGAAGCGATGAAACCGCTGTACACCGACAAGGTGTCGGTCAAGCCGTAGGAGATTTCGCCGGTGCCGATATTGGGCTTGGCCGAACTACGACTCTGATCCGCCTGCCCCAGGCCCGCCTTGTAACGCAACATGCCCTTGCGGGTCAGGAAGGGCACCGACGTGGTGTTGACCGAGAACACCTGCTTGCTGCCATCGGCCTCCTCCACCGTCACTTCCAACTGACCCTGGGTGGTGCTGTTCAGATCGCGGATCACGAACGGCCCCGGCGGCACATTGGTGGTGTACAACACGCGGCCCTGGTTGCGGATGGTCACCTTGGCATTGGTCTTGGCCACGCCGTTGACCTGCGGCGCATAGCCGCGCAGGCTCTGCGGGATCATCCGCTCATCGCTGGACAGCGTGACGCCGCGCATGGAGAAGGCGTCGAAAATATCCGAAGTCTTGAAGACTTCGCCAAAGGCGAGCCGCGCCTGCAGGCTGCGCAGATCGCGGTACACCTGGGTGTAGTTCCACTTCAGCTTGCTGCCATTGGAAATACTATTGTCGAACTGGTAATTGGAACGCAGGCGCCACGGGCCGGCATTCGCGCCGGCCACGCCGTAGCTGGTGACCTTGCTGCTGCTCGTGCCCAGACCGTTATCGGTGCGCTGGTAGAACAGGCGGTAATCGAGCATGGCCGCCGGCACGCCGTCGCTCCAGGTCTCAGGCGGCGCGTAATCGTCGTCGCGGTAGGCCAGTTCCGCCTGCGGAACCGATATATCCAGGCGACCGCTGCTCTTGGAATAACGCACCTTGGCCGCGCTGATCGCCGGCAAGTCCACGCACTCGGCCTCTTGCGGCCAGACAATGCCCGGACGCAGGCCCAGCAATCGGATCAGTTCCGGCGGCAAACAGGGGCGCACATCCCCTTCCTGGCCTTCCGCCCGGAAATTGAGCTCAAGCTGCTGCAGAAAACGCTGATTCAGGTAGATATCGACGATGTAGCGGCCGGGAACGATGTAACCGGCTTTCTCGAACTGCTCGAGATTGACGCTGCTATTGGGCTCCAGCTGCAAGAAGGCGTCGTTGAACTCCACCGCATACGCGAAGCAAGGCGTCAACGCCAGTGCGACTGCCACGATGTGAGTGCGAAGCTTGTTCATGCCTGCCAGTTATCCCTTGGATCTTAAGAAAAAGATGAAGCTCGGAAACGGCGCGCACGCCGCGATGGCAAAGGTCCTGCGCCACACGCGCTTTCGCCCATGCAGAGAAATGACCGCCATTGGAGATACGAGGTATCAGCCTCATGCCCTGGTTTGCAGACTACTCATTGCTGACAGCGGACAAACCAGGCCGGGAATCGCTTATGGATTCAGACCGTCAGGGCACAAGGAAACAAAGACCGGAACATAGCGATGCTCCGTAATGGAACGCCTGCGGCTTACTTGTATTGCAGGTCGAATTCGGCATGACCATTCGCAGTACCCGCGCTAACGGTGGCGTCGCCGGCAGCGGAGCCGTCAGCTTCGTAAGCGGCGGTGAAACGCAGAGTGTTGGTGCCGTCAACCAGGTTGATCGGGCTGCCGTACTCGCCCAGTTTCAGCAGCGCGCCGGTGGAGTTCTGCAGACGCACGCCCACGCCTTTGGCGGTGCCGGTGGTGGCCATCAGTTCTTTGTTGCCAGCGGAGGCGCCAGCGAAGCGGACGGCAACGGTCTTCAGGGTGCCCAGTTCGCAATCGGTCAGCTTCATTTCGAAGTTTTGCGGAGCGGAACGGTCGCCCACTTTCTTGAACACGTGCACCGGCACTTTGCCCAGGTCAACCACCAGCTTGGAGCTTTGCGGATCCAGACCGCAAGCGGAAGTTACGATTTCGCCGTTAACGTCGAGAGTGCCAGCGGCAGCGAAAATAGAGGAAGCAGCAACAGCCATCAGGGAACCGGCAAAAACAAACTTTTTCATGACTTTTATAGACTCCAAACAAAGGTAATCATTCTCAAAACCGCATAGCAGCTTCGCATGCCGCGCAGCGGGCTATCCGCCAGTGCTGACGCGCAGAACTGGAACACGGACGCATAGTATCAAGCCACCGCATTGCGTAGATTTTTTTGTTTCATATTAAATTTTTACTTACAAATATGTACAAAAAGATACACATGGACTTTAAACAACTTGATAAATCAATAATGAATAATTGTTTTACTTCAGGGAGTTGTTAAGACTTAAGCGATATTTGCAAGAAAACAACACTTTGAATGGGAAAAACCCACACGGCCAATGCCATGTGGGTTTTCAGGTATTGTTTGAGCTAGCTCAGCACCGATGCCGGCGCGACTTTGATCAGAAGTAGTTGACCAGCAGCTTGACCGCGCCCGCGTGGGCGGTGGCGCCGCGCAACAACTCGCGGCTGCTGAACTGGTTTTCGCCTTTGCGCACGTTCAAGCTGGCGATCTGGGCTTGCTGCGCGCCGGCTTCGCTATCCAGCGTCAGCTTGGCCGGGCTGGCGCACTCTTTGAGTTCAAGCGCAGGCTTGGTCCGGGCCGCGTCGGCACTGGCCAGTTCGTGGGTTTGAGCACTGCAGCCGCCTTCAACGATGGCGCCGTAGAAGTACACCTCGCCGCCTTGCGCGAATGCTGCGGAAGAAAAAGCCGAAACCAAGGCAGCCAGTCCAAGTGCGTGCAGACGTTTCATGTTCGACCTTCCTTTCCAATCCCACTATTTTAAACAAATCACTAGTTAATTAAGGCTTGTTTAGTAACACCAATCACCTTAATTGCATTCTAGTACATACAGCATTTAAATTGGAAGCACTATTTGATAGTTTTTATTACAAATTAATTGGATTCAGAAGTAACAAATGCTTATTAATAAGAGCAAGTTTTAGAATAGACAATTGATAATATGGGGAAATCAGCTTCCAACTCTCAACACGGGATCAAGGACAGGCCTGATTTTGTTATGGCACAAACAAAACTAAAGCACAGGGAAAGCGAGGAAGAGGAGGAAGGCAAACCGAGCACTCAGTCAACGGCGGCCCGCGGCCTCGCTGTAAATGCCAGTCCGCCCGAGACATGGCGGGTCTGTAGTAGAGATAGCCGCCGCGGTTTCAGGCGGCCCGGCCGAAAGCCCGTGATTCGAACACCGACTTGGCTCAGTTCAAAGCCTCGCGAGCAAGCGCGAGGCAAAGCGACCAGACTTACTCGCCATATCGCGTCTCACGACGCGCGGCAGGCTTTGAACAGGTTTTTAGGGCGTCAACGGCCAGCTGTCACTGCCCTTGCCGTTGTCTTTCCCCGGTGTCGCGGCTGGCTGCTGTCCACGCGCCCGCCCCGGCCGCGCCCGCTTGAAATACTTCTCCAGCAAGGCGTCCAGGATTGCCGAGGTCTCCGTATCCGGCACGCCGTCATAGCGCGCAGGCCGGAAATGCATCTGGAAGGCCGCCACCACATCCTGGCTTTCTTTATCCAGTACCCCGGTTTGCGGCGCCTCATAACCATAGTCCAGCAAACGCTTTTGCAAATCGCGCACATCGCCGCGGTAGGGTGCCAGACGCCGGTAGTACTCAACCGCCTCGCGCTCCGGCCATGCGCCGATGTGATGGTCGCGATACAAGCGCTCCCATGGAAACAACGGCCCCGGATCCACCTTGCGGCCCGGCGACACGTC
This sequence comes from Chromobacterium sp. LK1, assembly GCF_001043555.1. Taxonomy (NCBI): domain Bacteria; kingdom Pseudomonadati; phylum Pseudomonadota; class Betaproteobacteria; order Neisseriales; family Chromobacteriaceae; genus Chromobacterium; species Chromobacterium sp. LK1. The sequence continues at coordinate 10,862 of NZ_LDUI01000030.1, read as the reverse complement.
GGAATGGCCCACCACCTTGTGCGGCAGAATCTGATGCCGCGCGATGATGTCCGCCGCCAGTTGCGCCACCACGGCGATCTGCGCGGGCTCGAAGTCGAACCAGCGCCGCTGCATCAGGGGGAGATCATCTTGCTCCGGCGATGGATAACCCTGATTCACAATCTCGATGCCGATGGAGCTGGAGTTGATCAACCGGTCGCCTTGCCAATAGCTACGTCCGGCATGCCAGGCGCGCCGCTCCTCCGGCACCAGCTGGTACACCGTGCCAGCCTCCAGCAATCCGCCATCCGGCACCAAGTAGTGCGCACTGGCGCCATGCTCGCCATTGGTCAGCTGTTCCAACGATGCGCCAGTCGGCAGCGCCGTATAGTGAAGCACCAGATTGCGCACTCGGGAATCCTGGCTCTCCGAACGCAGGCTGGCATCAATCCGATATTTCTTCACCACCGCGCCAGCGCTGGCGCAGCCGGTGCTCAAGGCGCCGACAGCCAAAGGCGCCAGCAGCGGCAAAACTCCGGTCCAAACCAAAACTTGTCTTCTACTGCTCATTTATATTGACCTCATCAAGACCTGGTCCGGCGCAAGCCAATCAAGCCGCCGGCACCGCGGGTAGAGCTTTTAACCCAATAAAGAGTTCCAATTACATAGAATGCATGATTGATGTCATATAATTAACATCAAATCCAAAAACATCCGCCGCAACGGCTACGCAAGGCTTGCCAGGCCACTTGTCCTGCTTTAGATTGCGCTGCGATCCATGAGAAACGTCCAGTTGCGATATTCGACACTCAGCCCCGGCGCCTGTCTGGCCTTGCTGCTGCTACTGATCTGGCAGGCTCTGCCGCTGGGCGCAGCCACGGCCTATGTAGACGGCGCGCCGCGCCGCGCGCCCGCCGTCTACGCCTTCAGCCAGACGCCAACGCTGGCGGCGCACTCCGGCCATGCCCATTGCGCGGGAGAATCGTATGGCTGCGTCGAATGCCAGCCGCTGCCCAGCCGCGCCCCCGCGCTGCCCAGCGCGGCGGCTCGGTCCGGCTGGCCCGCCTTTACCCCGTCGCAACCGCCCAAGATCGCATACCGTCCTCCACACCGGCCCCCTCGCGCCTGAACGCCGTCATACCGCATAACGGCCCGCCGTGTCGCACGCTCGGGCCAACGCATACGGTCTTTCAAGACCGGCCTGACCCTGCTTTAGAGGCTGCTCAAGGTCTGCTGCGCTTCGTTGAGATGTGGCACGGAGAGTACCGGCATTCAGAATGTCCATGTACCACTTGTACATGCCGCTTCTTCAGCTGTTTTCGCCTTGTCTCGCTCTTGCTCGCGAGACTTTGAATAGGCACTTAGGAACCCTTATGAATGTAATCATTGGCTATGTCGTGGTGATCGGCATGATCTTCGGCGCTTTTATGATTCACGGCGGCGCCATCGGCGCCATTCTCTCCGCGATGCCCACCGAGATGATGGCCATTCTGGGCGGCGCGCTCGGCGCCTTCATCGTCGCCAACCAGACCAAGACCTTGAAAGCGGTGGCGCGCGCGCTGCCCGCTGTGTTCAAGGGCTCGCGCCACAGCAAGGCGCGCGCGCTGGATTTGCTCAGCTTGCTGTATGAACTGCAGGTCAAGGCGCGCAAGGAGGGCATGATGGCGCTGGAGGCCGATGTCGACGCGCCGCAGCAAAGCCCTATCTTCAGCAAGTATCCAGCCATCGCCGACGACCACCACGCCCTGGCCTTCATCCGCGATTACCTGCGCATCATGGTCAGCGGCAATCTGAACGCCTTTGAAATCGAGAACCTGATGGATGTGGAACTGGACACTCATCATCAGGAGGGCATGGCGCCCATCGCCGCCATCCAGCGCCTGGGCGACGCGCTGCCGGCCTTCGGCATCGTCGCGGCGGTGCTGGGCGTGGTCAACACCATGGCTTCGGTCGGCGCGCCGCCGGCGGTGCTGGGTGGCATGATAGGATCGGCCCTGGTCGGCACCTTCCTCGGCATCTTACTGTCCTACGGCATGGTGTCGCCGCTGGGCGCCCTACTGGAGCAGAAACTGGACGAGGACAGCAAGGAGCTGCAATGCATCAAGACCGTGCTCCTGGCCGGCATGCAGGGCTATCCGCCGCCCAGCGCCATCGAGTTCGGCCGCAAAGTGCTGTACTCGACCGAGCGCCCGGAATTCGACGAGTTGGAACAGCGCATCAAGAGCCTGCGCTAGACTCCGCCGGCAGGGGAATCAGCGCCGCGGCGTCCACGCCCAGGCCGAAACGGCCACCAACGCGCAGCTCCGCGCCCAGCGCCGCCGCCTCGCGCGCGGACAACACCAGGCTGAGCACGCCGGCCTGGGCCCGCGCCCGCAATTCAACGCCATCGGCCAACTGCGTCAGCGCCTCTATCCGCGCCGGCGCTTGTTCCGGGCCCAACAGCAGCGCGTGGCCCGGCACCACCGCGCGCTCCAGCACGTTCTGGTAGCCGATGAAGCGCGCCAGCCAAGCGCTGGCCGGCCGCGCCAGCAGCTGCGCCGGCGGCGCGCATTGTTCCACCCGCCCTTCGCGCAGCACCGCTACCCGCTGCGCCATCGCGAACGCCTCGTCCCGGTCATGGGTGACCAAGATGGCGGGCATGCCGGAATCAGCCAGCAATTGCGCGAATTCTTGCCGCAACTGAGCGCGCAAATGCGCGTCCAGGCTGGAAAACGGTTCGTCCAGCAGCAGCAGCCGCGGCTGGGTGACCAAGGCGCGCGCCAAGGCCACCCGCTGCTGCTCGCCGCCGGACAGCGTCCATACCTTGCGGCGCTGATAGCCGGTCAGACCCAGGCGCTCCAGCATGGCCGTGGCGGCATCCGCCGCCTTCCGCCGCGGCACGCCACGCTCGATCAGGCCGAACATCACATTGTTCAGCACATCCAAATGCGGAAACAGCGCGAAATCCTGAAACATCAGCGCAAAGCCGCGCCGCTCCGGCGGCTGGCCGGTAATATCCTCGCCGTCGAAGCGGACGCTGCCGCCATCCAGCGGCAACAGGCCGGCGATGATTTTAAGCAGGGTGCTCTTGCCGCAGCCGGACGGCCCCAGCAAGGCCAGCGTCTCGCCGGCGGCCACTTCCAAAGACAGCTGATCCGCCGCCACCCGCGCGCCGAAACGCTTGTCTATCTGTCTGAGCTCAAGCACGCTCGTCTCCTTTCGCCAACGCTTCCGGCCGCTTCGCTCCGCTTTCGATCACGATGAAGGCCAGTGTCGCCAGCAGCATCAACAGGCCGGACAGCAGCATCGCCGCGTCGGCATTGGCCTGACCCGGCCGTCCCAGCCTCTGGTAAATCAAGGTGGTCAGCGTCAGCCATTCCGGCCGCGACAAGAACAGCGTCACCGCGAACTCGCCCACCGCGGTGGCTGCGGCGAAAGCCAGGCCACGCCGCAACGCGGGTTGCAACAAGGGCCAGGTCACTCGCCTGAACGCGCGCCAGGGACTGGCGCCCAGCGAACGCGCCGCCTGCGCCAGCTGCGCCGGCATCGCGTCCAGCGCGGTTCCGGCCGCCTTGGCGACAAAGGGATAGGCCAGCAGCACATAGGCGGCCAACAAGATCAGCAATTGCCCGCTCCATTGCGGATACAGCAGCAACAGGCCGAAAGCCACGCATACCGGCGACACCACGAAGGGCAGAAAGGCCATTACCCGCAGCCATAGCCAACGCCCGGCGGCCAGCGCGTGGCACAGGCCCAGCGCGCCGGACAGCAACACGGTCAGCGCAGTGAAGCGCGCCGAGTTGAACAAGGCCAGCCGCAGTTCCTCATCCCATAGATCGGCCAGGCCATCCAGCGCGGACAGCGCCTTCCACAACACCGCCAGCAGCGGCAGGCCGGCAAAAAGCAGCAGGATGGCCAGCGCCGCAGCCACCCAGGCGCGCTCGCTCCAAGCCCGTGCCGGCGCCGAAGGCAGCGGCTCGCTGCGCGCCGGCACGCCCAGACGCGCTTCCAGCCAGGCGTAGACGGCGGCGATGCCGCCGGCCACCAGCAGGCTCAGCAAGGCCAGCGCGCCGGCGTCCGCCAGGTTCAGTTCATTCGCCACCAGCGTATAGATCTCGACTTCCACCGTGGCATAGCGCTGGCCGCCCAACAACAGGGCCAGGCCAAAGCCGGAGAAGCAATACAGGAAAATCAGGCATAAATTGGGCAACAGCCAGGGCAGCGCCGCCGGCCACTCCACGCGCCAGAACGCGCGCCAGCGGCTGGCGCCCAGGCTGCGCGCCGCCGCCAGCCGGCTGGCCGGCACCTGGGAGAAACCGTCCACCGCCGCGCGCACCACCAGCGGCAGGTTGAAGAACAGATTGCCGTACAACAACAACCACGGTGTATCCTGCAGATTCAGTCCGCTCAGGCCCTGCGGACCGAACAGCGCCAGCACGCCGACGCCGGCGACCAGGGTGGGCATCACGAAGGGCAGCATCAGCAGGCGCAGCGCCAGGCTGCGCCCGATGAAGTGAAAGCGCGCCAGCGCCCAGGCGGCCGGCACGCCGAACAACAGCGCCAGCAGGCAGGTGGCGGCGCCCTGCAAGATCGACCAAAGCATCCGCCATTGCAAATACGGGTCCAGCAGCAGCCCTGGCGACCACTGGCCGCCCTCCTGCAACAAGCGCGCCAGCGGCGCCAGTGAGAGCAAAAGCAAGAATAGCAAGGGGGGCGCCGCCAGCAGCAGGCGGCTCCGACGACTCAAGATCAAGACCGCGCGTCCTTCAATGGCCAGCAGGCGCTCAGAATGTCCTCGACTCCCTCGTCGTCCGCGCTCTGCCCCACCTTGGCGAAGCCCAGGCCAGCCGCCAGCGCCTGCGACGGCAGATTGTCCGGCGCGATCGACAGCACCAGCCGCGTCGCGCCGGCTTGCGCCGCCCAGCCGCCCAACGCCAGCACCGCCTCGCGCGCATAGCCCTGGCGCCGGAAATCCGGGTAAATCGTATAACCGAGCTCGACATCGCCATAAGCGCCCAGATAGGGATGACCGGGCAGCGAGTGGAAATTGGCATGCCCCACCATCACCCTGTCCTCGCGTCGCAACAAGGCCCGCACCGACCAAGGCGCATACGCCGGGTCCTGGGTGATATCGTCCAGCCGCAGCGCCATCAGCGCTTGTTCGTCCAACCATGCCGCCGCCGGCGGCGTGCCCAACAACTCGGCCGCCGCCGTCAGATCACCGGCCAGGCAATAACGCAATACTCGTGGATCCAGATGCCGCAGCAGCAAGCGCGGCGATTCAATATCGGCAATCATCAAGCGCCTTTCAACACAACTCGGGTCCAGCGCGCCACCCACTGGCGCGAACGTTCGGCAATCACCTTGCTGTCCGGCGTATCGTGCGCGGCAGGCTGCTCCGCGAAACGGTAGACCGGGTCCAAACTGACCTTGTCCATCACCGGATACATCCACATGGTGGTGGTCACATCCTTCTGCACCGCCTCGGAGCGCAGGAAGGCGATGAACTTCTCGCCCAACGCCGCTTCCTTGCCGCCCTTGACCAGGGCCGCGCCCTCCACCTGGCGGAACACCCCGCCCTTCAGCGGCAGATTGCCGGTGGGCGCGTCGTTCAGCTTCTGCTTGCTGTAGAACACTTCGGCGGCCGGGCTGGTGGCATAGCTGACCACCAGCGGCCGACTGCCGCCGTTTTTGGAAAAGTCGGTGTAATAGGACTCGCTCCAGCCCTTGCTGACCTTGAGCCCGTTATCGCGCAAGCGGCCCCAGAAGGCGAAGGCCTTGTCCTCGCCCATGGCGGCGATGGTGGACAGCAGGAAGGCTAGACCAGGGCTGGACGTGGCCGGATTCTGCACCACCAGCAGGTTCTTGTAGGCCGGCTTGGTCAAATCCTCCAGCGTCTTGGGCAACGCCAGCTGGCGCTGGGCGAACCAGGCCTTGTCGTAATTGAGGGTGACATAGCCGTAGTCTATGCTCACCGCGCCGGGCAAGGCGGCCTTGCCGCCCTGGGCCAGCGCCGCCGGCACCGGCGCCAACACGCCAGCCTGCTGCGCCTTGCCGATCAGGCTGTTGTCGATGCCGAACACCACGTCGGCGATGGGATTGGCCTTGGTCAGAATCAGCTTGTTCAGCATCTCGCCGGCATCGCCGGCCTTGATGATGGACACCTTGGCGCCGTTCTGCTTCTCGAACTCGGCCAGCAAGGGCTTGGACACGGTGAAAGAACTGTGCGACAGCACGCGCAGCTCGGCCGCCGACGCGGCCAGGCTGGATGCCGCCAGCGCGACGGCTATCAAAGAGGAAAAGCGCTTCATGGACATCTCCGTACACGATGGGCCGGAGCAAGCGGAATGCGGGCCCAGACCCGCGCATCACGCTCCCTCCGCTGGCATGACCCAGATCAGGTTGCAGGGTATTTTCTCAGCCCGCGCCGCGGGCACCCCTGGTGACAGCGCGCCAGTATACCGCAGCGGCCGCCCGCTGACAGCCAACAATCCTTAACAGAGTGGCTCCGAGCCTTAACACGCCGATGACATGCGCGTTCTAAGCTGAAGTCATCATTTTCGCCAATACTTGACCGCGGCGGGGAGAACAGGCGTGAAATTCATGTTGACGATGGACCGGCGGCGACGCACCGCCGCAGACTTCGGCGCAGCACACAAAGCCGGCCGCCGCGCCGTGGCCGCCGGATGGCTGTTGGCGGCGCTGATCCTGCCTGCGCTGGCCCAGGCCGGCATTGGCGAAGCCGGCGCGCGCCACTTGCTGTCCCGCACCGGCTTCGGCGCCAACCCGGCGCAGATCGCCGTCTACGCGCCGCTGGACCGCGAGGCGGCGGTGGACCGCTTGCTGGCGGGCAGCCGCGCCGTCGCCGCCACGCCGCCGCCGAGCTGGGCCGGTGAGCCTTTCGAGCGCCCCGGCCAAGCCAATCTCAGCGAGGACGAGAAGAAAGCGTTGCAGAAACTGCGCGCCGAACACGCGGTGGAGCTACGCGGCTGGTGGTTGAACGAAATGCGCTACACCCCATCTCCGCTCAGCGAAAAAATGACCTTGTTCTGGCACAACCATTTCGTGTCCGCGCTGGACAAGGTGCGCTCGCCGCAAATGATGTATCAGCAGAACCTGTTGCTGCGCCGCTATGCGCTGGGCAATTTCGGCGAAATGCTGCACGCCGTCGCCCGCGACCCGGCGATGATGCGTTACCTGGACACCGCCAATAACCGCAAGGGCCAGCCCAATGAGAACTTCGCGCGCGAGGTGATGGAACTGTTCACCCTGGGCGAAGGCCATTACAGCGAGCAGGACATCCGCGAAGCCGCGCGCGCCTTCACCGGCTGGGGCCTGGACCGCGACGACCATTTCGTCAATCGCCCCAAGCAGCACGACGACGGCGACAAGCTGATCTTCGGCCAGCGCGGCAACTTCGACGGCGACGCCGTGCTCGATCTGCTGCTGCAGCAACCGGCCACCGCCGAGTTCATCTCCGCCAAGCTGTGGAAGGCCTTTGTCTCGCCCAAGCCCGACCCGGCCGCCGTCAAACGGCTGGCCAGGAATTTCCGCAACAGCCGCTACGAGATCAAGCCCTTGCTGCGCGCCTTGCTGCTGAGCCCACAGTTCTGGAGCAGCCAGGGCCAATTGGTGAAATCGCCGCTGGAGCTGACCATAGGCACCCTGGTCACCTTCGACCTCAGCCCGCCGGACTGGCACGCGCTGGCCGGCCTCAACCGCCAACTGGGCCAGGATGTGTTCGCGCCGCCCAACGTCAAGGGCTGGCCCGGCGGCGAGGCCTGGATCAATAGCGCCACCTTGCTGAGCCGCAAGCAGTTCCTTGACCGCATCGCCCACGACGCCGCGCCGGCGCGCAACGCTTTTGCATTGCCGGACGGCGGCATGGATGAAATGAAGGGCCGCGAGGCGCGCATCAACCGGCTGGTGGCCGCCGGCCTGCGCTCGCTCAAGCTGCAGCCGGACGAATGGAGCGCCATCTACCAGGTGCGCAGCGCCCAGGACTCCGCCAAGCTGCTGCTGGCGCTGCCGCCGGCCAACCCTTTGCCCGAGTCGCTCAGCGGCGCGCAAGCGATCGCTCCGCTGCTGCTGGACCCGGTTTACCAAGTCCATTGAGAGCTCCCGCCATGTTCCAACGACGCCAATTCCTCAAAGCCATGGCCGGCGGCCTGATGGTCTCGGTACTGCCCAATCTGAGCTGGGCGCTGGCGCCCGCCGGCTACCGCCGCCTGCTGGTGCTGATCGAGCTCAAGGGCGGCAACGACGGCCTCAACACCGTGGTACCCTACGCCAGCGCCGATTATTACCGGCTGCGCCCCGGCATCGCCATTCCCCGCGAACAGGTGATCCCGCTGAGCGAGCAAGTGGGCTTGCACCCGGCCATGACTAGCCTGCGTCCGCTGTGGCAGCAACAGGAACTGGCGGTGCTGCAGGGCGTCGGCTATCCCGACCCCAATCTATCCCATTTCCGTTCCATCGAAATCTGGGAAACCGCATCCAGTAGCCAGCAATACCTGAGCGAGGGCTGGCTGACCCGGCTGTTCCGTGAGCAGCCGACGCCTCACGACTTCGCCGCCGACGGCGTGGTGCTGTCCAGCCAGGTGCTGGGGCCGCTGGACGGCGGCGCGCGCGCAGTGGTGCTGACCAGCCCGCAGGACTTCGCGCGCCAGGCCAAGCTGGCGGCGGATCAGGGGCACGCCGGCACTGGCGGCGCGCTGGGCCACATTCTCAAGGTGGAGGGCGATATCCGTCAGGCCGCCGCCGAGCTGGGCCAGCCGGCCAAGCCGATAGCCGCGGCGGATTCGCCGATGGCGGCGCCCCGGCCGGCCGGCGCCTTCGCCCAAGCGGTGTCCACCCTGGCCGACACCCTGTCGCGCGGGGTGTCCATCGCCGTGGCCCGCATCACCCTGACCGGCTTCGACACCCACGGCAACCAGCCGCCCACCCAGGCGCGTCTGCTTGCCGAGCTGGCCGATGGCATCGCCTTATTGCGCACGCAATTGCAGCAACAGGGACGCTGGGACGACACCCTGGTGCTCAGCTACGCCGAGTTCGGCCGCCGCCCGCGCGAGAACGGCAACCGCGGCACCGACCACGGCACCGCCAACGTCCATTTCGCCAGCGGCGGGCGCGTGCGTGGCGGCCTGTACGGACAGAGTCCGCAACTGGCCGGCGTCAGCGACGGCAACCTGCCCTACGCGATAGACTTCCGCCAGGTCTACGCCACCGCCATTCAGAGCTGGTGGGGCAAGGACGCCCACAATGCGCTGGGCGGCCGCTTCACTCCCCTGCCCATTCTGAGGACATGAAAAAAGCCGGCCCCCAGGGGCCGGCCGTCTACTGCGCTCAACTCAGCGATTTACTTCCAGCTGGACGCCAACACTGGCTGCAAAGCCGCCTGGTAGTTGTCCGGCAGGTTGATCTGGCCCGCTGTCGGCGGATTGAACGCCGCCATTGCGTTGACCAACGCCTGCACCTGGCTGGCCGCCAGCGCCTTGCCGTCGCCGGACTGGAGGGTCTCGATCTGGTTCGCCGCATTGCCGAACCAGTTGTTAATCGACACCTTGTCCTCAGTGCCGATCACGCTGACCTCCAGGCTGGCGCCCTGGCGCTTGAACCACAGCTGGTCGGCATTGACGCCTTGGCCGAACTTCAACACATCCTGGCCGCCAGCGTCGGTAATGCCGTCCTGGCCATCGCCGCGCTCGAACAGATAGGTGTCGTCACCGACGCCACCATCGAGCACGTCATTGCCGAGACCGCCACGCAAAGTGTCGTTGCCCGCTTCTCCGTACAGCCCATCGTCGCCCGCCCCGCCTTCCAGCAGGTCGTTGCCGTTGCCGCCATACAGCGAGTCGTTGCCGCCGTTGCCCTGGATCCAGTCATTGACGTTGCCGCCGCGCAGCGTGTCGCCCAGTTCGGAACCCACCAAAGGCACGCCCTGCTGCATCAACTGATCCGCCGTCCACTTCACGCCGCTAGCGAAGGTGATCTGCTCGATCCAATACACTCGATCGGCGAACCAGTCCTTCACCGTCACGCTGTCCTGGCCATTGACGTGGCGGAACACCATGTCGTTGCCGCTGCGCAGCACCTGGATATCGCTTTCCTTGATGTCGGCGCCAAAGCGCAGTTCATCGCGGTACTCCTCACGCGCAATATCCGCATCCGCCTTGTCGATGATGACATCCTGACCATCGCCCAGATTGAACAGATAGGTGTCACGCGCATAGCTGCCGGTCAGCGTGTCGTTGCCGCTGCCGCCTTCGAACACGTTGTCGTACCCTCTCCATCCGGCAAACAGCTGGTCGTTGCCAGCACCACCACGCAAGGTATCACCCTCAACGCGCCAGTTACCGCCATCGCTACCGCCGTAGATCACGTCGTCGCCGTCACCGCCTTCCAGCAGATCCGCGCCGTTGCCGCCATACAGCGTGTCCTTGCCTGCGCCACCCCGCAGGGTATCGTTGCCTTCTTCGCCATACAGCCCGTCGTCGCCCGCCCCGCCTTCCAGCAGGTCGTTGCCGTTGCCGCCATACAGCGAATCGTTGCCGCCGTTGCCCTGGATCCAGTCATTGACGTTGCCGCCGCGCAGCGTGTCGCCCAGTTCGGAACCCACCAGAGGCACGCCCTGCTGCATCAACTGATCCGCCGTCCACTTCACGCCGCTAGCGAAGGTGATCTGCTCGATCCAATACACTCGATCGGCGAACCAATCCTTCACCGTCACGCTGTCCTGGCCATTGACGTGGCGGAACACCATGTCGTTGCCGCTGCGCAGCACCTGGATATCGCTTTCCTTGATGTCGGCGCCAAAGCGCAGTTCATCGCGGTACTCCTCACGCGCAATATCCGCATCCGCCTTGTCGATGATGACATCCTGACCATCGCCCAGATTGAACAGA